>JARIFA010000005.1 GCA_031127075.1 Gemmatimonadota bacterium | reverse complement strand
ACCACACCATCGTCGTCGGCGAGGTGCTCGACGCGGTCTCGTCGGAGGCGACGCCGCTCCTGTACTTCCGGGGCGGCTACGGTCGGCTCACGCCGACGCGCGACTGAGCCTCAGGGACCCTCAGAGAGATAGTGGGCCGCATAACGGTCCACGCTCTCCTCGATGATCCGCATCGCCACGTCGGACTTCTCCCACCCGCGCAACTCGACCCGCTTCCCCTCCAGGTCCTTGTAGACCGCGAAGAAGTGCTCGATCTCGCGGAGCGTATGCTGCGGGATGTCGGCGATGTCGAAGTACTCGCCGTGGGCCGGGTCTTCACACGGCACGGCGAGGATCTTGTCGTCGGGCTCACCCTTGTCGAGCATCGTGAGCACGCCGATGGGGCGGACGTCAATCAGGCAGCCGGTGAAGGTCGGCTCTTTGATCAGCACGAGGACGTCGAGCGGGTCGTTGTCCTCGTGCAGGGTGCGCGGGATGAGCCCGTAGTCGCCCGGGTAGTGCACCGCCGAGTAGAGGACGCGATCGAGGCGGAAGAGCCCGGACTCCTTGTCGAGCTCGTACTTGTTGCGCGCCCCCTGTGGGATCTCGATGACCGCGGTGACGACCTCCGGCGGGTTCGGCCCCGGGGCAAGGTCCTTCCAGGGATGGATCACGTGCGCGCCGCGCGCTGACGCGCGAGCCGGGCCCGCCGCCAGGCAAGGGAGATCGCGTAGCCCGCGTAGAGGAGCAGCGTCGCCGCGTAGGCGAGCCGGTAGTAGAGGGCGTTGTCAGGCATCGGTCGACGCTCGCGCGGTCAGCCCTGCGCCGCATCCTCGAGGGCGTCCCGTTCGGCCGCGTAGGCCACCCGGGCGCGCACGAGGGCGACGTAGAGGAGGGTGAAGGCGAAGAAGCAGAGGAAGAAGGTCGTGAGCATCACCGGCGGCATCGACGGCCCTTCGGGGCGCGCCACCACCGGCATCGGGTGCAGCGTGCGGAAGAGATAGACGCTCAGGTGGATGAACGGGATGAGGAGCGCCCCGAGGATCCCGAGCACGGCCGAAGCGCGGGCGCGCGACTCGCGACCGGTCACAGCGCCACGCAGCACGAGGTAGCCGACGTAGACGAACCAGAGGAAGAGCGTGAGCGTCAGCCGGGCGTCCCACGTCCACCACGTGCCCCAGATCGGGCGCCCCCAGAGGGGCCCGGTGACGAGCACCGCGGTCGTGAAGACGACGCCGACCTCGGCCGAGCTCTCGGCGAAGCGGTCGAGCCGCTCGTCCTTGAGGAAGAGCCATCCGGCGCCCGCGAGCGCGGTGAGGCCGAAGGCGAGGAAGGCGACCCACGCAGCCGGGGCGTGGACGTAGAGGATCTTCTGGGCGTACCCCTGGATCCGCTCCGGCGGCGTGAACCAGATGGCGCGGGCATACGCGCCCACGACCGCGAGCGCCGCGAGGAGGGCGACGGGATCGAGGCGACGCGAGGGCGTGGTGGGAGACGGCGAATCAGTCATCGAGCGTGTGGGGGAAGACGACCATGCAGGCCCAACAGAAGACGAGGTCGAACGCGATCAGGATACGCACCCAGTCCATCGCCTCGGCGAGGGGACGGCCGGCGAGGAGACCGGCCGTAGCCTGCGCCGCCGGCATCACGACGGGAACGAAGAACGGGAGCGCGAGCACCGGCAGCAAGAGCTCGGCGAGCCGGGTGTTCGCGGCGATGCCGGCGAAGAGCGTGCCGATCGCCACCAATCCGATTGCCGCGAGGACGAGCACCGCCGCCAAGGGCACGACGGCTGACCCGATCGGCAGGTTGTAGAAGAGCGCGACCGCCGGGAGGGACACTGCCTGAACGCCCAGGACGAAGGCGAGGTTCGCGAGCGCCTTCCCGAGGAAGATCGCCTCGCGCGGCACCGGCGCGATGAGGAGGGCATCCATCGCCCCATCCTCGGCCTCGACGCCGAACGACCGATGCAACCCGAGGAGGCCGGAGAAGGTGAAGGTCACCCAGAGGACCCCGGGGGCCAGGACCGCAGGACCGACCGCCGTGGGGTCCCACGCGAAATAGAAGATGACGATCGCAAGCAGGGAGAGGACCAACGCGGAGAGGAAGGCGCTCCGCGTACGGAACTCGATCGCGAGATCCTTCCGCGCGATCCGCAGCGCCGTGGCCACGACCCCGGGGGCGCTCACGCGACGAGCTCTCGATAGAACGTGGCGAAGGCGGCGGGGTCGACCTCGGCCCGCGGGGCACGATGCACGAAACGGCCACCCCGCATCACGGCGACCTCCGTCGCCAGCGCGAGTCCCTCCTGCAGATGATGCGTCACGACGACGAGCGCCGCCCCGGCCGCCTGCCGTGCGCGGAGGAGCGTGGTGAGGGCCGCGGCGCCGACCTCGTCGAGCCCGGTGTACGGCTCATCGCAAAGGATCAGGTCGGGGGCGTGCACGACGGCGCGCGCGATCGCCACCCGCTGGCGCATCCCGCGGGAGAGTGCCCGGACCGGGACGTCGGCGCGCGCCGCCACCTGCAGCGCCTCGAGCACCTGCGTGGTCGCCGTCGCCGGGTGCGGCAGGCCGTGGAGGTCGGCGGCGAAGTGGACGTTCTCGCGCGCGGTCAGCGCGTCGTAGAGCATCGTGCGGTGGGAGACGAGCCCCACGCGGGCCCGCGCGGCGGCCTCGGGGAGCGCGACCGTCCCGACGCGCGCCTGCCCCGCCGTCGGACGGGCCAAGCCAGCGAGCAGTCGCAGCAGCGTGGTCTTCCCCGCCCCATTCGGTCCGAAGAGGGCGAGGCACTCCCCCGCCCCGAGGGCGAGATCGACTCCATCCACGGCGCGCTGGGCGCCGAAGGTGCGCCGGAGGCCGGCCGCCGAGAGGACGGGTGACGCGGGCGCCGTCATCGCGGGCCCGACGCGCAGGGGAGCGACGCGAGGGACATCGCCGGATTCTAACGCGTTGCGGCGGGCTCGGTGAGCGTGGTAGCATCGTGCGATGACCGACATCGACGTCCTCCTCAGCGAGCACCGCCGCTTCCCGCCGCCGGCCGCCTTCACGGCCGCGGCCCAGGTTCGCGACCGCACCCTGCACGCCGCGGCCGCCGCCGATGACGTCGGCTATTGGGCCGGCCAGGCCGCGACGCTGCACTGGCAACGTCCCTGGGAGACCGTTCTCGACTGGACGCCGCCCCACGCGCGCTGGTTCACCGGCGGACAGCTCAACGTCAGCGAGAACTGCCTCGACCGGCATCTCGCCGCGGGGCGCGGGAACAAGGCCGCGATCGTCTGGGAGGGGGAGCCGGGGGACCGGCGCACCCTCACCTACTGGGAGCTCGCCCGCGAGGTTCGCACCTTCGCGAACGTCCTGATCGGCCTCGGGGTGCGGAAGGGGGACCGGGTCGGGATCTACCTCCCGCTCATCCCCGAGGCGGCGATCGCGATGCTCGCCTGCGCGCGTATCGGGGCGATCCACTCCGTCGTCTTCGGCGGCTTCTCCCCCGAATCGCTCCGCGACCGGATGAACGATGCCGAGGCCTCGGTGGTGATCACGGCCGACGGAGGCTACCGCCGCGGGCAGGTGGTGCCGCTCAAGCGGAACACCGACAAGGCGGTGGCCGAGTGCCCGTCGGTGCGCCACGTGGTGGTGGTGCAGCGCCGGAGCGCGGGGCCGATCGGCGACGCGCACGTGGAGATGGTCGAGGGGCGCGACCATTGGTATCACGAGCTGATGCGGAAGTCCTCGGACGTCTGCGCTCCCGCCGCGATGGATGCGGAGGACGTGCTCTTCATCCTCTACACCTCCGGCACGACCGGGAAGCCGAAGGGGATCGTCCACACCACCGGCGGCTACCTCGTGGGCGCCGCCAGCTCCACGCGGATGGTCTTCGACCTCCGCGAGGACGACGTTTTCTGGTGTACCGCCGACGTGGGGTGGATCACCGGCCACACCTATCTGGTGTACGGTCCCCTCGCGAACGGCGCGACCTGCGTGATGTACGAGGGCGCGCCCGACTGGCCTGAGCGCGACCGCTTCTGGGACCTCTGCGCGCGGCACGGCGTGACGATCCTGTACACCGCGCCGACCGCCATCCGCGCCTTCATGAAGTGGGGGGACGAGCATCCGCGGCGGCACGACCTCTCGCGCCTCCGGCTCCTCGGCTCGGTCGGCGAGCCAATCAACCCCGAGGCGTGGATCTGGTACCACGAGGTCATCGGCGGCGGGCGCTGCCCCATCGTCGACACCTGGTGGCAGACGGAGACCGGATCGATTGTGCTCTCCCCGCTGCCCGGGGTCACGACGACGAAGCCCGGCAGTGCGACCGAGCCGCTCCCGGGGTATCGCGCCGCGCTGCTCGATGCGGCGGCGGGGGAGATCCCCGTCGGCGGGGGGCTCCTCGCCCTCACGCGCCCCTGGCCCTCGATGCTCCGTACCATCTGGGGCGACGATGCGCGCTACGTGCAGACGTACTTCTCGAAGTGGCCGGACCGCCCCGACCTCTACTTCCCCGGGGACGGCGCCAAGCGCGACGAGGACGGCGACTTCTGGGTGCTCGGGCGCGTGGACGACGTGCTCAACGTCGCCGGCCACCGCATCGGGACGATGGAAGTCGAGTCGGCGCTCGTGGAGCATCCCGCGGTGGCGGAGGCCGCGGTGGTGGGGAAGGCGCACGAGGTGAAGGGGCAGGCCATCTGCGCGTTCGTGACGCTGCGCGACGGCCACACGGCGACCTCAGCGCTCCGCGATGAACTCCGCGGCTTCGTGGCGACGAAGATCGGGGCACTCGCGCGTCCCGACGACCTGCTCTTCTCCGCCGACCTGCCGAAGACCCGTTCCGGGAAGATCATGCGCCGGCTGCTCCGCGACATCGCGGAAGGACGCGCCATCGGCGACACCACCACGCTCGCCGACCCGTCGGTCGTGGCCGCGCTGAAGGATCAGTACGCCGATCAGGAGGGGTGAGCGGGGCGCCGGTGCCTCCACCGGCGCCCCGCGGGCGACGCCTCAGCGCGTGGCGCTGTCCCCGGCCAGACGGGCGGTCTCCTGCTGCACCGCCTCCTTCATCTGATCGAAGGTCAGCGCACCGGCGCTGATCCGGTCGCCGATCCGGAACGACGGGGTCGAGCTCACGCGGAGCCGCTCCGCCTCGGCGCGATTGGCCGCGATCTGCGGGAGCATCCGGCCGGAGTCGAAGCAGTCGACCCACTTCGCGTCGTCGAGCCCGACGGTGCGTGCGACCTCCCGGAGCACCTTCCGCGGATCCCGCGTCGCCTGCGTGTTCCAGTTCCCCTGATTCGCGAAGATCGCGTCGTGCATCTCCCAGAACTTCCCCTGCTCGTTCGCGCAGTGTGCCGCGTTGTGCGCCGCGACCGCGTTGGCGTGCATCGCGAGCGGGAAATCGACGAACCGGAAGCGCATCCGCCCGGTCTCGACGAGGCGCGCCCGGACGTCGGGCTCCTGCAGGACGGCGAAGTTGCCGCAGGCGGGGCACTCGAAGTCGGCGTACTCGGTGACCTCGACGGGCGCGTCGGGGCTGCCGATCACGATGCCGGCGGCGGTGAGTCCGGCCGCGGCGGCGGGATCGAGGGTGATCACCTTGGCGGGACGCGACACCACGTAGCCGAGGACGACGACGCCGATGACGGCGACGGCGACGAGGAGGGTACCGAAGGACTTATTGGAGGAACGCACGGTCGGGGCCACGGGAGACCTCAGTGCAGCAGGGTGGGAGACGAGGCGGGAAATCTGGCATCACGGGCCCTGCGCGGGGTAGGAGTTCGTCCGGCGCGGGGTTACCTTTCTCCTCACGGCTGCGGCGCCCGCGTGGCGTCCGCCGACCTCGCTGACCTCAATCCGGATGAGATGAGCCGACAGAAAACCCGCGGTGGCTCGACGCCCTCCGCCCCGTCGCCGTTCGATCAGGCGCGCGACGAGCTGTTCCAGCATGTGATGCGCTGCGGTGTGGTCGGGGCCGACCCCGAGCACGTGCGCGAGTGGTTCGACGAGACGATGAAGTACATGGCGGAGCGGTACCACGAGCTCGGCGCGCGGGACATCGCCGACCTCCGGACCCTGGGCGAGCGCTTCGCCACCCCGGCCAAGCGCCCGGAGCCGATGAGCGCCTGACCTCGGTCGGCGATCGCACGGACGCACGAAGGGCCCCGCGGGTTCGCGGGGCCCTTCGTCGTTCCACGCGGGCTCAGCGCCCGACCGGCCGCTGCCGACGCAAGACCATGCCGATCCGCAGGCCGCCACCGAGCGACACTTCGACCGACGGGATCGGCGCGCTCCCGACGCGCGGCCCCTCGACCCCGGCGACGAGCACCAGTTCGGGACGCGTGACATCCCCCGCGAGATGGCGGACCGCGACCCCCGCCCCGCCGTACACGCCACGGCGGTGCTCGCCGAAGGGATCGAAGAGGAATCGCGAGACGACTTCGACGCGCTGCATCGCGGCCCACCCGTCCCCCGCGCGCACCGCACCCACGCTGAGCGTGGCGCCCCCGCGAGCATACCAGCCGAACCGCCGGTTCACGCCGACCCCCGCGAGGACGCCGCCGCCGGGCGTCACCACGGCGTCGAGTCGAGTCTCGCGCTGAGGCAACGCGCGCACCGGCGCCTGCGCCGCGAGCGGCGTGGCGAGCATCAGGGCGAGACCGACGCGGCGGAGGCGGGAGGCGGCATGCATCTCGGGAAGCTAGAATCGGGGGACGGTCTGCTCAATCGCGGCGATGCGGCGGCGGTGTCGACCCGCCCACCGCCCACCGCCCGCCCCTGCCCCGGCGTCCGCCGCTCCACTCTCCCCCGCCCGCCCCGATCGATGCGCCTCCTCCATCGTCTCCTCCCGCTCCTGCTCCTCGCGCCGACGCTCGTCACGGCGCAACGTGGTCGCCCGAGCACGCTCGGCCTCGTCCGCGACGCGCGGATCGTCGAGGCGATGCGCGAGGTCTCGCCACCGGCGCTCCGTCGGATCGACTCGACCCTCGTGGCCTTCGGTACGCGCCACACGATGAGCGACACGCTCTCGCCCTCGCGCGGCATCGGCGCCGCACGCCGTTGGATCCACGCGGAGCTGACCGCGGCGAGCGCGGCGTGCGGGGGATGTCTCCGCGTCGAATTCGACACCGGGCGCGCCGTCGTGGGCCGGAGCCCCGAGCGGCCGACCGTCGCCCTCTGGAACGTCGTGGCGTGGCTTCCGGGCCGCGACACCTCGCGCGTGGTCGTGATGGGCGCGCACTACGACTCCTGCATCTGCTCCACCAACGCGATGGACGCGGTCAGCGACGCCCCCGGGGCGGACGACGACGGCTCGGGGACGGCGGCGGTGATGGAGCTGGCCCGCGTGATGGGGCGACGGTTCCCCTCCGGCTTCGACGCGACCATCGCCTTCGTCCTCTACACCGGCGAGGAGCAGGGGCTCCTCGGCTCGACGCAGTTCGCGGAACGACTGGCACGTGAGGGGAAGCGCGTCGTCGCCGCCTTCACCGACGACATCATCGGCAACGTCGTCGCCGATGACGGGCGCCGGAACGACCGCTCGGTGCGCGTCTTCGCCATCGACTCGCTCGCCGTCGGCGGCGGCGAGCTCGCTCGCTACGTCTGGGCGATCGGCGCGCGGTACCAGCCGCGGTTCGAGGTGCTCCCAGTGCTGCGGCTCGATCGGCTCGGCCGCGGCGGCGACCATCGCCCGTTCGTCGAACGCGGCATCCCGGGCCTCCGCTTCTCGGAGCGCCTCGAGAACTACAAGCGGCAGCATCTCCCGACCGATTCCCTCGCGGACGTCGACTTCGCCTATGTCGCAGACGTGGCCCGACTGAACCTCGCCTCGGTCGCCGCGCTCGCTGCGGCCCCGGATCGCCCGGCGCAGACGGCGTACACCCGCGACCGCGCCTCCGGTGGCCAATCGTTCCAGATCCGTTGGTCCCCGGTGCCGGGCGCGTCGCGCTATGAGCTTCTCGTGCGACGGACGACGGCCCCGACCTACACGCGGATCGTGGACGCGGGGACGGAGACGGCGTTCCTCCTCGATGAGCAACTCGACGACGTCTGGGTCGGGGTCCGCGCCGTCGGCGCTGATGGACACCGTTCGCTGACGACGGTCGTGGGGGCGCCGGGCGGGGCGCGACTCGCGCCGGCCGCGGCGACCCGGCCGCGCTGACGCCGCCACCCGACGGACACCCGTCCGGCAGGCGGACGACGGTCAGGTGTTGGTGTGTGCGTCCGCGGTCAGCCGACGCGACCGCGAACGATGCCTTCTACGCGCCGGCTCGGATCGACCCACCGGCGCGCGGCGTCGAGCATCCGCGCCGGCGTCACGGCGGCCAAGGTCGCCGGATACTCGGTCAGGTCCGCGAGCGTACCGTGCAACCACGCGTCGGCGAGGTCGCCGAGCACCGACGCCCCTGACGCCTGCCGCATCTGCCACGCGCCGAGCGCGGCCTGTCGCGCCCGGGTGAGCTCGTCGTCGGAGACCGGGGCCTCGGTGAGTCGCAGCACCTGGTCCAACAGCCCAGCTCTCGCCTCGGCCTCCTTCTCCGCCGACGTGGCGATGTAGGCCGCGAACGCCCCCCCGCGCCGACGGACGAAGGGCCGCGTGAGCACGGTATAGGCGAGCGAGCGTCTGGACCGCAGCTCCTCGAAGAGCCGGCCGCCGAGCCCGCTTGCGACGCCGGCGAGCAGCGCGAGGTCGAATCGAGTCGCGTCGTCGCGGGCGGGGCCGGGGAAGAGGAGCGCAATCGCCGACTGCGCCTTCTCCCGCGCCTCGACGCGCTCCGTCGACGTGATGGGCCATGGCGCGGGACGCACGAGCGCCGACGGCGCCCCGCGCAGCGACGCGAAGCGCCCGGCGATCAGATCGGCCATCGCCTGCGGCTCCACATCCCCGACGGCGACGAGCACCGCGGACGCTCCTGCCACCCGAGCCGCGTGCCACGCCGCGAGCGCCTCGGGCGTGTGCCGCGCGAGCGATGCCTCCGTCCCGAGCGTAGGCCGGCCGTACGGATGCTCCGGCCAGGCGGCCTCGGCGGCGAGCCGCATCGGCTGGCGGTACATGTCGTCGCGGAGCGCGCCCATCGCCGCGACCATCGCGGCGCGCTCCGCCTCCACCCCATCGGCGGGAAACGTGGGCGCGAGGACGATGTCGGCGAGGAGCTCCACCGCCTCCGCCGTGGCACGCGCGGGGATCCCGAGCGTCCACTGCATCGCCTCGGTCCCGGCACGTGCGGCGGGCGAACCGCCGATCAGTTCGGCATCCTCCGCGAGCCGAGCCGCGGTGCGCCGCGCGGTGCCACGCAGCATCGCGCGCGTCGCGAGGGAGGAGAGTCCACCCTCGTCGTCGCGCTCCTCCACCACCCCACCGCTCACGACGCATCCGAGATGCACCAGCGCGGCGCCCGGACGGCGGCGGACGAGGATCGGCACGTCCTCGGCGGTGCGGAAGACGTGTACCCCGTCGACGGTGCGTTCAGGCCGCGCCCCGCGCCCGACGAGCGCCGGCGCCGCGAGCGACGGGGTCGTCGGGTCGAGCGGGGCCGGCCGCGCCGCGTCGAGGCGTGCCCGCACCGCCGCGGCATCCGCGCCGAGCGGTGCCGTGCCCCGCGGGCGATACGCGACGATCGAGACCTGGTCGGGATCGAGCCAACGGCGCGCGACCGCCGTCACCTGCGCGGCGTCGACGGCGAGGAGCGCATCGTGATACGCGACGCCCCGCTGCCAATCCCCGTGGAGCTCCCAGGCGCCGAGGAAGTTCGCCTGCCCGTCAGGCGACTCGAAGCGACGCAGCGCCTGCGCCTCCACCACGCGGCGCGCGCGTGCGATCTCGTCCGCGGTCACCTCCCCCGCACGGACGCGCCGAAGCTGGTCCCAGATGGCTCCGGCCGCGTCGGCCATCCGCGCCCCCGAGGGGCCGGCGTGGATGATGAAGACGCCGAGCTCCGTGGGCGTGTAGTTGTAGGCGGACACGCTCGCGGCGAGCCGGCGGTCCCGCACGGCGCGAGAGAGCCGTGACGCGCGTCCGCCGGCGAGCACCGTCGCGAGGATGTCGAGGGCGGGGGACGCGGCGTCGAGCAGCGGGGGCGTCCGCCAACCGAAGACGAGTTCCGCCTGCGCGATGTCCCCTTCCCACTCGCGCACGCGCACGCCCGGCGGCGCGACCTCGGCGGGGCTCAGCGAGCGGCCGACGTCGGCGCCGGGGAGCGCGCCGTAGTGCCGCGCCGCGAGGGCGATCGCCTCATCGGGATCGATGTCCCCGACGATGGCGAGCACCGTGTTCGCCGGCCGATAGAGCCGCCGGTAGAACGCGACGAGCTGGTCGCGGGTGAGGGCGCGGAGCCCCGCCTCGCGCCCCATCCGCCAGCGCCGAATCCGGTGCCGATCGTGCAGCACCTCGAAGAGCGTCTCGACCGCGAGGGCGGCGGGCGTGTCGGCCTTCCGCTTCGTCTCCTCGATGATCACCTCGAGCTCGCGAGCGAGCTCGTCAGCGTCGATGACGGAGTGCGCGAAGGCATCGGCCTGGACCGCGAGCCCCGCCGCGAAGCCGGCCGCGGGGAGCACCGTGTAGTAGTGCGTGTGATCGTAGATGGTCGCGGCGTTCAGGTAGCCGCCAGCGGCCTTCGTCGCGCGCGCGATCTCGCCGGCGGCGCGCGTCGGCGTCCCCTTGAAATACATATGCTCGAGGACGTGGGCGATGCCGACCTGGTCGTCGGGCTCGTCGAAGTAGCCGGCCCGCACCCAGGTGACGATCGCGACGACCGGCGCCGACGGATCACGGCGCACGAGCACGGTGAGACCGTTCGGCAGCCGCGTCCGGCGGACCGACGCCGGCGGGAGGATCGGGTCGAGCGCGCTCAGGAGACGATACGGAGCAGGCCCGCGTCGGCGCTGGCCCGCAGGAAGCTCTCGGCGTCCTTCGTGGGGATCAGGCGCCCGGTGAGGGCGAAGCCCCGCCGGGCCTCCGCCTGCATGAACTCGTCGAGCGGCCGTTCGCCGTCGGCGGCGTCGCGCATCGCGACGACGATCTCCTCCCACGAGCCTTCGTAGCGGCGCCCATCCCGGGCGACCACGCGATGCGCCTCGGGGGGCGCCTGCTTCGCATCGGCCGCGCCGGCGAGGAGCGCACCGAAGAGCTCGAGCTGCTGCCGCGCCTCGACCTCCTCCCGCTCCGCCGCGCGCGCCTCGAGCTCGGCCAGCAGTTCATCGATCGAATCCGCGGGCGGGGCGAGCTCCTCGAGCCGCGCCTCCCACGGCTGGAACGCCGGATCGCCATCCTGCATCCGGCAGTGCGACTTCTTGAGTTCGAGGAGGCGCCAGATCCCGAGCTCATCCCAGTGCTCATCCGGCTTCGTCTGCTCGAGCTGGAAGAGCGCCGCCTCGAACTCCTCGCGGTCGTAGAGGAGGTTCCCGAGGTAGATCCGCGCCTCGGCGTGCGCGGGATCGAGCTGCAGCGCGCGTCTGAGCGTCTCGACCGCCGCGTCGTCCTGCCCGAGGCGATGCTCAGCGTAGCCGACCATCGCGACCGCTTCGGCGTGGTCGGGGACCTGCCGGAGGGCGACTTCGAAGAATTCCTTCGCCTCGGCGGCGAGCCCTTCGCGGAAGCAGGTGCGCCCGACCTGCAGCATCAGCTCGACGTCGTCCCCGTAGCCGAGGTCGAGGATCCGACGGAACGCCTTCAACGCCTGCGGCGTCTGCCCGAACTTGAGAAGCGTCTCACCCAGGCCGGCGAGTGCATCCTCGTGCTCGGCGTCGAGGAGGAGGGCTTCTTCGAAGGCGCGACGCGCCCAAGCATATTCGTCACGGGCGAGGCGGGCATAGCCCACCCCCACGTGCAGCTCGACGGCGTTCGGATAGAGAGCGAGCCCCTCGCGCAGCGTCGCGAGCGCGGCCTCGTACTCCCCCTCGTTGTAGAGCTGGTGCGCGCGCTCGTCGTACTCTTCGGAACTCAGGAACGGAGAGGGCATAGGGGATCCGACCTCCGGCGCGAGAGTGATGCGCCGGAACCTATCATCGCCGCACGGCGGGCGACAGCCGGGACGCGCCCGACGGCGCACCGCACGAACCTCCGGTCACCGCCCGCCGCGCGACGCCCGCTCAGGGGGCGGTCGCGAGGGCCACGGCGATCCGTGCCGCGAGCCCGGCATTCGCCTCGAGGAGCGCGAGGTTCGCAGCGAGGGAGCGGCCCCCGGTCGCCCGCTCCACCGCCGCGAGGAGGTGCGGGGTGACGGCGGGCCCACGCACCCCGGCGGCCGCGGCGATCCGGAGCGCCTCGCGGACGGCCTCGTCGACCAACGTCGCGTCGAGGGCGGCGTCCGGCGGCGGGGGCTGCACCACGAGCACGCCGCCCGGGCGCCCGAGCGCGCGCGCCGCGAGGAGAATCCGGGCGACCTCCTCCGGGGCATCGACCCGCGCCGGGACGCGCAGCCCGGTGCGCGCGGTGAAGAACCCCGGGAACTCGTCGGTGCCGAATCCGACCACGGTCACGCCGAGGGTCTCGAGCCGCTCGAGCGTCGCGGGGAGGTCGAGGATCGACTTCGCCCCCGCGCAGACGGTGACCACCGAGGTCCGCGCGAGCTCGGCGAGGTCCGCCGACTCGTCAAAGGGGGCGTCACGGTGCACGCCACCGATTCCACCGGTGGCGAAGACGTCGAGGCCGCCCTGCGCGGCGAGGGTGAGGGCCGCGGCGACGGTGGTCGCGCCATCACGCCCCTGCGCCATGGATACCGGGAGGTCGCGCGCCGAGACCTTGGCGACGCCGTCACGGGCGAGGAATCGCTCGAGTGCCTCCCCCTCGAGGCCGAGGGTGGGGACCCCCTGCACCACCGCGGTGACGGCGGGGACGGCGCCGCCCGCGATGACGGCGTCGCGCATCCGCCGCTCCGCCTCGCGGTTCGCGGGGACGGGGAGCCCCTGCGCGAGCACGGAACTCTCGAGCGCGACGACGGGGCGTCCCGCCGCGCGCGCGGCGGCGACCGCGGCGGTCCACCGCACCGCGCTCACCGCCCGGCCTCCCACGCGGCCTCGCGGGCGGCGTCGGCGGCCTGTGCGCGCGCCTCGCGCGCCGACTCCCACCGCGTGAGGGCCCGGTACGCCATCGGCAGTACGAAGAGGGTGAGGACGGTGGAGGTGAGCAGCCCGCCGATGACGACGGTGGCGAGCGGCCGCTGCACCTCGCTCCCCGCGCTGTGCGAGAGCGCCATCGGGACGAATCCGAGGCTCGCGACGAGCGCGGTCATCAGCACGGGGCGGAGGCGGTCGAGCGCGCCCTCACGCACCGCGTCGTCGAGATCGCGCCCGTCGTCGCGCAGATGGTTCAGGTGCTCGACGAGCACGACGCCGTTCAACACGGCGATGCCGAAGAGGGCGATGAACCCGATGCTCGCGGAGAGGTTCAGGTTGAGCCCGCGCAGCCAGAGCGCCGCGACGCCGCCCACGAGGGCGAACGGTACGTTGAGCAGCACGAGCCCCGCCTGCGTGACGGAGCCGAACGAGAGGAAGAGCAGCAGGTAGATGAGCAGGAGCGCCGCCGGCACGACGATCCCGAGCCGCCCGAGGGCGCGCTGCTGGTTTTCGTACTGGCCGCCCCACTCGAGGAAGACCCCCGACGGGAGGCGCACCCCCGCGGCGACCTTCGCCCGCACCTCCGCGACGAAGCTGCCGAGATCGCGACCGCGGACGTTCGCCATCACGAGCGTGCGCCGCTGGGCGTCCTCATGGGCGATGAGCTCCGGCCCCATCACCGGGGTCAGCCGCGCGAGCGAACCCACGGGGACGAGGCCCCCGGTCGCGGTGCGCACCGTGAGCCGCCGCAGCGCCTCGAGGTCGGCGGCGGCCGCGGGCGTGAGTCGCACCGCCACGCCGATGCGGCGCGGTCCGTCGACGAGCTCGGTCGCGGCACGCATCCCGGTGGCGAGGTCGAGCACATCCTGCACGTCGGCCACGCTGACGCCGTGCCGCGCGAGCGCGGCCCGGTCGATCTCCACGCGGTACTGACCGCTCCCCTCGGCGATCTCCACGGCGACGTCCGCGGCCCCCGACACTCCGGCGACGATCGACCGGATCCGCTCACCGAGCGCCTCGTTCTGCACGAGGTCTGGGCCGATGACTTTGATGCCGAGGTCGGTGCGGATCCCGCTCTCCGCCTCATCGAGCCGCATCGCGAGCGGCTGCGTGAACGAGGTCTCGAGGCCCGGCACCACGGCGAGCGCGGAGTCGAACGCGGCGACGAGGCCGTCCCGGTCGGTGGCCGTCGTCCACTCCGCCTGGGGCTTCAGGATCACATAGGTATCCCCTTCGAAGAGCCCCATCGCTTCGGTCGCGAGGTCGGGACGCCCTTCCTTCGTGACGACGGTGATGACTTCAGGGAACCGCGTGAGGATCCGCTCCACCGCTGAGGAGAGGCGCGTCGCCTCCTCCAGCGAGATGCTCGGGAGCCGACGGGTCGTGATGAGGATGTTCCCCTCGTCGAGCTTCGGCATGAACTCCGTGCCGATCCACGCGAAGGAGGCGAGCGCGGCGACGACGAGCGCGACGGCGCCGGTCACCACCGGACGGGCGTGCGCGAAGACCCAGTCGAGCCCGCGCCCGTAGGCGTCGCGCAGCCGGTCGAAGAAGCGGTTCGGCTGCTCGTGCGCGTGCCGCAGGAGCAGGTGGGAGACCGTCGGCACATACGTGAGGGCGAGGAAGAGCGAGCCGAGCACCGCCGTCACCACGGTGAAGGCCATCGGCTTGAACATCCGGCCTTCCATTCCGTCGAGCGCGAAGAGCGGGATGTAGACCGCCACGATGATCGCGATGCCGAAGAGGATGGGGCGACCGACCTCGACCGCGGCGTCGAGGAAGAGCTGGTCGCGGTCCCCGGCCTGCTGGCGTTCGAGCCGTCGCACGAAGTTCTCCACCATCACCACGGACGCGTCGACGATCAGCCCGAAGTCGAGCGCGCCGAGGCTCATCAGGTTCGCCGAATACCCGAAGACCGCCATCCCGCCGAAGGCGATGAGCATCGAGAGCGGGATGACCGACGCGACGATCAGCGAGGCGCGGACGTTCCGGAGGAAGAGGAAGAGGACCGCGATGACGAGGAGCCCGCCCTCGATGAGGTTCTTCGCGATCGTCTGCGTGGTGCGACGCACGAGCTGCGTCTGGTCGTAGAACGGCGTGATGCGGACGTGGGCCGGGAGATTCGCGCGCACCTCCTCCAACTTCGCGGCGACGGCGTCGATCACCCGGCGCGAATCCGCCCCGTTCAGCTTGAGGACCATCCCGGTGACGACCTCCCCCGTCCCGTCCTGCGTCACCACGCCGAAGCGCGGGAGGGCGCCGGTCACCACCGTCGCCACGTCACGGACGAGCACCGGGGCCCCGCCCCGCTGCGCCACCACCATCCGCGCGATCTCGTCGCGCGTCTCGGCGCGCCCGACGCCGCGGATGGTGAACCGCTCCCCCGCGGTCTCGACGTACGCGCCGCCGAAGGTCCGGTTGTTGGCCTCGAGCGCGTCGTGCACGTCGGCGAGCGTGAGGTCGCGCACCGCGAGCTTCGCGGGATCGATCTGCACGTGGATCTGCTCGACGAACCCGCCCCACGAGTTCACCTCGGAGACGCCGGGGACGCTGCGCAGCCGTGGCCGGATCGTGTAGTCGTGGAGCGTCTTCAGCTCCGTCAGCGTCAGGGAGTCGCTCGTGACGGTGTACTGATAGAGCTCCCCCATCGGCGTGGTGACGGGCCCGAGCCCCGCCTCGATCCCGGCGGGGAGCGCGCCCTTGGCGTCGGCGAGCCGCTGCTGCACCAGGGTGCGCGCGAAGTAGATGTCGACGTTGTCGGGGAAGGCGACCATCACCAGCGAGAGCCCCTGCTTGGAGACGGAGCGGACCCCTTCGGCGCCGGGGATCCCCATCAGCGCCGACTCGATCGGATACGTCACGAGCCGCTCGATATCCTCGGGCGGCATCCCCGGCGCGGGGGTGATGACCTCGACGCGGGTCCCCGTCAGGTCGGGGAAGGCGTCGAAGGGGATATGCGTGAGGGCATAGAGCCCGGCGACGACGAGCGAGAGGACGCCGCCGATGACGAAGGCGCGCTGGCGGAGCGAGAAGGCGAGGAGCCGCCTCATTCGCCCGCGCCGCCGCGGGCCGCGCGGCGCTTCAACAGCTCCGCCTTCCCGATCGCGGCCCCGCGATCGAGCACCGAATCCCCGATGGCGACACCGCCGAGGAGCTCGGCGCGGTCGGTGGAGCGGCGCCCGAGTCGCACCGGGCGCGCCTCGAGCAGCATCCCGTCACCCACTCGACGCCCCACAACGACGACGGTATCGCCGTCCATCACCTGCACCGCCCCCGCAGGGACGGTGAGGACGCGCGCGCCGCGCACCCCGTCGAGCTCCGCGTTCGCGGTCATCTCCGCGCGGAGCAGCCGCTGCCCGTCCCCGTCGATCGCGGCCCAGACTTCCATCGCGCGGCTCATCGAGTCCACCACCGGGGCGATGCGCATCACCCGCGCCCGGAAGGTGCGGTCGGGATACGCAGGGACGGTGAAGCGCACCGCGACATCGCGCGCGACGCTCGCCACCGCCTCCTCGGGGAGATGCATCAGGATCCCCAAACGGCCCTCGCGCGCCACGGTGACGAGCGGCTGCCCGACGAGCACCACCTGGCCCGGTTGCGCCGTGCGCCCGGTGACGACCCCGTCGAAGGGCGCGCGGATCAGCGCGGCGTGCTCGTCGACCCCCGCGGCGGGCGCATCACCAAGGAGATGAGCCATCATCGCCTCGGCGCGCTCCTCTTCGGCGTGAGCGGCGGCCCGCGCCGCGACCGCAGCCGCCCGCGCGGCCTTGGCGCGCTCGACCTCGGCGGGACTGAGCGCGCGCGCGGCGAGGAGGCGCTCCGCTCGACCGGCGGCGGCCTCGGCGACCGCCGCGGCGCTGTCCGCCGTGATACGCCCCGCCTGCGCGGCGGCGAGCGCCTGACGCGCATCCATCACCTCGTGCGAGTGGATGGCGGCGACGATGTCGCCGGCGCGCACACGGTCACCCGGGAAGACCCGCACCTCGAGCACGCGCCCCTCGACGATGCTGCCCAGGGGTTGCGTCGCCCCGGGATCGAGGCTCACGTGCGCCGGCATCTGCCAGGCGTCGCGCCACTCGGTCTCCGCGACGGCCGCGAACTGGAACTCTGCGATCGCGACCGCCTCCGACGCGACGAGCGCGGTGTCGGCGACCACCGCCCCATCGGTCGCGGCCTCTGGGGTGTCGCCACAGGCGGAGACGACGAGGACGAGCAGGAGGCCAAGAGGAACGATCGAACGACGGGCCATCGGCATCACGGGGTCTCCACGGCGGGCGCGCCCATCGCGCGCCGCAGGTCGAGTCGGGCGAGGGCACGGTCGTGCAGACCTCGCACCCGGGCGGTCCGCGCGTCGGCGGCGGCCCGGAAGGCATCCAACAATTCGATGAGCGAGGCGGCCCCCTCGCGGTACGCGGCCTCCGCGGCCGCGGCGACGACATCGGCCCGGCCCACGAAGACCGCGTCGAACCCCGCGGTCCCCTCGTCGATCAGTTGCGCCGCGAGGCGCGCGGCGCGCACCTCGGTCGTGACGCGCCGCTCGATCGCGCGCCGCTCGGCGTCGGCCATCAACCACTCGCCGGCCGCGCGCTCGCGGTTCCCGCCATTCGTATTGAACACCGGCGCCGTCACCATCACGCCGAACAACGCCGTCTCGAACCCGCCCGTCCCCTTGTACCCGCCGGTGAGGCCGACGTCGGGGAGGGTCCCGAGCCGCTCGGCGGTCCGCCGCCGATCGGCGGCACGCACCGCCGCCGTCGCGGCGCGGAGGTCGGGGCGGTCGCGCATCGCCACCGCCAGCGCATCGGAGACGACGGGGAGCGCGAAGGCACCGTCCGTCGGCTCGGCGACGTCGATCGCCTCCGGGTCCCCTTCGTCGACGAGCGCCGCGAGTCGGGCCCGGGCGTGCGCCGCGGCGGCCGCGGCCTGCGCCGCCCCGTGCCGGCCCCGCTGCGCCTCGATCCGCATCCGGAACGCGCTCGCCTCAGCGAGCTCTCCCTCCGCCGCGCGGAGGGAATCGAGCGCGGCGATGCGGTCGAGCAACCCCGCCTGCTCCGTCGCGATCAGCGCCTCGGCGCGCGCCGCCCAGTACGCCCACCAGGCGCGGGCCGCCTCGAACCCCGCCGCACGGACCACCTCGAGCGAGTCTGCGCTCGCGCGCTCGCGCGTCGCGGTCAGCGCCGACCGGAGCGCGACGCGACGGCCCGTCAGGCCGACCGGCAGCGTCACCGTCGCGAAATCATCGTACGGAATCGGCGCCCCTTCATTCTCCCGACGGAGCTCGATCAGCGGATTCGCCCACTGCGCGTCGGTCCGCGCCCGCCCGACGAGCTCCTGCCGCCGTGCGACCGCCGCGGCCGCCGCGGGGGACACCGTCGCCGCGCGCCGCACCGCGTCGTCGAGGGTGAGGGTCCGCGCCTGCGCACGCAGCGGCGTGACATCCAGGAGCGCGAGCCCACAGAGCAGAGAGGCCGCACCACGTGTTAGCTTCATCTCGCAGAAGTTAACGTCGCCCGTCGACGAAGCGCTGACGGGAATGCCGCCTCATTCTGTCGCCTTTCCCCCCAATGACCTCGCACAATTCGTTCCAGAGCCGCGACACCCTCACCGTCGACGGCACGCCCTATGTCTACTACCGACTCGACGCCCTCCGCGGCCTCGACGGGAACACCCTCGCCACCCTCCCCTTCTCGCTGAAGGTCCTCCTCGAGAATCTCCTCCGGAACGAGGACGGCGCCTTCGTGAAGAAGGCCGATGTCGAGACGATGGCCCGCTGGGACGTGACGGCGTCGGTGGACCAGGAGATCGCCTTCCGCACGGCGCGCGTGCTGCTGCAGGACTTCACCGGCGTCCCGTGCGTGGTCGACCTCGCCGCGATGCGCAACGCGATCGCCGCCCTCGGCGGCGACCCGGCGAAGATCAACCCGCTCCAGCCCGTCGACCTCGTCATCGACCACTCGGTGCAAGTGGATGAGTACGGCACCGAGGCGGCGATGCTCCTCAACACGCAGCTCGAGTACGAACGGAACGGCGAGCGGTACCAGTTCCTCCGCTGGGGCGGCACCGCGCTCCGCAACTTCCGCGTCGTCCCGCCGGGCACCGGCATCTGCCACCAGGTCAACCTCGAGTACCTCGGGCAGGTCGCGTTCGTGGGCGAGGAGAACGGCAAGAAGGCCGTCTACTGCGACTCCCTCGTCGGCACCGACTCGCACACCACCATGATCAACGGTCTCGGCGTGCTCGGCTGGGGCGTCGGCGGGATCGAGGCCGAGGCGGCGATGCTCGGCCAGCCCGTCTCGATGCTCATCCCGGAGGTGATCGGCTTCAAGCTCGTCGGCACCCTCCCCGCGGGCGCGACGGCGACCGACCTCGTGCTCACCTGCACCGAGATGCTCCGCAAGAAGAAGGTCGTCGGCAAGTTCGTGGAGTACTACGGCGCGGGGCTCGACGGGCTCTCGCTCGCCGACCGGGCCACCATTGCGAACATGGCGCCGGAGTACGGCGCGACGATGGGCTTCTTCCCCGTCGACGCGGAGACCCTGAAGTACCTCCGCCTCTCGGGGCGCAGCGAGCACCACGTGCAGCTCGTCGAGGCCTACTGCCGCGCGCAGGGGCTCTTCCGCACCGCCGAGACGCCGGACCCCGTCTTCACCGACACGCTCACGCTCGACCTCTCGACGGTCGTCCCGTCGCTCGCGGGCCCGAAGCGCCCGCAGGACCGCGTGGCGCTCACCGACGTCAAGACGAGCTACGCCGATGCCTTCCGCGCCGAGCGCGAGCGGGTGGCCGCCGCAGCGGCGGCGAAGAGCGGCGGCACCGCGACCGCGGTCGATCTGACCCCGGCGGCCGTCACGACGTCGCACCGGGGCCAGACCTTCGAGCTCCGCGACGGCGCCGTCGTCATCGCGGCGATCACGAGCTGCACCAACACCTCGAACCCGAGCGTGATGCTCGCGGCCGGCCTCCTCGCGCAGAAGGCCGTCGCCGCGGGGCTCACGAGCCGGCCCTGGGTGAAGACCTCGCTGGCGCCCGGATCGAAGGTCGTGCGCGACTACTTCGCGAAGGCCGGCGTGCAGCCCGCGCTCGACGCCCTCGGCTTCCAGATCGTCGGCTACGGCTGCACCACCTGCATCGGCAACTCCGGCCCGCTCCCGGAGACGATCAGTCAGGCCATCGACGACGGGAAGCTCACCGTCGCCGCGGTCCTCTCGGGGAACCGGAACTTCGAGGGGCGCGTGAACCCGCAGACGCGCTTCAACTACCTCGCCTCACCGCCGCTCGTCGTCGCCTACGCCCTCGCCGGTCGGATGGACATCGACTTCGCCACCGAGCCGCTCGGCATCGGCGCGAAGGGTCCGGTCTTCCTCCGGGACATCTGGCCGACCCCGCAGGAGGTCGCCGACACCGTCCTCGGCGCGGTGCAGCGTGAACAGTTCGAGCGCGAGTACGGCGACGTCTTCGGCGGCGACGCCGACTGGCAGGCGATCCAGGCGCCGACGGGAGACCGCTACGCCTGGGACGATGCCTCCACCTACGTGAAGCACCCGCCGTACTTCACGGGCATGACGATGACGCCGCCGGGAGTGACCCCGATCGCCGACGCCCGGATCCTCGGGATGTTCGGCGACTCGATCACCACCGACCACATCTCCCCCGCCGGCTCCATCGCGGAGAAGTCGCCGGCCGGGCAGTGGCTGACATCGCTCGGCGTCGAGAAGAAGGATTTCAACTCGTACGGCGCGCGCCGCGGGAACCACGAGGTGATGATGCGCGGCACCTTCGCGAACATCCGCCTCAAGAACGAGCTCACGCCGGGAATGGAAGGGTGGTGGACGCGCACCGCCGAGGGTGCCGAGCCGACCTCCTTCTATGAGGCGTCGACCGCGTACCAGGCCGCGGGCACCTCGCTCGTGATCATCGCCGGGAAGGAGTACGGCACGGGATCGTCGCGCGACTGGGCGGCGAAGGGGACCGCGCTCCTGGGCGTGCGCGCCGTCATCGCCGAGAGCTTCGAGCGCATCCATCGCTCGAACCTCGTCGGGATGGGCGTCCTCCCCCTCGAGTTCACCAACGGGCAGACGCGACAGGAGCTCGGCCTGACCGGGTTCGAGGCCCTCACCATCGAAGGGATGTCGGACACGATGGCGCCGCGCGCGACCCTGACCGTCCGGGCGGTCGGCGCCAAGGGGACCGTCACCTTCCAGGTGCGGAGCCGCATCGACACGCCGGAGGAGCTGAACTACTACCGGCACGGCGGCATCCTCCCGTACGTGCTGCGCCAGCTGGCGGGTGGGCGCTAAGGCGGTCCGCCTCCTCTACAATCCCGCGTCCGGCTCCGGACGCGGCGCCCGGGCGATCGTCGGCATCCGTGCCGCGTTCGCCCGGTGTGGGTTCACGGATGTGCGCGGCACGCGCCACGCGGGCGACGAAGCGCGGCTGGTCGCGGAAGCGATCGCCGATGGCGTCGAGACCCTCGTCGTCGCGGGGGGCGACGGGACCTGGTCCAACTGCGCCGTCCCGCTCGCGCGCGCCGGGAGTCCCGCACGGCTCGCCATCCTCGCGGCCGGTACGGGGAACGACTTCGCGAAGAACCTCGGCACTCTCCCACGCGACGCGCGCGCCCTCGCCGAGCGACTCGCGGACGGTGGCCTCGCCGAGCGACGCGTCGACATGGGCCGCGTCGACGACATCTGGTTCCTGAACGTCGTAGGGATGGGGTTCGACGTCGCGTGCAACGCGGCGGCTGAGCGGCTCCGGCCCCTCCCCGGCGCGCCGCGCTACGTGGCGGCCGCGCTCGGCGAGCTCTTCCGCTACGACGGCCTCGCGATCGGGGTCGATGGGGCTCCGATGCGGCGACGGCTCCTCGCGGTCGCCGCGAACGGCGCGCACTTCGGTGGGGCGTTCCGCATCGCCCCCGACGCGCGCATCGACGATGCGCAGCTCGACCTCGTCGTGGTGGACGACCTCCCCGGAGTCGCGCGCCTCCCGGTCCTCCTGCGCGCCATGCGGGGGGCACACCTCGCGCACCCGGCGGTGGCGCATCGTCGCACGGCGCACGTCACCCTCACCTTCCCGGCACCACCGGTGATCGAGGCGGACGGGGAACTGCGGCAGGCCGCGCGCGCGACGGTCGAGGTGGCGAGCGTGCCGGCGGCGCTCCGCGTCGTCGCGGACTGAGTCGCACGACGGCGCGTCCCGACACGCCTCGTCCGGCACCGCCCTCCGCCTCGACGGGACGATCGGCGTCGCGTGTCCGGGCGGGCACGAAGCGCCACCTCCGGTCGTTCACCGATTGCGGCCCGCCGTGGGCCGCCCCACACTTCCGCGTATGCGACGCCCACTCTCTCTCGTCACGGCCCTCGCGCTCCTCGCGTTCGCCGCACCCGCCCAGGGGCAGGGTGCGACCGATGGCGGGCCGAAGGTCGGCGACCTCGCGCCGGACTTCACCCTTCCGGCCTCCACCAAGAGCGGGATCCGGCCCTCGCCGGTGAACCTCCGGGCCCTCCGCGGCCAGACCGTCGTCCTCGCCTTCTTCCCGAAGGTGAGGACCGGTGGCTGAACGGCTCAAATGGAGGCGTACCGTGATCAGTACGCCACGCTCTTTAACAACGGGACCGGCGTCACCGTCCTGGCCATCAGCACCGACGCGGTCGCGGACCAGCAGTCGTGGGCGGCGGAGAAGAACTTCCCCGTCACCTTCGTCAGCGACACCGGCGGCGCCCTGGCCTCGGCCTACGACGTGAAGTTCCCGGCCCTCAATCTCTACCGGCGCGTCGTCTTCGTCGTCGGGCCGGACGGACGGATCGCGCACATCATGCGGCCGTTCCGCGAGCTCTCCGCGGAGGCGTACACGGAGCTCGGGGCGGCGGTGAGGCGGGCCTCCGGACGGTGACGGACCGCGCGGAGCGCCGAGCCCTCGCGCTCGCGCTCTACGAGGCGGCCGTCGCCGCCGCCGACCCGGCACAGGTCGTCCTCGAAGGGCTCGCGGCGCACGCCGCGGCCCTCAAGCCGTCGGCGCATCATCCGCATTGGATCATCGCCGTCGGGAAGGCGGCCCCCGCGATGGCGCGCGCCGCGCGCTCGTGGTGCACCGCCGAGGGGCGCGCCCTCGCGGGCGGGCTCGTGGTGGGGACCGGCGGTGAGCGCGCGCCGGGCGACCCTCTCGAGCACGTCGATGGCGATCACCCGGTCCCTGGGCCACGATCGGCGGCAGCGGCGACGGCGCTCGAGCATCTCACGCACCGCATCGCGCCCGACGACGTCGTGCTCGTCCTGGTCTCCGGCGGCACGTCGGCCCTCCTCGGTGCCCCGATCGAGGGGATCCGACCCGCCGACCTCGCCACGCTCCACGCCCTGCTGCTCGGCGCGGGCGTCCCCATCAGCCGCATCAACGCGGTCCGGAAGCGCTTCTCCCGCTGGGGCGCCGGGCGGCTCGCCGTCGCGCTCCGGGACGCGCGAGTCGTGCCGATCCTGCTCGCCGACGTCCCGAACGAGGACCCGGCGATGATCGGCTCGGGGCCCATCTCCCCGGACCCGCTCACGGCGGCGCAGGTCGAGCGCGTCCTCCGCGAGGCGGGGATCGCGACGCGACTCCCGCTCTCGATCGCCTCCACGCTGGGCGCGATGCGCGCCGATGCCGCGCGGGAGACACCGAAGCCCGGCGATCCCGCCTTCGCGGCGGTGGTGGAGCCGGTCGTGCGCGGCAACGCCCTCGCGCTGGCCGGCGCGGCGGCCGCCGCCCGCGAGCGCGGCTGGGACGTGTGCACGGGATCCACGCCGCTCCACGGCGATGCCGCGGCGGCGGGTCACGTGGTGGCGCACCTCGCCCGGCGCGCGGCGCCAGGGACGGTCCTCCTCTGGGGCGGCGAGACCGCCGTGCGGCTCCCCAATCCCCACGGGCTCGGGGGACGGTGTCAGCAGCTCGCGCTCGCCGCGACCGAGGCCTTCGTGGAAGCGCTGGTGCCGGTGACGCTGCTGGCCGCGGGCACCGATGGCCGCGACGGCCCCACCGATGCGGCGGGCGCGATCGTCGACGAGGCCACGCCGATCGCCCCGTCGGCGCGCCGGTCCGCCCTGCGGCGGTGCGACGCGCACCCGGTGCTGGCCGCGGTGGGGGCGCTCCTCCCGGCGCGTGCGACGGGCACGAACGTGATGGATCTCGTGGTGGCGATCCGCTCCTGACCCCGTGAGATTTCGCGGATGACCGCTCGCGCCCCATTCACCCTCGCCGTCATCCAGGACGGCGTCGAGGCCACCGCCGACGCCACGCTCGTCGCGACCGAGGCGCGTATCCGCGCGGCGCACGCGCAGGGCGCGCAGGTGATCTGCCTGAAAGAGCTCTTCAACGCGCCCTACTTCTGCAAGCGCCTCGACGCGTCGCGCTTCGACCTCGCTGAGCCGGTCGACGGCCCGACGCTGACGCGCCTGCAGGCGGTGGCGCGCGAGCTCGCCGTCGTCCTCGTCGTCCCGTTCTACGAGCGGCAGGCGGCCGGCGTCTACCGCAACAGCGCCGCCGTGATCGACGCCGACGGCGCGCTTCTCGGCGTGTATCGCAAGATGCACATCCCGCACGATCCGCTCTTCGAGGAGAAGTACTACTTCGCGCCCGGGGAGTCGGACCGGCCGGTGCAGCCCGCGGGCGCCCGTGGCCCCGACGCCGAAGCCGGCGGCTTCATGGTGTGGAAGACGCGCTACGCGACGATCGGCGTGCTCATCTGCTGGGACCAGTGGTATCCTGAAGCCGCGCGCATCACGGCGCTCCTCGGCGCCGACCTCCTGATCTACCCCACGGCCATCGGCTGGCATCCGGCGGAGAAGGCGGAGTGGGGCGCCGCACAGGTCGATGCCTGGCGGACCGCCCAGCGCGCGCACGCCATCGCCAACGGGGTGTATGTCGCGGCGCCGAACCGGACGGGCTTCGAGCCCGAGGCCGGCACCGACGGCCTCGAGTTCTTCGGCCACTCGTTCATCTGCGACCCCTATGGGCGCTATGTGGCGCAGGCGGAGACGGGGGAGACGACGCTGATCGCCACCTGTGATCCGGCGCTCATCGAGTACACGCGCCGCAACTGGCCCTTCCTGCGCGACCGTCGCGTCGACGCCTACGAGCCGATCCTCAGCCGGTGGCTCGGGTCGTGACCGCGGCCACGACCGGCGCGGCCGCAGCGGCGGTGCGCTGGCCGGCGGAGTGGGAGCGGCACGATGCCACCTGGATTGCCTGGCCGCACCACGAGCCGGATTGGCCGGGGAAGTTCGGCCCCATCCCGTGGGTCTACGCGGAGATCGCGCGCGTCCTCGCGGCGCACGAGCCGGTGCACATCCTCGTCCACGACGACGCCACCGAGGCCGAGGCGCGACACGGCCTCGCGATGCACGAGGTCCCCGAGGGGCGCGTGCACCTGCACCGCTGCCCAACCGACCGCGTCTGGCTCCGCGACTCCGGCCCCACCGGCGTGCACCGTGTCGACGGGTCGGTGGAGTGGCGGCACTGGGGGTTCAACGCATGGGCCAAGTACGACAACCACGCGGCCGACGCGCGGATCGGGGGCTTCGTGGCCGCACACACGGGGATCCCGGTCACGCAGCCGGAGCGCCACGATGGGCGCGGGCGCGTGGTCCTCGAGGGGGGCGGCATCGAGACCGACGGTCGCGGCACGATGCTCGTGACCGAGGAGTGGCTCCTCTCCGACGTGCAGGTGCGGAACCCCGGCTTCACCCGCGCCGACTACGAACGGCTGTTCGCCGAGCAGCTCGGCATCACGAAGACCATCTGGCTCGGCGAGGGGTGCGTGGGGGATGACACCCACGGCCACGTCGACGACATCGCGCGCTTCGTGGCGCCGGGCGTCGTGGTGCTCGCGCACGAGCCCGACCCCGCGGATGAGAATCACGCCCGCTCCGCCGACAACGTGCGCCGCCTGCAGGGCGCGACCGATGCGACGGGCGCGCCGCTCCGCACCATCTTGCTCCCCTACCCGCGTCCCGTCGTGATGGACGGCACGCGGCTCCCGGCGAGCTACGCGAACTTCTACATCGCGAACGGCGTCGTGATCGTGCCGACCTTCAACGACGCGAACGACCGGATCGCCCTGCACACCCTCGCCGAGTGCTTTCCGGACCGACAGGTCGTGGGGATCCACGCGGTCGACCTCGTCTGGGGCCTCGGTACGCTGCACTGCCTCACGCAGCAGCAGCCTGCAGCCGCGGCCTCCTGATGCCGCTCGCCACGCTGGCCCCCGTGCCATCCGGCACGCCGGGCGTGCTGCTGCTGAGCGGCGGGCTCGATTCCGCCACCGTGCTCGCGCTCGCCACCGAGGCGGGGTACGCGGTGAACGCCCTCACCTTCCGGTACGGCCAGCGGCACGGCGTGGAGATCGACCGGGCGCGGGCGCTCGCCGAGCGGTATCACGTGGCGCGACACGTCGTGGCGGACATCGACCTCCGGCAGTTCGGCGGGTCCGCGCTCACCGCGGACGTCGAGGTCCCGAAGGACCGGGACGCCGCCGCGATGGCCGAGGGGATCCCGATCACCTACGTGCCGGCGCGCAACACGATCTTCCTCTCCTTCGCGCTGGCGTGGGCCGAGGTCCTTGGCGCGACCGACCTGCTGATCGGCGTGAACGCCCTCGATTACAGCGGCTACCCCGACTGCCGGCCCGCGTACATCGCGTCCTACGAGGCGATGGCGAACCTGGCGACGAAGGCGGGGGTGGAGGGGACGGCACGGACGCGGATCCTCACCCCACTCCTCGCCTGCTCCAAGGCCGACATCATCCGCACCGGCCTCGCGCTCGGCGTGGACTACGCGCAGACCATCTCCTGCTACGACCCATCGCCGTCGGGGGATCCCTGCGCCCGCTGCGATGCGTGCGCCCTGCGCGCCAAGGGGTTCGCCGAGGCGGGCGCGGCGTAGATGTACACGGTCAAGGAGATCTTCTACACGCTGCAGGGGGAGGGGATGCAGGCCGGGCGGCCGGCGGTCTTCTGCCGGTTCAGCGGGTGCAACCTCTGGACCGGTCGTGAGGCGGATCGGGGGACGGCGACCTGCACCTTCTGCGACACGGACTTCGTGGGAGTGGGTCCGGACGGTGGCCGGTTCGCGACGCCGGAGGCACTCGCGGCGGCCGTGGCCTCGCGTTGGCCGTCGGGCGCCGGCGGACGGCCGTATGTGGTCTGCACTGGCGGGGAGCCGCTGCTCCAGTTGGACGCGCCGGCAGTGACCGCGCTCCAGGCGGAGGGGTTCGAGGTCGCGGTGGAGACGAACGGGACGCAGCCGGTGCCGGCGGAGGTCGATTGGGTGTGCGTGAGTCCGAAGGCCGACGCCCCGCTCGTGGTGACCGGCGGCGATGAGCTCAAGTTGGTGTATCCACAGGAGTTAGCCCCGCCCGAGCGGTTCACGGACCTCGGGTTCTCTCACTTCCTCCTACAACCTATGGATGGCCCGGCGCTGGCATCCAACACAGCGGCAGCGGTGGCCTACTGCCTCGCCAATCCGCGCTGGCGGCTCTCGGTCCAGACGCACAAGGTGACAGGCGTGCGGTGACCCTGGGCGCGCTCGGTCGTCCGAGCCGCCCCTCCGGGACGTATTGACTGGGACCCCTACCGGGGGGACATTTGAGGGTCGAACGCCCCCAACCTTGTAGGGGGAGTTCGGACCGTGCCGTCCGACAGGGCGGCCGATCATACCCCAAGCTCCCTGAGGTGTTCTCCGTATGCGCATTCGTTTCCTCAGCTCGGCCCTGGCCCTGCTCGGGCTCGTCGTCTCGGCGACGGCGGCACAGGCGCAGGCTGGCTCGATCGCGGGACGCGTCACGCAGTCCGGCACCGGTAATCCGGTCGCCACGGCGCAGGTCCAGGTGCTCGCCGGATCCGCCCGCGTCGCCGTGGGCCAGTCCGCCGAGGACGGCAACTACCGGATCGGCAACGTGCCGGCCGGGACCTACGCCGTCGTCATCACCCGCATCGGCTTCTCCGCGAAGCGCGTGGACGGCGTGCGAGTGACCGCGGGCGGGACCGCGACGGTGAACGCCGAGATGTCGGAACTCGCCGCCCAGCTGAATCAGGTCGTGACGACCGCGACGCGCGGCGCCGAGCCGGAGAAGATCCTCGACTCGCCGAACGCGATCTCCGTCGTGACGGCGGAGCGGATCGCCGAGCGGCCCTCGGTGACGGTGACCGACCATATCAAGGCGGCCCCCGGCCTCTCGATCTCGAACGGCGGCATCGTGCAGGCGAACATCGTCTCGCGCGGCTTCAACAACGCGTTCTCGACCGCGATGCTGATGCTGCAGGACTACCGGTTCGCCGGCGTCCCGTCGCTCCGCGTCAACGTCCCCTTCCTGTTCACGGGGACCGGTGACGACATCGACCGTATCGAAGTGCTGCAGGGTCCGGCCTCGGCGCTGTATGGCCCGAACTCCGGCGCCGGCGTGCTCCACGTGATCACGAAGTCCCCGTTCAACTCGCAGGGGACCTCGATCACCCTCGACGGCGGCGAGCGCTCGCTCGCCCGCGTCGGCATGCGCCACGCCGGCACGATCGGCAGCACCATCGGCTTCAAGTTCTCCGGCGAGTACTTCACCGCGAAGGACTGGACGTACACGGACCCGAACGAGGTGGATCTCGGCCCGAACGCGACCCCGCAGGCCCGGGCGAACTACGGTCTCTGGGGCGTCGGCCCGACCGGGACCCTCGATACCCGCGTCCCGACCTCGCGCCTCGGCCAGAACAAGTTCCGCAACTACGACCTCGAGAAGTACTCCGGTGAGGCGCGCCTCGACTGGCGGCCGAACGCGGAGACCGAGGCCATCACGACGATTGGCTATTCGAACATCGGCAGCGCCCTCGAGATCACCGGCACCTTCGGCGCCGCGCAGATCAAGAACTGGAGCTACACCAACATCCAGCAGCGTTTCCGCCGGAAGAAGTTCTTCGCGCAGGTCTTCTACAACGCGTCGAACGCCGGCAACGCGAGCGCGACGGACGACAACGGCACCTTCTACCTCCGCACGGGCCTCCCAGTCGTCGACAACTCGACCGTCCTCGTCGGGCAGCTGCAGCAGGGCTTCAACCTCGGCGACACGAAGTTCACCGCGGGCGCGGATTACATCGCGACGAACCCGGTGACCGAGGGCACCATCATGGGGCGGAACGAGGATGACGACGCCATCACCGAGGTGGGCGCCTACCTCCAGCTGACGCACCCCCTCACCGACCGCCTCGACTTCACCCTCGCGGCCCGCGGCGACCAGAACTCGCGCCTCGAGGGCGAGCAGTTCTCGCCGCGCGCGGCCTTTGTCTACAAGGTCTCGCCGACGCAGAACTTCCGCTTCACGTACAACCGTGCCTTCGGGTCGCCGGCCTCGTTCGCCTTCGGCCTCGACCAGTTCTCGGGGCAGCGCGTGAACCTCGGCCCGGCGCTCGGCAACGTCGACGTCCAGATCTTCGGCAACCCGTCCAAGCGTGGCTGGAACTATGACCGCAGCTGCGACGCCGGCATCAACGGCGGGCTCTGCATGCGCTCGCCGTTCGGTGGCGCCGCCCCGGTGGCCGCCTCTGGCCACGTGATGGTCCCGGGCATCATGGCCGCCTTCGCCGGTCAGCTCGCCGGCGGCCTCGCCGCCCTCGGCCTCCCGGCCCCCGCCGTCGCGAACGTCGCCACGGCCCTCCGCGGGCTGGCCCCCACCTCCACGCAGGTGCGCGGCGTGCTCCGGAACCTCGGCGCCCCCGGCACCCCGATCGTGCCGTGGACGAACCCGCAGAACCTCGCCCCGCTCTCCGCGAACTTCTCGAACACCTGGGAGCTCGGCTACAAGGGCGTCATCAAGAACAACCTCCGCGTCGCGGTCGACTTCTGGTACCAGATCCGTCCGGCGGACCCGGCCACCCAGGTCGTCAACCTCGACGACGCGGTGTTCCTCGATCCGACCACCCTCGGCTCCTACCTCGGCGCCGCGATGGGCCCGACGCTGGTCGCCAATGGCGTCCCGGCGCCCGCCGTCTCGACCGTCGTCACCAACTGGGTGACCTCGCTCGCCCAGGTCCCGGGCGGCCTGCTCAACTTCGACAGCCCGCTCTACGACAAGAACTACCTGGTGTTCACCTACCAGAACGCGATCGGGCAGATCGACGTCCGCGGCATCGACATCGCCGTCGACTACCTCTTCAACGACGTCTACTCGATCGCGGCCACGTACTCGAACCTGAACCGCAACGTCTGGACGGACGCGTCCGGCGCCACGGCGGCGAATCCGCTCACAGCCAACGCCGCGAAGAACCGCGGCACTGTCACGCTCCGCTACGACAACCAGGCGCGCGGGATGACGGGTGAGTTCCGCACCCGCTACACCGGTGGCTTCCCGGCGAACTCGGGGGTCTACAACTCGTACAACCAGAGCACCCCGATCGCCTACGAAGAGGTCCCGTCGAACCTGTTCATCGACGCCGGCTTCTCCGTCTCGGTGCCGTGGCTCCAGAACACCCGCTGGGCCGTGAACGCCCAGAACCTGCTCGACACCCGCGTGAACTCGTTCATCGGCGTCCCGCAGGTCGGGCGTCTCGTAACGACGCGGCTCTCGTACACCTTCTGATCGGTCCTCGGACCGCAGGCGAAGCGGGGTGGGCCGAGAGGCCCACCCCGCTTCGTTTATGTTCCAGTCAGTCCGCTGATCGATCCTTCCGGCACACGCACCGCCCATGACCGCTCCCGCCGCTCCCAGCAAGCGCAAGACCGACTACGGCATCGCCTGGGCGGAGACCCGGGCCCTGATGTGGCAGCATCGGGCCACCCTCCTCGTCGGGCTCGGGCTGATGCTCGTGAACCGCGCCGCGGGACTCGTGCTCCCGGGGAGCGTGAAGTGGATCATCGACGAGGGGATGCTGGGGCAGGACTGGGCCCTCGTGACCCGTCTCGCGATCGCCGCCGGCGTCGCCACACTGGTGCAGGCGGGCACCTCCTTCGCCCTCTCGCAGGTCATCTCGGTGGCCGCGCAGCGCGCCATCACCGTGCTCCGCCGCCGCGTCCAGGCGCGCCTCCTCCGGCTCCCGATCAGCTTCTTCGACGCCACCCAGAGCGGCGTGCTGATCAACCGCGTGATGAACGACGCCGAAGGGATCCGGAACCTCATCGGCACGGGGATCGTGCAGCTCGTCGGCGGGACCCTCACCGCCATCATCGCGCTCGCCTACCTCTTTTACCTGAACTGGTTCCTCACCGCCTGCACCCTGGGCTTCCTCGCCGCGTTCGGCGGGGTGATGGCGTACGCCTTCAAGAAGCTCCGCCCGATCTTCCGCGACCGCTCCAAGATCCAGGCCGAGGTGTCGGGTCGGCTCGGCCAGGCGATGGGGGGGGCGCGCGTGGTGAAGGTCTACACCGCGGAGAAGCGCGAGGAGATTGTGTTCACGAAGGGTGCGCACCTGCTCTTCCGGAACGTCGCCTCGACGATCACGGGGACGAGCGCCATCGGGGCGATCTCGACGGTGATCATCGGCGCGGTGGGCGTCCTGATCCTCGTCGTCGGCGGCCGGGCGGTGGCCGGCGGCACGATGACGATCGGCGGACTCGTCTCCTACATCTTCTTCGTGGGGCTCGTCTCCTTCCCGGTCGTGCAGATGGCGTCCATCGGGACGCAGATCACCGAAGCGTTCGCCGGGCTCGATCGGATCCACGAGATCATGACGACGCCCACCGAAGATGACGACGATGCCCAGCGGGAGGTCCTGCGCGACCTCGACGCCGACGTCGTCTTCGATGACGTCTCGTTCGAGTATCGGGACGGCGTCCCGGTGCTCCGTGACGTGTCATTCACGGCGCCGGCCGGCACCACGACGGCCCTCGTCGGCTCGAGCGGCTCGGGGAAGTCGACGCTGATCTCGCTCATCCTCGCCTTCAACCGGCCCCGTGCGGGGCGGGTGACGATTGGCGGGCAGGACCTCGCCACGCTCAAGCTGCGCGACTACCGCGCGACACTCGGCGTCGTGCTGCAGGACAACTTCCTCTTCGACGGTACCGTCGCCGACAACATCGCCTTCTCCAAGCCGGGGGCGACGATGGCGGAGGTGCGCGAGGCGGCGCGCATCGCGCACTGCGACGAGTTCGTCGTGGGCTTCCCCGATGGCTATGACACCATCGTCGGGGAACGCGGCGTGCGGCTCTCCGGCGGGCAGCGCCAGCGGGTGGCGATCGCGCGCGCGATTCTCGCGGACCCGCACATCCTGATCCTCGACGAGGCGACCTCGAGCCTCGACAGCGAGAGCGAGCGCCAGATCCGCGAGGCGCTCCAGACCCTCCGGCAGGGGCGCACGACGTTCGTGATCGCCCACCGCCTCTCGACCATCCGCAGCGCCGACCAGATCCTCGTGCTCGAGGAGGGGCGCATCGCGGAGCGCGGGAGCCACGCACAGCTCATGGCGCTGAATGGTCGCTACCGCGTGCTCCACGATACGCAGCACGCCGTGGAGACCGACCTCTTCCTGAATCCTGGGGAGGAGGGGGAGGCGGCGCCCGGCGAGGCGCCGCCCGCGCGCTGAGGCGCCGCGCCCGGCCCACCGGCCGGCGCGGCACCACGCATCAGCTCAGCGGCGCTTCCCGCTGAGCCGCGAGCCGTCGCCCGGCATCGCCCACTCGCCGGTGACGGTGTCCCCGTCGAACTCGAGCGTCATCGTCGCCGTGTCGCCCGTCGGGATGGCGAGCGTCGCGACCATCTTGTTCCCCGTCAGGACGGCCTTGGAGACCGGGAAGGGCGGGAAGGCGGCGCTGGTCACCGTGCCCGTCCACGAGCCATCGTCGAGCCGGATCAGCTCGACCTGCACGTCCATCGGGCTCCCCTGCGCCGAGAGGGTGACGAGCCACTTCCCGGCGGGCTGGACGACCGGCGCCGCGGGAGACGCGGCCGCGACGGTGGCCCCCGCCGGCGCGGAAGCGGGCCGCAGCTCCGGCGTCCCGGTGATGGTCGTCGAGGTGGACCGCGTGGTCTGGCAGGCGGTCAGGAGGAGGGCGATCGGGAGGAGGGAGCGCATAGGGAGGCGAAAGGCTAAAGGCTGGAGGCAGAAAGCTGAAAGCTGAACGACGCAAGAAAGGTGTGTCACGGGGGCCCCAGCTTCCAGCTTTCAGCATCCAGCTTTCAGCTTCCAGCATTGAGCCTCCAGCCCCCCGCTAGATTCCCCTGATGCCCGTCCCGCCCCGGCCGGCCGCCCTGGCCCCGATCGCCATCGCGACCTTCCTGACCCTGGTCCCGCTGACCCTGCTGGTCCCGGCGCTGACCGAGCTGGTCGTCGACCGCCACGGGGGGACCCGGTTCCACGCGCACCTCTTCGTCGCGCTCAATCAACTCGCCGGCATCATCGCGGTCCCGTTCGCGATGCGGTGGCACCGCCGGCTCGGCACCACCCGTCGGTGGGTCATCGCCCTCCTCGCCCTCGACGCGATCGCCTTCCTCGGGATGTGGCGCGCCGAGTCCCTCCCCGCCCTCTTCGCCTGGCGCGCGCTCGACGGCCTCGCGCACCTCCCCGCCCTCACCTTCCTGATGATCGCGGCTAACCGGGCCGGCGGTGCTCGCCGCGGCGCCTCCCTCGGCCTCGTCGCGACCGCCCTGATGTTCGGCGTCGGCGTCGGGCTCCCGACCGGCGGCATCCTCGCCGCCCGCGATCCCCTCCTCGTCTATCCGGTGGGGATGGTCCTCCTCGGCGTCGCCGCGCTCGCGGCCATCGGCGTCCCGACGGCCGCCGAGTCCAGCGCGCCGGCCTCTCCCGCCGCGCCGAGCCGGTACCAGTGGGACCGCTCCGATCTCGCGAGCTGGATGCCCCTCGCCTACGGATTCGCCGACCGCTTCCTCATCGGCGTCTTCTCCTCCTCCTTCACGATCTTCCTCGCCGAGCAGCACGGCGTGGGGGTGCGCGAGCGCGGGATGCTGATGGGGCTCTTCCTCCTCCCCTTCGCGCTGCTGAACTGGCCGGCCGGACGACTCGCCGACCGCCTCGGCTGGTTCCGGCTCCTCATCATCGGCAACGTCGGCTTCGGCCTCGTGTATGCGACGTATGGCCTCTTCCCCCTCGCCTGGCTCCCGGTGGCGATGGTGCTCTCCGGCACGCTCAGCGCGCTGATGTTCTCGCCGAGCCTCGTGCTCGTGAGCGAGTTCGCGCGGCGCGGGGCGGGCGACGGGCTCTTCGGCGCCTTCCAGGTGGCGGGATCGTTCGGCTTCCTCGCCGGCCCGGTGGTCGGCGGGCTCCTCGTCGAGACGGTGCGGGACGCTGCCGGCACCCCGCGCTGGTCGACGATCTTCGCCTCGGTCGGGATCACACTCGTCGCGCTCGGCCTCCTGAGCGCGCGCATCCTCGGCGGCCTCGACGCGCGCTGGCGCCGGGAGGCGGCGCGGTGACCCCCGCCACGCCGGCCCACGGCGGGCGGGTGAACGTGCCCGCCATCGGCGCGCAGGTCCCACGCCGCGGGAACACGTTCACCACGTGGCTCGCGACCACCGGGATGCGCCTCATCGGCTGGCGCTTCGAAGGCCCGTTCCCCGATGTCCCGAAGTGCGTGCTCATCGTGGCGCCGCACACCTCCAACTGGGACTTCCCGATCGGGGTGATGGCGATGTACGCGCTCGGTATCCGCGGCACGTTCCTCGGCAAGCACACGCTCTTCCGCTTCCCGCTCGGCGTGCTGATGCGCTTCCTCGGCGGCGTCCCCGTCGACCGTGCCGCCGCCGGTGACGTGGTCGGCGAGACCGTCCGCCACGTGCAGACGCATCCCGGCGCGCTGATCGTGCTCTCCCCTGAGGGGACGCGCCGCCTGACGACGCGCTGGAAATCGGGGTTCTATCGGATCGCCGAGCGGGGACAGCTGCCGATCCTCCCGATTGGGTTCGACTACGCACGCAAGACGATCGTCTTCCATCCGCTCTTCACCGTCACAGGCAATCTGGACCGCGACGTCGCGGCGTTGCAGGCGCTCTATCGGCCGTCGATGGCGAAGTTCCCGGCGCAGTACCTCGGCGGCGGTGCGCCGCCTCGCGCCTGATCCCGCCGCCTTGCATTCTTCCCGAATGACCTCCCGTCGCGACTTCCTCCTCGCCACCGGTGCCCTCGCCCTCGGCCCCGGACTCGCCACCCGTATGACGCACGCATTCGACGGCACCGCCGCGACCCGTCCGGAGACGGACACCGCCCCCGCGACCGCGGCCCTGCACGGTGTCGGCGTGCAGCTCTACATGCTACGCGACCAGATGCGACAGGACCCGGAGCGGACGCTCGCACGGATCGCCGCGCTCGGCTTCACCGAGATCGAATGGTGGGGCGAATGGGGCCGCACGCCGGCGCAGCTCCGCGCGGCGCTGCAGGCCAACGGCCTCCGCGCGCCCTCCGCGCACTTCGGCCTCGATGCGCTGCAGCCCGACCGCCTCGGGCGCACGCTCGAGACGGCCGCCGCGATGGGGCACGGCACGCTGATCGTCGCGTCGACGACCGCGGCCGAGAACGGCACGCTCGACGCCTGGAAGCGCACCGCGGGCGTGATCACCGAGGCGGGGCGCGCGGGCCGAAGCGCCGGCATCCGCACGAGCTATCACAACCACGACTACGAGTTCCAGCCACTGGGCGGGAGCGACCGCGTCGAGCTCTTCCTCGCGGAGACCGATCCCGCGGTCGTCGATTTCGAGCTCGACTGCTACTGGGCGTTCAAGGCGGGGAAGGATCCCGTCGCCCTGCTGCGTCGGCACGCCGACCGCATCACGATGCTCCACCTGAAGGATTCCGCAGGTGGACCGGCGCACGAGCAGCGTGATGTCGGCGCCGGCGTGATGGACTGGCGCGCCATCCTGACCGCCGCGCGCGCGGGTCGCGTGACGAACGTCTACGTGGAGCACGACAACCCGGCGGACGCCTGGGCCACGGCGGCCGCCGGGCGCGCGCACCTACGCACGGTGGGATTGTAAGCCGAGGTCGACCGCCGACGGACGCACCGCTTCTCGACGGCGGTCGGCACGGCGCTACTTCTTCATCACGGGGATCTTCCGCCCCGCCGGGTGGCTGACCTCGCTCTTCGGCACCTTCACCGTCAGCACGCCGTTCGCGAACTCCGCGTGCACCTTCCCCTCATTCACGTCGTGCGGGAATCGGAAGGTGCGCTCGAAGCTGCCATAGCTGCGCTCCCACAGGTGCCAGGCGCGATCCTTGTCCTCCTCGCGGCGCTCCTCCGCCTTCTTCCCCTTGAGGGAGAGCATCCCGTTGGCCATCTCCACCTCGACCTCGCTCGGGTCGATGCCGGGGAGCTCGGCGGTCACGACGTACTCGGCCGGGGTCTCGGTGGCCTCGACGGCCGGTGACCACATCGTCCGCTCCCACCGCCGCTCCTCGACCGAGGGGAACGGGAGGTCGAAGCCGAAGGGCTCCTCAAGGAAGCGCTGGATGCGGTTGCGCATCCGGGTGATATCGCGGGTGATGGGGGAGGACGGGGTCTTGGTCAGCGTCATCTGTGGCTCCGGTGAGTGGGTGTCCCGAAGGGTGCCCACGGCTGCACCCCGCCACAGTCGGGCCGATGCCGTACCCGGGTGGTAGATTTGCCTGCCGAGTCTGCCCGTCGTTCCCGTCCCGCCTCTCCCCCGAGGACCGATGTCCCAGCCCCGCAACGACCTCTATGACGTCGCCATCGTCGGCTCCGGCGCCGGCGGCGGCATGGCCGCCTACCAGCTGACCAAGGCCGGCGCCCGCGTGGTGCTCCTCGAGGCCGGCGGGATGTGGGACAACACGAAGGACTCGGCGATGCTCAAGATGCCGTACGACTCGCCGCGTCGAGGGGCCTCGACGCCGGACCGACCGTTCGGCGAGTGGGACGCCTGCATCGGCGGGTGGAGCATCCCCGGCGAGCCGTACACCAAGGCCGAGGGGACGAAGTTCGACTGGTGGCGCGGCCGGATGCTCGGCGGCCGCACGAACCACTGGGGCCGCATCTCGCTCCGCTTTGGCCCCGACGATTTCCGCGGCAAGACCCGCGACGGTCTCGGGGATGACTGGCCGATCTCCTACGACGACCTCAAGCCCTGGTACGACGAAGTCGACCGACTCATCGGGATCTTCGGAAGCGTCGAGAACCTCCCGAACCACCCGGATGGGATCTTCCATCCCGCGCCGGCGCCCCGCTACTACGAGCACCTGGTCAAGCAGACGAGCGACCGGATGGGGGTCACCTGCATCCCGGCCCGCCTCTCGGTCATCACCAAGCCGCTCAACGGCCGCGCCCCCTGCCACTACTGCGGGCAGTGCAACCGCGGCTGCATGACGAACTCCAACTTCTCGTCGCCGAACGTCCTGATCTTCCCCGCGATGCGCACCGGGCGCCTCACGCTCATCACCGATGCGATGGCGCGCGAGGTGATGACAGGGCCCGATGGGCGCGCGACAGGCGTCTCGTACATCGACAAGCGCACCGGTGAGGATCGCGAGGTGCGTGCGCGCATCGTCGTGCTCGCCGCGAGCGCCTGTGAATCGGCGCGCATCCTGCTCAACTCGAAGTCGACGCGACACCCGAACGGCCTCGCCAACGCGAGCGGCGTCGTCGGGAAGTACCTAACCGACACCACCGGTACCGACGTGGCGGGGTTCATCCCGCGCCTGGTCGACGTGCCGCCCCACAACGCCGACGGCGTCGGCGGCGGGCACATCTACATGCCGTGGTGGCTCGACAACGCCAAACTCGACTTCCCGCGCGGCTATCACATCGAGGTGTGGGGCGGCCTCGGGATGCCGTCGTACGGCTTCATGGGCGGCATCCAGAGCTATCCCGAGGGGGGTGGCTACGGCGCGGACCTCAAGGCGCAGTACCGGCGCTACTGGGGCGCGACGGTCGGCTTCTCCGGCCGCGGCGAGATGATCCCGAACGAGAAGTCGTACTGCGAGCTCGACCCCGAGGTGAAGGACAAGTGGGGGATCCCGGTGCTCCGCTTCCACTGGGAGTGGCGCGACACCGAGTACCGGCAGGTGAAGCACATGCAGGAGACCTTCCGCGCCCTGATCGGCGAGATGGGGGGCGAGGTCTGGAGCCCGATGCCGACGCGCGAGCAGGGCTACGGCATCGCGAACGGCGGCGCGATCATCCATGAACTCGGCTGCGTGCGGATGGGTGCCTCGGAGCGCGACTCCGCGCTCAACGCGCAGTGCCAGGCGTGGGATTGCGACAACCTCTTCGTCGCCGACGGCGGATCGTTCGTCTCGCAGGCCGACAAGAACCCCACCTGGACGATTTTGGCGCTCTCGATGCGCGTCAGCGACTACATCACGCGGCAGCGCCGCGCGGGGGCCCTCTGATGAGCGAGATGAACCGGCGCGACGCGCTTCAGCACCTCCTCGCCGTCCCCGCGGGGATCGCCATCGCCCCCGACGCGCTCGAGCGCGCGGCGGACCACGTGCACGCCGCCCTCGACCCACAGGGACAGGCCCAGGCCGGCGCCGCGCAGCCCGCGCGCCCGCGCCCCTATGTGCCGAAGCAGTTCACCCCCGACGAATGGCGCCTCGTCCGGATGCTCGTCGACTACCTCATCCCGCGCGACGCCCGCTCGGGGAGCGCCACGGATGCCGGCGTCCCCGAGTTCATGGACTTCATGCTCGGCGAGTACGCCTCGATGCGCACCTGGATGCGGAACGGCCTCGGGTGGATGCACGCCGAGAGTCGGAAGCGCTTCGGGAAGTCGTTCGTCAGCGCGACCGACGCGCAGCGGCGCGAGATCCTCGATGCCATCGCCTTCCCGAAGCGCGCGGCGGCCGACGTGAAGGCGGGAGTGGAGTTCTTCAACAACCTCCGCAACCTCACCGCGAGCGGTTTCTACTCGAGTCGCATCGGCATCGCGGATCTCGGCTACACCGGGAACCGGCCGGTGGCGGAGTGGAAGGGGACGCCGCCTGAGGTGATGCGGACGTTGGGGCTGTGAGCAGATGCTGAAGGCTGGAGGCTGGAGGCTGAACGCCGCGGCGGTCGTGCTCGTGAACGCGTGCGCCGCCATGCTCGGTGCGCAGCCCGCCCCGGCGCGCCTCGCCGACAGCCCGATCGTGCGCACCGACGCCCGCGCGATGCTGGCGCAGATGATCGCCGCCCGCACCACCGGTGACGGGAACACCACGCCGCTCGCCGAGGCGCTCGCCGCGCGCTTCCGCGCGGCCGGCGTCCCCGCGGCGGATGTGATGGTCCTCGGTGCGGGCGAGCGGAACCGCAACCTCGTGGTGCGACTCCGCGGGCGCGACCGCACCGCGGCTCCGCGCCTCTTCCTCGCGCACCTGGACGTGGTCGAGGTCGATTCGGCCGCCTGGAAGACGAATCCCTGGGTGCTCACCGAACGCGACGGGATGCTCTACGGCCGCGGCGTGCAGGACGATAAGGGGCCGGCCGCCGCACTCGCCGCGGCGTTCCTCGATCTCGTGCGTCGGCAGGTGACTCCCGAGCGCGATCTCATCCTCGCGCTCACCGCCGGTGAGGAGGGGGGCAGCGACAACGGCGTCCAGTGGCTCGTCGCGAACCGCCCGGAGCTCGTCCGCGCGGAGTTCGTCATCAACGCCGACGGCGGCTCGGGCGAGGTCGTGAACGGCCGCCCGGTGGCTTTCAACGTGCAGGCCGCCGAGAAGGTCTATCTCGACGTCACGCTCACGGCCCGTGGTCCCGGTGGGCATAGCTCCCTCCCCGACGGCCCGTCGCCGATCGACCGGCTGGCCGGTGCCCTCGACCGCATCGGGCGGCACCGCTTCCCGATACGGCTCACCCCCGTCTCCCGCGAGTACCTGCGTCGGCGCGCGCCCCTCGCCGGCGGCACGCTCGGGACAGCGATGGCGGCACTCGCCCGCAACCCGCGCGATGCGGCCGCGGAGGCGGTCGTCTCCCGGACCCCGCAGGGGAACGCGATCCTCCGCACCACCTGCATCTCCACCCTGCTCCGGGGCGGGACAGCGCCCAACGCGATCCCCTCGGCGGCGGAGGCGAACGTGAACTGCCGCATCGTCCCCGGGGAGTCGGCCGACTCCATCGTGGCTGCGCTGCGGCGACTGGTCGCGCCCGACGGTGTCGAGGTGACGGTGCGCACGCCGGCGACGCCGAGCCCGCCCTCCGTCCTCACCCCCGTGCTGCAGCGCGCGCTCGAGGAGACGGTGCGCGAACAGGTGGGGGCGGTGCCCGTCATCCCGTATATGGAGATGGGGGCCACCGACGGCATCTATCTGCGGAACATCGGGGTCCCCGTGTTCGGCGTGATCGGGCTCTTCGTGACCGAGGAGCTAATCGGGACCGCCCACGCGACGGACGAGCGGGTGCCGGTCGCGGCCTACGAGGGGTTGGTGGACTTCACGCGGCGGTTGGTGGAGCGGCTGGCGGGGGGCAGGTAGGAGGGTCAGGGGTCAGGGGTCAGGGGTCAGGGGTCAGGACTGAGGCGAATGGCACCGCCGAGGCCGCTCAGACGTTTGTCGAGGCTGCGGGGTGCCTCTGCCTCGCCGAGCCCTTTCACGGACCCGACCGATGCCCTCCCCGTCCCTCCTGCACCGTCCCACGCTGCTGGCCCTCGTCTTCCTCACGACGTCGCTTGCCGCCCAGGCGCCGACCCGTCCCGGGGGGCCGCCGCCCGGCATCGCCGCCGGGGCGGCCGGCGCCACGCCCGCGGGACCGGACTCGCTGACGCTCCAGTCACAGGCCATCCGGGTCTTCCTCGACTGTCAGGGGCGCGCCCGCGGCTGTGACCGCGACTTCTTCGTCACGGAGATCAACTTCGTGAACTGGATGCGCGACCGATTCGACGCGGACGTGCTCATCCTCGCCCAGGCCCTCACGAACGGGGGTGGGGGGAGCGAGTACACCGTCACCTTCATCGGCCGGAACCGGTTCGAGGGGATGGCCGACACCCTCACGCTGAACACCCTGCCGAACGACGCGGACGACAAGGTTCGGCGCGAGCTCGCCCGGCTCTTCAAGCTCGGGCTCACCCGGTACGTCGCGCGTTCGCCGATCGCCACGCGAATGCAGGTCGCCTACGCCGCGCCCTTCGGCGTGCAACGCCAGCCGCAGGTCGGGGCTGCGAACCTGCGCGACCCGTGGAACCTCTGGACCTACTCCACCAACCTCAACACCTTCGTGCGCGCCGAGGACCGGCAGCAGCAGGTGAACGGCTCGCTCTCGTTCTCGGCCAACCGCAACACCGCCGAATGGAAGCTCAACTTCTCGGTCAGCGGCAATGTGAACTCCTCGCGATTCAACATCCCGGCCACGGCCACCCGCCCAGAGTTCACCGTCACCAACGAGCAGCGGACGTACAACATCAACTCGCTGACCGTGCGCTCCCTCTCCGACCACTGGTCGGCGGGGCTCAAGGTCGGCGCGGGGTACTCGGACTTCCTGAACCAGGACGCGGCGATCCGGATGCAGCCAGCCGTCGAGTACAACGTCTTCCCGTGGACCGAACAGACGCGCCGGCAGCTCACCTTTCTCTACAACATCGGACCGAACTACTACGACTACCAGCGCGAGACGGTATTCGGTGAGACCTCAGAGCTTCGCTTCTCGCAACAGCTCACGGCCTCGTTCGTCTCGCGGCAGCAGTGGGGGACGCTCAACCTCTCCCTCGACTGGCTGAACTACCTGCACGACTTCGACCGCCACGCCCTCACCTTCACGAGCAACGCCGACCTCCGCCTCGGACGCGGTTTCTCGCTGAACATCAACGGGTCGGCGGCGCGGGTCCGCGACCAGATCTACCTCCCCATCGCCGGGAACACCGAGGAGGAGATCCTCCTCCAGCGTCAGGCCCTGCAGACCGGGTTCCGCATCACCACGAACATCGGCATCCGGTACACGTTCGGGTCGATCTACAACACCATCGTGAACCAGCGCTTCAGCTCGCTCGGATCGAGCGGGGGCCGGTTCTCGTTCTTCTTCTTCTAGGAGCCGGGGGCCGGCGGGTCAGGGGCCAGGGGTCAGAAATCGGCGGGTCGGACGGTGGCCTGAGCGCTGGTGAGCGCCCCATCTGGCAGCTATCTCTCCGTGGCGTCGAGCCTGACCCGTCACCTGCGACCTGACCCCTGACCCCTGACCCCTCATGTCCCCCAAGCTTGGCGTCGGCTTCATCGGTTCCGGCTTCAACACCCGCTTCCACATCCAGGCCTGGCAGGGCGTCCGTGACGCCGACGTCCTCGGTGTCTGGTCGCCTAACCCGAAGAACGCCGCCTCCGCGGCCCAGCTCGCCCGCTCGCTCGACGTCGGCGCGGCCAAGGCCTACAAGAGCATCGGCGATATGGTCGCCGACCCAGCGATCGACGCCCTCTGGCTCTGCGGCCCCAATCAGGCCCGCATCGAGAACGTCGAGGAGATCGTCCACGCGATCAAGAAGGGGCGCGGCACCCTCCGCGGCATCGCCTGCGAGAAGCCTCTCGCCCGTAACGTCGCTGAGGCCAAGGAGGTCGCACGGCTCGCGAAGAGTGTCGGCCTGATGACCGGCTACCTCGAGAACCAGCTCTTCGCGCCGCACGTCGAAGCCGGGAAGAAGCTCCTCTGGGCGCGTGGCGCGGCCACCACCGGCCGCCCCTACCTCGCCCGTGCCGGTGAGGAGCACGCGGGGCCACATATGCCCTGGTTCTGGAACGGCGCCCTCCAGGGCGGCGGCGTGCTCAACGACATGATGTGCCACTCGGCGCTCCTCGTGCGGCACCTGCTCACCGAGCCGGGGAAGCCGCTCAGTACCGTGAAGCCCGTCCGCGTGACCGGGCACATCGCCTCGCTCAAGTGGTCTCGCCCCGCCTACGCCAAGAAGCTCAAGGCGACGATGCAGGCCGACTACACCAAGCGGCCGAGCGAGGACTTCGCGAGCGTGATGATCGAGTTCGAGACCGCCGACGGCCAGAAGGTCATCGGTGAGGCGACGACGAGCTGGAGCTTCGTCGGTGCGGGGCTGCGCCTCTCGGCGGAGCTCCTCGGCCCGGAGTACTCGATGAAGTGGAACTCCCTCGACAGCGGCCTGCAGCTCTTCTTCTCGCGTGAGGTCACCGGCCGCGCGGGGGAGGACCTCGTGGAGAAGCAGAACGCCGAGCAGGGGGTGATGCCCGTCGTGCCCGAGGAGTACCTCGCGTACGGCTACACCGGCGAGGACCGCCACTTCGTGCGGGCCTTCCTCGGGAAGGAGCAGCCGATGCTCACCTTCGACGACGGCGTCGAGGTCGTGAAGATGCTGATGACGGCGTACCAGAGCGCCGAGACCGGTCGCACCGTGGCGTACCCCGGGAAGGGGATCGAGAAGTTCGTGCCGGCGGTGGCGAAGGGGACCTGGAAGCCCTGAGCTGACGGCCGGCGCCGAGGGCCGGCGCTAGGGCCGGTATTCGGGCTGGGTCGCCGCGCGCACGAGCGCGGCGAACACCGCAGGATCCGACGCACGGGCGTGCACCTCGTGTACGCCCGTGTAGCGTAGGATGCGCTGCACGTTGTGCGCTCGGACACTCCCCCCCGGCATGATTACGGTCCGGCCCGCCGCCTGCGCGTGCAGCCGGGCCAGACAGGGGATTCCCTCCTCCGCCGTCGCCGCGTGCCCCGCCGCGAGGATCACGTCGGCGCCGAGCGCGATGAGTTGGTCGAGCGCCATGTAAGGATCGGGCGTCCCGTCGAAAGCCCGGTGGATCCCGATGCGCAGCGGACGCGCCTCGGCGATGAGCGCCGCCATCCGGGGCAGATCGAGCGTGCCGTCCGGACGCGAGATCCCGAAGACGATCCCCGCCGCCCCAGCCGCCTTCGCCATCGCGACCTCGTCACACATCCGCGCGAACTCCGCGTCGGTGTAGACGAAGTCCCCGGTGCGCGGGCGGATCATCACGTGCACCGGAATCGTGACCGCACCCATCACCGAGGCGAGGAGCTCCGGCGATGGTGTGAGACCTCCCTCCCCCGGGCCACAGAGCTCGAGCCGCCCCGCGCCGTTCGCCGCCGCGGCGACGGCGGTCTCGAGCTGATCCACATACGCTTCGACGATCAGAGCGACCACCCACTCCGGAACGTCGGTGTCACCCACTCGCTCGGCGGCGTCGCATTCGTGATCGCCCCCGTGTCGGGGTTCATCTCCAGCGTCCGCCCCATCCGCACCGCGAGCACGCCGATGAGGATCATCTCCGTCATCGGGCCCGCGTAGCCGGCGAAGTCGCTCCCCCCCTGCCCACCCGTCTTGCAGGCGGTGATGAACTCCTGGTAGACGCCGCGCGTCCGCGCGTACTTCGGCGGCACCGGACGCGCCGCGACCTCCGCGGCGACCTTCGTGTCGAGGAGCCGCGGGTTCTCGGCGTACGTCCCTGCGAGGATCATCCCCTTGTCGCCGATCCAGACCTGTCCGCCCTCGCGGTCGAACGGCCAATCCTGGTCCGCCGGCCACCCCTCGGGCGCCGGCGGGAAGATCGAGCCGTCGCGCCAGACGAGCGTCACCGCCGGACGGTTCCCGATCGCCGGGAACTCATACGTGATCCGCTCCGCCGCCGGGAAGCTCTCGCTGTAGAGGAGCGTGCTCTCCGGGATGATCTTCGACGGATACTTGAGCCCGAGCGTCCAGTAGGCGGCGTCCATCAGGTGGCAGGCCATATCGCCCATCGCGCCGGTGCCGAAATCGAGCCAGCCGCGCCAGTTGAACGGCGCATACGACGGATTGTACGGCCGCATCGCCGCAGGACCGAGCCAGAGGTTCCAGTCCATCGTCTCCGGCACGTTGTGCGCCTGCGTGCTGCGGTTGACCGCCTGCGGCCAGATCGGCCGGTTGGTCCAGTACTCCACGCGGCGCACCGGGCCGATGAGCCCCGCCTCCACCCACTCCCGGATGAGGCGGATCCCCTCGGCGCTGTGCCCCTGGTTCCCCATCTGCGTGGCCTGTCGCGGGCGGCGTGCCGCCTCGGTCTTGAGCGCGCGCACCTCGCCGATGGTGCGGGCGAGCGGCTTCTGACAGTACACGTGCTTCCCCATCTTGAGCGCCATCATCGCCGCAGCGCCGTGCACGTGGTCAGGCGTCGAGACGGTGACCGCATCGATGTTGTTGGCCTCCTTCTCGAGCATCTCGCGGAAGTCCTTGTAGCGCCGGACCGTCGGCCAGGTGCGGAAGGCGCGCTCCGCGGAGCGCCAGTCGCAGTCGGCGAAGGCGACGAGCTGCTCGTCCGCCATCCCGCGCACATCGCTGAAGCCCATCCCGCCGACGCCGATGCAGGCGACGCGCAGCTTCTGGTTGGGCTGCACCGGGGTGTCAGCGAGGGCGTGGAGGGCACGCGGCATCGCGGCCACGGCACCGGCGGCGGCCATCCCGCCGACGAAACGACGACGATCGAGTGGGGTCATCAGGATCTCCGAATCAGCGGGCCGCGGACGCGTTCGCGTCCTTGGCCGAGAAGGTGAGCGCGAAGAGGAGCAGGACGGCGAGGGCCCCGTAGGCGGGGATCGGCCAGATGCGAGCCCAGTCGTGGACCGTCGTCCCGGTGACGGGGTCGACGCTCGCGTACTGGTTCACCACGCGGCCCGAGACGAAGGCGCCGACGAAGTACCCGAGGCCGTTGGTGACGAAGTTGATGAACCCCTGCGCCGCGCCGCGGATCGACGCACCGGCGCGCTGGTCGGTGTAGATCTGCCCGCCGACGAAGAAGAAGTCGTAGCAGACGCCGTGCAGGAGGATGCCGGCGTAGATGAGCCACATCCCCTGCCCCGCGTCGCCGGCACCGAAGGCGAAGTAGCGCAGCGCCCACGCCGCCATCCCGCCGAGCATGATCCCCTTGATGCCGAACCGCGACATCAGGACGGGGAGCACGACCATGAAGCCGATCTCGCTCATCTGCCCGAAGGTCTGGATGAACGCCGGCTCCGGCGCCCCGATCTCGTTCAGGAAGGGGTTGGTGAAGGTGTAGTAGAACTGGAGCGGGATGCAGAGGAGGAAGCTCCCCAGCGTGAAGACGAGGAAGTCGCGGTGCCGGAGGAGCTGGAGCGCGTCGAGGCCGAGCGCGTCGCGCACCGAGAAGGCGCGGCCCGCCGCGGTGGGGGGCGTCGCCGGGAGGGCGAGGGCGAAGAGCCCCATCACCGCGCTGGCGCCGGCGGCGAGCTGCATCGGGAGCGCCGACTTGTCGGCCTTGAGGACTTTGCCGACGAGGATCCCTGCGGCGATCCACCCGATCGTGCCGAGCACGCGGATGAGTGGGAACTCCTTCGCCGCGTCCTTCACGTGATAGAACGAGATTGCGTTGGTCAGGGAGAGCGTCGGCATGAAGCAGAGCGCGTAGACGATCAGCAGCGGGTAGAAGGTGTCGAACGACGCCTGCCGCGAGACCATCCACATCACCGCCGCGCCGGCGAGGTGCAGCGCCGCGAGGAGCTTCTCGCTGTGCACGTAGCGGTCGGCGACGGCCCCGATGAAGAAGGGGGAGACGAGCGCCGCGATCGCGGTGGCGCCGTAGGCGAGGCCGATCTGCTGGTCGTCGAACCCGAGCGTCTGCCCGAGGTAGGTCCCCATCGTGACGAACCAGACCCCCCAGATGAAGTACTGGAGGAACATCATCGCACCGAGTTTGGCTTTCATCGTGCCAGCTCCCGGATGCGGATGTTGCGGAACGAGACCACGTCGCCGTGCTCCTGCAGGCCGATATGCCCGCGCCGCGCGAGCCCATACGGCGGCCACTGGTCGAACTTCGAGGCCTTCACCTTCGCCGTCCACTCCGGCGTCCACGCCTCGTACTCGAGGATCTTCACGTCGTTGAGCCAGTGCTCCACGTGCGGGCCGACGGCGACGATGCGGACCCGGTTCCACTCGCCGGCCGGTCGCGAGACGTCGCGAACCGGGGCGTAGAGCGCGTAGTTGGCGCCCGCGGAGGTGAGGGGGCTCGCGCCGTCGCGGTGCCCCGCGTTGTCGAGGACCTGCATCTCCGTCGCGTTCTCGTAGATCACGTCGGTCGATTCGGTCGCGCGGTAGAAGATTCCGCTGTTCCCCTTGGGGCCGACCTGCCATTCGAGCTCGAGCTCGAAGTCGCCGTACTGCTCGCGGGTGATGATGTCCTTCCCGCTCCGCCGCGTCAGGGTGTTGGTGGCGGCATCGTACTGCCAGCCGGCGGGGAGCGTCTCCTGCCGGTACTCCCGCCAGTGCCGGGCGGCGCCGCCGGCGAGGAGATCCTGCCACTCACCGGCACGGGTGCCGGCGGGGAGCTGCGCGCCGGCAGTCAACGCAGTCGAGACGAGGAGGAGGGCGACGCCGGACCATCGGGAACTGCGGCGCGCGGCGGGCGGGGTCGGAACGGGCATCCGAAACCTCGACGCAGGGGGGAGGGACCAGCGGGAGACCGCCAGAACCTACGCCGGGCGATGAGCTAAAGGCTAGAGGCTGAAGGCTGAAGGCGAACGACGGCCCGCTTCAGCCTTCAGCCTTCAACCTTCAACCTTCACGGAAACCCCCGCAGCACCCGCTTCACCCCGTCGCGGATCGCCGGCCCTGCCTCCCGCATCGTCCGCTCGCTCACCTCGGCCGACATCACGCCGCGCCAGAGGACAATCTTCCCGTCCGGCGTCACCGCGTCGATGACGAGCGTCCCCTCGTCCCACCGGACCGTGCGGGACTCGATCTCCTCCGGCGTCCCGTACCACCACCACGGATCCCAGCGCCGCGTGCAGCCCGGCGGGCAGGCCGTGTCGTCACGCGGCGGGAGGGTATCCACGCGCGCCCGACGGGCGAGGTGGTAGTGGACGAGGAACTCGGCGAGCTCCGGCGTCGTGCGCTGGAAGCGCCGCGCGACGAGCTCGTTCTCGATGGCATCGGCGATCGCCCGATCGATGGTGTCCGGGACGGCCGTCCCGCCCGCGGTCACCGGATAGCCATCGGAGTCGGGCGGACTCCAGGCCCATCGCGCATCCGCGGGAACGACCCGATCCGGCGCGCGCTCGTAGCGGATGGAGGGGCCGCAGGCAGCGAGTCCGCCGGCGAGCAGGAGGAGGGAGAGGGGGCGCATGAGGCCAAGGTGCAACGATGGGTGGGGCGTGTGCGTCAGGCATTTCGTGGAGCGCACGTCGGGGTTCCGGTAGCGTCATCCGCCCAGAATCCGCACCTTCCCACGTTCCACGCCCGCTCATCCACCCGCGCCCCGCCGCTCGTGCCCGCTGCCACCGCTGTCGCCGCCCTGTATCGTCCGTACCGCCGCGCCATCGCGCTGGGGGTGTTCCTCACGCTCGCCGGCGCCGGCGTGCTCTCCGCGCAGTCGATGAACGTCCCCACGACCAGCGGCTCGGGCCGCATCGGCCGCGCCACCGTCGTCCGCACCGCGCCGACCCTCGATGGCCGCCTCGACGACGCCATCTGGCGCGAGGGGGCGCTCTTCACCGACTTTGTGCAGCGCGAGCCCCTCGAGGGGACCCCCGTCACCGAGCGCACCGAGGTACGCATCCTCACCGACGGTGAGGCGCTCTATGTCGGCGCCTGGCTCTACGACCGTGAGCCGCAGCTCATCGTGCCGAGCGAGAAGATTCGCGACGTCACGCTGACGAACAGCGACTACTTCGCCTTCATCCTCGACACCTACCACGACCGCCAGAACGGCTTCCTCTTCGGTACCACGCCGTCGGGGATCGAGCACGACGAACAGATCATCCGCGAGGGCGAGGGGGGCGGCGTCTTCGCCGGTGGGCAGAACCGCGCGCAAGCCGGCGCCCTCGGCGGCATCAACGTGAACTGGGACGCGAGCTGGACCGTGCGTACCTCGCAGGACTCCCTCGGCTGGTACGCTGAGTTCCGGATCCCCTTCTCCACCATCCGGTATGGTGGCGGCGATGTGCAGACTTGGGGGCTCAACATCATGCGCGGCATCCGCCGCCGGAACGAGGAGGCGCTCTGGAGTCGCGTCTCGCGGCAGTTCAGCATCAACCGCCTCTCGCAGGCGGGGATGCTCGAGGGGCTCGCCGTCCCCGCGCAGCGGATCGCGACGGTGACGCCGTATTCGCTCGGGAGCACGTCGCGGAACTTCGCCACGCAGAACGCCTATCGTGGAATCGCGGAGTTCGGCGTCGACGCCAAGTACGGGATCACGCCGAGCCTGACGCTCGACCTCACGTACAACACCGACTTCGCGCAGGTGGAGGTGGACGAGCAGCGCACGAACCTGACGCGCTTCCCCCTCTTCTTCCCTGAGAAGCGCCCCTTCTTCCTCGAGAACGCTGGGGTCTTCTCGGCGGGGACGCCGCAGGCGGTGGATCTCTTCTTCACGCGGCGCATCGGGATCGATGCCGCGACGGGGCAGCCGCAGCCCATCCTCGGCGGTGGACGCCTCACCGGGCGGATCGGCGGGCTCACCGTGGGCGCGCTGCAGATGGTGACGGACGATGTGGGGGCGACGGCGGGGAACTCATACTCCGTGGCGCGTGTGCTGAAGGAGATCTCGGCGCGGTCGCGTGTGGGGGTGATCGCCGTGCAGCGGCAGAGCACGGCCGATGGCGGCAACTACAACCGGGTGATCGGTGCGGATGCGCGCGTCGGGATCGGGCAGGATTGGACGGCCGATGCCTGGGTCGGACGATCCGAGACACCGGGGCGCGCGGGGGATCCCTGGTCGTGGAGCAGCCGGGTGGCGTTCCAGACGCGCGACTGGAATCACTCGGCGCGTGTGCTGCAGGTGGGGGAGGCGTTCAACCCCGAGGTCGGCTTCATGGGGCGGCCCGCCGGGTATCGGTTCGACGAGCTGATGCTGATGCGGCTCGTCCGGAGTCCCAAGTGGACGCGGGTGCGGCAGTGGAACCCGCACATCTCGCTCCGGCGCTACGTGGGCACCGATGGCTTCCTGCAGTCGTCGTGGGCGCACATCGACCTGACAGAGGCCGAGTTCAACAGCGGCGCCCGATTCGGGCCGGACATCAACGTGTACACGGAGGGGCTGCAGGCGCCCTTCACCATCGCCCCCGGGGTGGTGCTCCCGGCGGGGCAGTATCGGTTCGCGCTCCCGGGGATCGATTGGGGGACCGACCCGAGCGCGCCGCTCTCGTTCCTCGCGCGGCTCGAGTCCGGGGAGTTCTACAGTGGAACGCGGTCGGGGGGGAACGTGACCTTCACCGCGCGTCGGGGGGCCTCGATCTCGTCGTCCCTGACGCTCGACTATCAGGACGTGGACCTGCCGCAGGGGGATTTCATCCGGCAGCTGATCGGGGTGAAGTTCGCGTACTTCTTCACGCCCCGTATCTTCGTACAGACGCTGACGCAGTACAACAATCAGGCGGAGATCTTCACGGCGAATCTCCGGTTCGCTTGGCTGAACACGGCCGGGACCGGGCTGTTCATCGTATTTAATGATGGGGAGCAGGCGGACAGCTTCACGCGGTGGCGGGAGCCGGTCGCGCGGTCGCTGACGATCAAGTACACCAAGCAGATCGGCTCAGGCGGCTGATCGGGGATGGGGGCGATGCAAACCGAACGGATGAGCGGGCTGCTCGGGCTGGTGCGGGGGATCGTGACTGGACTCGGGCGCAGGGCGGCGTGGCGGGTGACAGTCCTCGGGGTGCTGCTGGCGCTCGTGGTGGGGGACGCCGAGGGGCAGGCCGCGCGTCGACGGGGGGACCGGAACAAGCTGACGCGGATCGAGCTGGACGAGGCTGGGTCGGCGATGGTGACCGCGCAGGACGCGGTCCGACTGCTCCGGCCGCAGTGGCTGCGGCCGCCGGTGGGGGATGTGGCGTCGTCGAACGTGTTCGGGGGGGCCGGGGGTGGGGCGACCGAGGTCGTTCTATATGTAGATGGGATCCGGCAGCCCGACCTGGAGGTGTTGCGGATGGTACCGGCGGGGAAGCTGGTGGAGCTGCGGTATCTGGACCAGAACCGTGGGGTGCAGATGTATGGCCCAGGGCACGAATTCGGGGTGATCGAGGTGACGACGGTGGATAAGCGCCCGTAGTTTGGTGTGGCAGGATGCAATACCGTGCAATAGTGGATTGCGTTTCACCGGATCTTACGGACGCCGGAAAATAGCATTTTTGTAATATTTATCACAAAAATAGGCAAATTTCGGTTGATTTTAGGCTAACTGTCGAGATTTTATACATTCTCCGACTTTGGCACGGACCTTCCTCTATAAAGAGTCAGCCAAAGCGGACACGGCACCGACGCCGAACACCCCACCGGCATTTCACCTTTTTTCTCTCAAGGAGAAACACCATGCGGAAGTTCGTCCCGTTCGTCGCCGTCGCGCTCTTCGCCGCCGCTCCCGTGCAGGCGCAGTCCTCCTGCACCGTTGCTGACGCCGCCGGCTCCACCGTGAGCTGCACCGTCGGCACGACCCTCTCGATGACCGTCCCGTCGATCATGCAGCTGACGCTCGGCGGCACCACCGTGAGCCTCGACGCTCCGGCCAACATCGCCGCCTTCAGCGCGGCCGGTGTCGACACGACCGTCACGACCGGTCCGACCTTCTCGGTCCGCTCGAACCGCTCGTACCGCGTGCAGATCAGCGCCGACGCCGGCACCTTCTCGCACACCGCGCAGAGCGGCGCCGCGACCTATGCGAAGCCGATCGCCGACCTCGCGTGGAAGGTCGACGCCGGCTCCTATTTGGCGATCACCGACACCCCGGCCGACATCGGCAGCGGCTCTGCGGTGAACAGCTCGGCCAACAAGACGGTCTCGTACCGAACGCTGTACGACATCACGAAGGACCAGCCCGGCGCCTACTCGCTCGGCGTCACCTTCACGCTCGTCGCGCCGTGATGACCCTCCTGCCCGCGAACGCTCGGGCCCTGACCGGCCGTCCCGTGGGCAGCGCAACCCGGTGGGGGCGCCTCGGCGCCCTCACCGGGTTGCTCGTCGGGACCCTGATCGCCGCCACCCCGGTGGCCGCCCAGATCTCGATCGAACAACTCGAAGTGAAGTTCACGCTCGGCACCGCCGAGCCCACCACCCAGTCGTTCCGCATCAACAACGTCTCGAACGCGCCGGTGCAGGTCACCATCCGCACCTCGGACTGGGACCGCTCCGAGACCGGAGAGAATCGGTACTTCGAGACCGGGACCATCGCCGGCTCCTGCCGCGATGCGCTGACCATCTTCCCGATGACGCTCAGCATCGAGGCGGGACGGTCGGAGGAGATCCGCGTCTCCCTGCCGGCGAACGCGACCCCGTGCCACAGCATCCTCTTCGTCGAGATGCCGCCCCCGCCGGCGCAGGCGAACCGGAATGGCGCCGCCCTCACATATAACCTCCGCTACGGCATCAAGGTGTATGTGGAGCCAGACGCGCCGGCCGCCGGCGAGCTCACCGAGGCGGTCATCGCCAGCGGCCTGACCGCCTCGGGCGCCCGTGCCGACACCCTCGTCGCCACCTTCCGGAACACGGGGCTCGTGCAGTCCTTGGCCCGCGGTCACATCGAGATCCGCCGCGAGGACGACTCGGTCGCCCAACGCGTGGACGTCGAAGAGTTCCCCGTGCTCGGTGGCGCACGCCGCGTGGTACGCACCCCGCTCCCCGCGATGCCCGCCGGCCGCTACGCCGTGATCCTGCTCCTCGAGATCGGCACCGAGGAGATCCTCGCGGCCCAGGCCCTGCTCGAGATCCCCTGATGTTCCGCCGGGCCGTCGTCCTCCTGCTCAGCCTCCTCGCCGCGGATGCCGCGGCGCAGACGGTCACGCTCACCGTGACCGATGCCGGCTCGCTGATGCAGGACGCGACGCTCGACGACTACGCGCAGGGGTTCATCATCGGATCGACGCCGGTGACGTACACGGTGACGCTGAATGGTGGGAGCACCAGCGTCTGCGCGACGGTGTACGTGCGGGGCGCGACCCAGGCGGGGGGCGACAAGGCCGTCGGTGAGATCAAGTGGGGGGCGAACGCCACGAACCAGAACGTGACGCTGACGACCTCCGCGAACGCGGTCGGCAGCCTCTTTCTGACCACGTCGAACCGGACGAGATCGGGGGTGCTGTACTTCCGCACCCCGATCGACTGGACGGATGCGCCGAACACGTACATCGGACCGAGCCTGACTTTCTCCGTGACCGGGCGGCGGCTCAACAACGCGAACCAGTGCACCTGATGCGCCTGCGTTCGCTCGTCCTCGCGCTGCTCACCCCGGTCCTGCTCCTCGCGCAGGACCGGGGTTCGAGCGCGGTGCGGCTGCTGCGCGTCGCGCTCCCCGCCGACCTCACCGGCGAGTGGAGCTACACCATCGAGACCGATCCCGGCGTCCGTGCCATCGGCGCGACGAGCGGCACCGTGACCGGGCCCCGCACCGCACCCCTCCTCGTCTCGCTCCAGCTCAGCAGCCAGCTCGACGCCGGTCAGCGTGAGGTCGGCCGCGTCGTCCTCCGGCGGGGGACGGCCTCGCGCGCCCTCCCGCTCGCCGTCAGCATCGCGGCGCAGCGCGCGCTCGAGCTGCACGCGGCGATCCCGCTCCGGATGGCCACCTCCGGTGAGGACGTCGAGCTCCTCTTCACCCTGCGGAACGGTGGCAACGCCGCCGACTCCGTCCTCCTCGACGTGCGCGCCCCCGAGGCGTGGGGCGCGACGGTGCGCGGCGTGACCCGCCTCGTCGTCGATCCGCGGGCGGCCCTCCCGGTTCGCATCGCGCTCCGCGTCCCGACGTCGATCCAGGCCGGTGGCACCGCCGTCGTGGTCCGCGCCGTGGGCCTCTCCGCGGTCGCCGAGGCGCAGAGCCTCGTCGAGGTCGCAGGCACCCGCGGGCAGGCCTCGCGCGGCGAGGCGCTGCGCCTCACCAGCAGCGTCACGATGGTCGGCTCGAGCTCCGGCAACTCCCAGCAGGTCGCGGCCCTCGAGCTCGGCGGCGCCATCGCGCCCGGCGTCTCCGTCCAAGGCACGCTCGCCGGGGCGGTCGACTTCCGTGACCCCGGGCTCGTCCGCGGCGGTTCAGCGGTCGGAATCCCGCTCGGCGGCACGAGCCTTGGCGTCTCCACCCGGTATGGCTCGCTTCAGGTCGGCCGCGTCGGACTGCAGCTCCCCGAGCTCGCCGGGCGCAGCCTCGGCGGCGAGGGCGCGACCCTCACGCTCGACGGGCTGGGCTCCCTCTTGTTGGCGGCGGTCCGGAGCGAGACCGATCGGTCGGTCCAAGGCGCCGTCACCTGGCGCAGCACCACGGACGGCCCGCTCAGCGTCGAGGCCGCCGCGTCGCGGCTCCGGCTCGGTGCCCTCGGGCTCGGTGCCGAGCGCTCCCTCACGGCGGTGAGCATCGGCGCACGCTACACGCTCGCGCCGGGGGCCGTCGTCGGGCTCACCCTCGCCGACCGCCGGACCGGCACCGAGGGTGGGATGGGCGTGGCGCTCGACGCCGCGTGGGAGGGCGCCCGTGGCCGGGCCCGCTTCCAGGCGCAGCACGCCCCCGGCGGGAGCAACGCCCTCGCCATCGCCCGTGACAATGTCACGGCGGAAGGGATGGTCCGCGTCACCGACGCATGGACCATCAACGCGCACGGGTGGGGGAGTCAGGACGGCGACGATCTCATCGGCGCCTCGCGTTCGTTCGGCGGGAGCATCGCGCCGGCGCGGCGCTTCGGCCGGAGCGGCCAGTTCGGCGCGATGCTCGGCGCGAGCGGGTTCCGCGTCGGCCGTGAGGGGATGACGCAGGGCGCGCTCGACACCGACCTCGGCGTGCGGGCGAGCACCGCGGTCGGCATCGCCCGCATCGACCTCGAGGCCTCAACGCGGGTGCAGGATCGGTGGGCGCGCGGCACGACGCTCGACGTGACGGATCGGCTCACGCGTGCGGCGCTTCGCTCCGGCGTGTCGATGACCGGCGCCGCCGGTTCGATCGCCCTTCGCACCAACTACGCCGCAGCGACCTCGTCGCAGGCGTCGGAGCTCGGGCTGCAGCTGCAGGGCTCGGAGCTGCGCCCCGTGCGCGCGTTGCCGTGGCTCTCCCTCGAGGGGAGCGTCTCGCGCAGCTACCTCGGGGCAGCAGCGATGGACAACGCCCGCGCCGCGCTCCGCGCGCAGCTCCCCGGGGAGTTCGCCGTGATCGCCGGCGTCGAGCACGAGGCGTGGCAGGGCCAGCGCCTCGTGCCGACCCGCACCGCCTTCGCGCTCCGCGTGGTCCGCAACACGTTCGCGGCGACCGGCGACCGGTGGCGGCAGCGGACGGGCGTCGTCTTCGAGGACCTCGACGACGACGGCGTCCGTGACGAGGGGGAGCCAGCGGTCCCCGCGGTCACCATCCGCACCGGGAGCAGCGTGGTGACGACGGACCATCTTGGGCGCTACCGCTTGCCGATCGAGGGCGCGATGCCGGAGCTCGACGTGCGCTCGCTCCGGCTCGACCAGCGTCCCGGCCGTCGCGCCGCCGACGAGCGCTGGGCGATCCCCGTGCGCACCGTGGCGCGTCTCGAGGTCGCGATCCTCAAGCCGCGGACGCCGGTCGTGACCGCGAGCACGGCGAGCCGCCCGACCACCTCGGTCGTGACGGTGCGCAACGCCGAGGGCCGTGAGTGGCGCGTCGTCGCGAACGCTGACGGGGTCGCGCGGTTCGACGCGCTCCCGATCGGCGAGTATGTGATCTCCGCCGCTGCGACCGAGTCGCCGACGGCGCTCCGCGTGGATGATCGTGCCGTGGTGGTCGCGCGTGGCTCCGCGCTCCCCGGCGCGCCGGCGCAGCGCATCGAACTCGTCCCGCAGGGCCGCCTGATCAAGATGGCCAACGGCGAGGGGCTCGGGGTCAACGCGATGCTCAACGGCGCGACCGCGCCGACGGCGACGGCGGTCGGTGGGACGCAGCAGAAGCAGCAACAACAACAGCAGCAGCAGCAGCAGCAACAGCAGCGGCAGCAGCAGCAGCAGCAGCGCCAGCAACAACAGTGATGCTGCGCTGCTCGTTTCCTCAGCTGGTCCGGCGCATCGGCGCGTTCGTCGCCGGTGCGCTCGTCGCCGCCTGCGAAGGGCCGACGGGCACCGGCGAGGGGGATGCGCGTTTCGATGGCGCGTGGCGGTACGAGGCGCAGATCTCCGGGTCGACGGCCCAGCTAGTTGGACAGCTCCAGTTGGATGGCGCGGAGACCGGCTCGATCGAGGGATCGTTCAGCGCCGAGCTCGTGGAGATGAGCGGCCAGCGCTCGCCGGTGTCAGGACTCGTGGGCGGGAGCGTCGTGGGCTCGGGGGTGGCTCGGCTCGAGGTGACGCTCGCGGGAGGGCAGATTCGGACGCACTTGTCTCAACTCCGAGGTGACTCGCTGGTGGGCGATTGGGTGCAGAGCGGGAGTGCACCGGCATCGGGGACGTTCCGCGCGGCGAGAGTCCGGTGAGCCACCCATCGAGCGTGGGACGCCTTCGGTCCTCCACTCCGAGGCAGCGCGCCATCGTGGTCGCGCTCTGCCTCGCCCTCTGCAGCGTGCCGTCCGATGCGCAGTCCACGTGCACCACACAAACGATCGGCACCGGCTCCAGTGGGCCGAAGTCCTGCACCGCTGCGCCGTCCCTGACGGGCGAGAACGCCACCGGCTTTCTCGCCCCCACGCTGCTCGAGATGACCGTCTCGCCGACGACGTGGAACACCACGCCGTCGATCGCCGACCTGAACGCCGGGAAAACCGAGACGCAGACGATGACGGTGGAAGTCCGTGCGAACCGGACCTGGATCATCACCGCGAGCGGGAACACGACCTTCACAGCGACCGGATCGCTGGCGCGAGCCGACAAGCCGGTGAGCAGCATCCGTTTCTCGACCGTGAACTCCGGATCAGGCACCGGGCTGTCGACGACGGCCGCGACCATCGCCTCCGGGAGCGCCGGCGCCGCCTCGGGAAGCAACATCACGACGCTCTACTGGTGGACGACGCTGTCGTGGACTGGCGATCCGCCGGGGAGCTACAGCATGCCGATCACCCTGACGCTGACGACGCCGTGATGCCGCACCGTCGACCGGCTGCGCATACGCGGGCGCATCGGGTGCGCGGCCTCATCATCGCCGTCGCGCTTTCGAGCGCGCTCTCGAGTGCGCCGGTGTGCGCCCAGACGACGCAACTCGTCGCGACGAGCGTCGGGCTCGCGCAGCCCGTGCTGCAGGGCGTGCTGGTTCCGCCGATCATGAACGTGACGCGCGTCTCCGGTTCCACCGTCACGGCGACCTCCACCGCCAACGTGCGGAGCAACATCGGGTGGCGGCTCCTGGTCACGCTCACCGCCCCGGTCGCCACGAACCTCACCGCGAAGGTGGAGGTCGGGCGGAACAAAGCCATCACGCTCACCCCCACGTCACCCTCCGCGGTCGTGAGTACGAGTGATCTGCCGTGCGCGCTTTGCCCCGTCGTGATGACCTGGAGCTTCGCGTACCGCGCCTCCGGCCGGAACGCCCCAGCGCCGGTCGCCGCTCCGGTGACGTACACGGTGATTCCCCCGGTCGGCGTGCTGCCCGCCGGTGGTCCGATCGCCACCGCGGACGCACCGACGACGGGCAAGGACGACCAGGAGCCCGAGCTCCCGACAGCACCGACGGCGCCGTCCACACCGACGACGGGAACTGGGACCGGGACGGGGACCACGCCGTCGACGCCGACGCCGACGCCGACGCCGACCCCGACCCCGACCCCGACCCCGACCCCGACGCCGACGCCGACGCCCACGCCCACGCCAACGCCAACCACGTCGCCGAACGTCCCATCGAACCCGCGCGGCACCCCCACCACGACGACCACCACGACGACCACCACCTCGTCGCCGACGACAAAGCCGACGACGACCAAGGGTCGCATCCCCTGATCGGCCGCCGCCACGCGGTCCGCCGCGCCATCATGTGAGTCACCCCGAGCCGGCGCCGCGCCGGCTCACCCCGCGTCAGCCGCTCAGCCCGCCGGCGACGCCTCGCGCACCCGGTTCCGCCCCGCGCGCTTCGCCTCGTAGAGCGCCGCGTCGGCCCGCGCCACCACCTCCAGCAGCATCTCCCCCGGCGCCGCCTCCGCCACACCGAAGCTCGCCGTCCGGCGCCCCACCCCGGCGAACTCCTGCCGTGCGATGCGCGCCCGCAGCTGCTCGGCGAGCCCCAACGCCCCCGTCACCGGCGTCTCGGGACAGAGGATGATGAACTCCTCGCCCCCCCAACGACCGACCACATCGCTCAGCCGCCCGCGCTGCTGGACGATCCGGGCGATCCCGCGTAGCACCTCGTCACCGACATTGTGCCCGAAGGTGTCGTTGATCGACTTGAACTCATCGACGTCGAGCAGGATCACCGCGAGCGGCGCGGCCGGCGTCGCGGCATCAATCGCCACCGCGGCCAACTCCTCCACCCGACGCCGCGTGGCGAGCCCGGTGAGCGCGTCCACCAGCGCGAGCCGCCCCAGTCGATGCTCCATCAGCAACGCCCGGATGCGCTGGCGCCGCACGACGTAGCCGCCGAGCAGCGCGAGCACACCGATCCCCCACACCTCCACGAGCCGGACCGCCGGTTCCACCGCGTCCGCTGCGAGCCGGGCGGTCTGCCAGACCATGGCGACCCCAACCGCCACGACGACGACGTTGAAGAACCGTCGACCACGGCGCGGCAGGTGGTAGAGGAGGTTCCCCATCACCACGGCCACCGTGAGGTCGTGCGACGTGGGACGCGTCCAGACGGCCAGCAGTGCCATCCCGAGGACCCCAGCGCTCATCAGCGTCACGTGCAGCGCCTGCAGCTGCCGGAACGACCGCGCGCCGTGCAGGCGCCGCAGGCGCCAGATCATCACCGCCGGCACCACCGAGAGCCCGAACGCGATATGCGCCACCACCGTCGCGACCCACCACGGCGCGAGCGGGTTCCGCGCCGGGTCGAAGTACCCCTGCTGCCACCGCATCACGTCGAGGTTGAGCAGCAGGAGGCTCACGGGGATCGTCAGCCAGGCGAGCACCGAGATCGCCGCCGCCATCTCGCGACCGATCCGCTCCCGGACCGCCCGCGCCTCCTCCGGCAAGAGGCGGTCCAGGAGCGCGGTGTCATCGAGCGAGCTGAACCACCCGGTCCCGCCCTCCCCCATCGCCAACGCGACCGGCTCGGCCTCTGCGAGCGGCAGGGGACGAGAGAGCGACGGGTCGCGCGAGGGCGTCATCGGGGGGCGAGCTGGGTCAGTGCGGAGCGGTCACGCGGCACGTGCCGCGCGCAGGCGCGACGCGGCCGTGGCGAGATCGTACCGCTCGACCGCCTCACGGATGGCGGCGGATGCCTCAGGCCCGAACCCATCGAGCACGCCCCCATGCTGCACGAGCCAGTCCCGCGCCTCGGGATCGCTCGCCGCGAGCAGCGCCTCCAACGTATCGAGGAGCGTGACGACCTCCGCTGCCGACCATCCGACCGGCAGACGGCCCTCGAGCGGTTCGACGAAGCCCAGGAACGCATCCAAGTCGGCCAAGAGCGGGGTGATCTGAAGCCGGATGCGCTCGACCGCCGCCTGGACCTCCCGCGGCTCGCCCCCTCGGCGCACGTTGCGCTCCAACGCCGCCGCCGCATCAGCGACCTCGATGGCCCCGATTCCCCCGGCGACGCCGGCGAGCGTATGCCCGAGACGCCCTGCGGCGACGAGGTCGCCTCCGCGTACCGCCGCCTGCAGACGCGCGATGACGTCGGACTGACCCAGGAGGAACTCCGACAGCAGGCGGCGATACAGCGTCTCATTCCCAAGCACCCGACGCAGCCCCTGCTCGACGTGCAACCCACGGACCCGTGGGAACGCCGCCACTGCCGTGGCGGTCACCCCCGGTCCGGTGGAGGGCTCCGCGCCCGCGGGCGTGGCATCGACGCGGGGAGGGATCCAACGCAGCAGCATCGCCCAGAGCTGTTCCGGATCGAACGGCTTCGCCATATGGTCGTTCATCCCCACGGCGAGGCACCGCACCCGGTCCTCCGACGTCACACTCGCCGTCATCGCGACGATGGGAAGCACCTCGGCCGACTTCCTCCGGCGGATGCGCTCGGTGACCATCAGACCATCGAGTCCGGGCATCTGCAGGTCGACGAGGACGAGATCGAAGGGCTCCGCGATCGCCCGATCGACGGCGATCGCCCCATCCCCGACCTCCTCCGCCTCGAGCCCGACGTTTCGGAGCAGCTCGACCGCGATCTCCCGGTTGATGCGATTGTCATCCACGACGAGGACGCGTGCGCCCCGCAGCCGACGCACCGCCCGCCGCAGATGCCGCCCCTCGCGCGGTGGCACCGGCGGGCGCTCCTCGCCCGCGGGCCGCGACGCAGGCGTTCCCTCGTCGACGCGCACCACGCACCAGAAGGTGGAGCCCACCCCGAGTTCGCTCCGCACGCCGATCTCCCCCTGCATCTGATCGACGATCCACTTCGTGATGGGGAGCCCGAGCCCAGCCCCCCGCACCTGATCCGCTCGGGCCTCGAGCTGAGGCCGGCGCGCGAAGATCTGTCGCTGGGCCTCCGCCGAGAGGCCGCTCCCGGTATCCTGGACTTCGAGGCGGAGCCAGAGTCCCGGTCCTGCCTCCGACGCGCGTCGCACGCGGACGCGCACCTCGCCCTCCGCGGTCGCGCGGACGGCGTTGGTGATCAGGTTATGGAAGATCTGGGTGAACCGCACGATGTCGCCTTGGATCCAGCGCGGAACGTCGGGGGCGATGTCGATACCGGTCCGCAATCCCTTCGCCTCCGCCTCCGACGCCAGAACGTCGCCGACCTGCCGGACGACGTCGTCGAGGTCGAAGCTGCCGACGCGAAGGGTCATCTTCCCGGCCTCGATCCGCGTGGCGTCGAGGATGTTGTGCACCAACCCCGTGAGGTGGACGCCGTGACGCCGGATGCGGTCCATCCACTCCCGCTGTCGGCCCGCCAGATCGCTTTGCAGCGCGAGTTGTGTCAGCCCGAGGATCGCGTTCATCGGCGTGCGGATCTCGTGGCTGACCACGCCCATCAGCTCGGTCCGGCGGTCGAGTGCCGACTGGGCGGCCTCGGACCGTCGGACGAGGGCGGCGTTGTCGTCCAGCAGGGCCCCGGAGGCACTCCGAAGCGCCACGGCGGTCTCGTCGAGTGCAACACCGGAGAGCTGCAAGGCCCTGAGGAGCTGATCCGCCAGAAAGACGGTCAGGAGCCCCGCCGTCAGCGCTCGCGTGAAGACGAGAAACTCCGTCGGCACCAGGGCGAATCGCAGCGAGACAGCGGCGATCAGGAACGCGCACAACCCACGTGCCGTGGCGAGCGGGAAGCTGACGTAGGTATAGAGCACCGCCGCAGAGAGGAAGATGGCTGCCGAGGCCCCATTCAAGCCGACGGCGAACACAAAGATCCCCATCATCACCGCGGCCACGATGACGCGCATCCGCGACGACTCGCGATCGAAGCGCCGGTGCCACCAGGCGACGAGCACGAGGCCGACGCCGATGCCGGCGGCCGGGAGCACCACACGCCGCCACGTGGTCTGCGAAGGCTCCCACCCGGCGAAGAGCGCCGTCAATCCAGACATCCCGATCATCCCGATGCCGACCACCAGCGTGCCCAGCACCCATCCACGGTACGGCAGGTCGACCAAGGCCCCGGCGGCGTTGCCGACTGATGCGATTAGCGCCTGCAGACGTGACGAGGCTGACGGGTCCCTGGGCCTTGGCGCATCGGGCGACGCGGGACGCACCGCCGGACGGCGGTCCTCGATCGTCACCACCGGGGTCGGCCCGGACACTCGCGCCGATGGCCGCACCGTCGCCGCAAGCGGCAGGGTGATCCAGAATGACGTCGCCCCATCCTCGGCGGGGTCGACGCCGCACGACCCGCCCATCAGGGCCACATAGCGTTTGCAGACGGCGATGCGTTGCGCATCGGTCGCTTCGTCTCCGGCCGCGGCACCGAACGCGCTCGCCCGCAGTGGGTCCGCGACGTCGGTCGATGCGTCGCGCATCGCATCGAAGGCTCCGGCACGCAGCGCGAATCGGATGCTGGCGCCCTGCGACGGATCGTCGCCGGCGGTGACGGCGAGTTCGAGCGGGAGTGAGGCCTGGGTCCGCGCCGCCTGGCGGACCATCACCCCGAGCACCCGGATGAGTCGCGCCGGATCCACGCTGACCTCGGCAGGCACGTCCGGGGCGACCGAGATCGTAAAGGGTGTCCCGCGGGCGACGCAGAACGGCGCCACGAGCCGCTGGACGGGCGACAACACATCCTCCAGCGCCACCTGCGCCCGCACGACCTGCGACGCCCCGCTCTCGAGGCCGGTCAGGTCGATGACGTCCTCGACGAGCGTGAGCAGCTCGTGCCCAGCGGTCTGGATCTGCTCGACCCACTGTCGCTGCCGAGGGGAGAGGTCGGATTCCAACGCGAGGTGGCTCAGCCCGAGCATCGCGTTCAACGGGGTCCGAAACCCGTGACTGACGTTGGCGAGGAACAGCGTCCGGGCCGAGGCGGCGGCCTCGGCAGCGACCAGCGCCTCCTGATAGGCGGTGACGTCCGCATAGCTCCGCACGAGGTCCCCGGACGGCATCGGCCGGGTGATCACCTCGATCCAGCGCCCCTGCAGCGACTTCCGGACGAAACGCTGCGGGAAATCGGGATCGAAGACATTCGCGCCGTACTCGATCGCACGGGCCGCGTCCGGTGACGACTCGGCCACCACCGCAATCTCGCCTCGACTCCGCTGCAGGGCCACGAGGTCCTGGACCGTGACCGTGCGCCCCGCCCGGAAGGCCTCGCCCAGCCAGGGCGGGGCGTCGAACATCGCTGCGGCCCGCTCATTGTAGACCTTGATTGCTCCATCGCTGCCGATGACCCCGATGCCATGCTCCGACGCCTCGAGGGAATCCTCGAGCAGCTGCACCGTCTGACGATATCCCGCAGAGAGCCGGTCGAAGGCCGACCGGGAGAGCAAACAGATCCCCAGCCCCGTCCCGTTCGCGATGACCACCCGGATGAGTACCCAGCCATCGGCCGCCCAGCGGATCGAGAGGATGCCGTACGCGAGCACCAGCGCGCCAAGCGAGACCCCCAGCGCGAGGCGGAGCGGCAGGAAGATGAACACCAAGCCCGTACAGACGAGGACGTAGATGAGGTTCCCTTCGCCGTTGATCCACAACGAGAGCAGCGCCGCCCCCATCGCGAGGATGGGAATCCCCGACGCAAGCGGGGAGCCACGCCGACGCACCACGAGCCACCAGACGTCCATCGTGCAGAGGAGGGCGATGGTCAGCTCCACGAGAATCAGCGGATCACCACCCGCGAGCCCGACCCCACCGGATTGCGACTGGAGGAACGCGAGCGCGAGGAACACCAGTGCGGCCCCGGCCCCGAACCAGAGCCGGAACTCCGCCATCGTCTTGGAGACGAACTTCAGGTCGCGAACGGGCATGGCTTAATCCTGGAATCGGTCGGCGATCGCACGGAATTCGGCTCGGACCGCCTCGAAGGCATCCACGACCGCTGGATCGAACTGCGTCCCGCGCCCACCGCGGATGATCTGCTCCGCCTCCTCGGCGGGATACGCCTCCTTATAGACGCGCCGGGAGCGCAGCGCATCATAGACGTCCGCCAGCGCCATCAGTCGCGCCGCCACCGGGATTGCCTCGCCGACCAATCCGTGCGGATAGCCGGCGCCGTCCCAGCGCTCGTGGTGCGACTGCGCGATCTCCTTGGCATACGCCAGGAACCCGACCGTCACCCCGATCTCCCGCTCCGCGCGCTCGAGTGCCTCGCGCCCGAGCGTCGTATGGGTCTTGAGGATCTCAAAGGCCTCAGGCGAGAGCTTGCCGGGATGCCGGAGGATGTCATCCGAGATGCCCACCTTGCCGATGTCGTGGAGCGGGGCGGACTTGAAGAGCGCCTCGATCGACGCCGGCGTGAAATGCGCTCCGAGCCCCGGGTGCGTCCGCAGCTGCTCGGCGAGGGCACGCACGTAGTGCTGCGTGCGCAGGATGTGGAAGCCGGTCTCGTTGTCGCGGGTCTCCACCAGCGAGGCCAGTGCGCGGATCGCCACATCCTGGCTGACGGCGAGCTCGGAGGTCCGCTGCGCGACGGCCTCCTCGAGCACCACATTCTGACTGCGGAGTCGATCGGAGGCGTCCTGCAGGGCGAGATGCGTCGCGATGCGCGCCCGCACCACCGAGGCCGCGAACGGTTTGCCGATGAAATCCACGGCGCCGACGCCGAAGCCGCGCTCCTCATCCTCGGCCTCGGTGCTCGACGTCAGAAAGATGACCGGGATCGCCCGCGTCGTCGGATCAGCCTTGAGCCGTTCGCAGACATCGAACCCGCTCATCCCCGGCAGCAGGAGATCCATCAGGATGAGGTCGGGCGGCGCGGCCTGGACGAGCTCAAGGGCGCGCGCGCCGCTGGTCGCCACCTGCAGGCGGTACCGATCCTTGAGCAACCCATGCAACAGGAGCACATGATCGGGGGTGTCTTCGACGATCAGGACGGAGGGGCGCTGATCGGAGTCCGAGGCGGGCGGCATGATGCGGGAATATGCCCTCGGCCCTGCGGCCTCGCATCCCGGATCGCTTATCGCCGCTCGGTGGCGAGCGCGCGGTCGAGCTCGGCGGCCTTGGCCGGCGTGAAGGCCCCCGTCGTCCGCCAGAGGATGCGCCCCGCGCGATTCACCAGCAGGACGTGGATCGCCGACTCGGCGGTGATCCCGAGCGCGGCCTTGAACGGCGCCTTGTCGATGTAGAGCGTGACCGTGCGCTCGCGCACCGCGCGGTCGGGGATGCCGCCGCGCATCCCGCGGTTGATCACCCAGCGCATCGGCGCGACCATCCGCTGGATGGTCGGGATCTCGTAGAAATCCGAGCCGGGATGCTTCGGGAGCGTCTGCCGGAGCCAAGGGCTCCAGGTGTCGACGTCCTTCTGCTGCTGCATCAGGAAGGCGACGAAGACGACGTTACGGTCGCCGGAGAAGTCGGCCGGGAGGGTGAGGGTGCGCCCCTCGAGGTTCTCGGAGGTGACCGTCGGGAACCGGAGGGAGTCGGCGGGCCCGGCGAGGGTCATGGCGAGGGCGAGGGTGGCGAGCATCGGGGGAAGATAGGCCGAAACGCCGAGGGCCCGCTCATCGTGTACGATGAACGGGCCCTGCGAGTTGCCCCTCCTGGGATCGAACCAGGACTCTCCTGATCCAGAGTCAGGCGTGTTGCCAGTTACACCAAGGGGCAGAGACCCGATGAGCGTGCAGCTCTTCGGGAATCCGAAGTCTAGACCGAGCCATCCCGCCGGGCAACCCTTCCGAGGGTAGCTTTTGCGGATGACCATCGATCTCGCGTACCCGCTGGGCCGCTTCGAGCGCCCCGCCACGTCCACGACCGAGGATCGCGTCGAGCGCATCGCCCGGATCCGCGACCTCCCGACCGAGCTCCACGGCGCCCTCCACGGGCTCACGGACGCCCAGCTCGACACCCCGTACCGTCCCGATGGCTGGACGGTCCGGCAAGTGGTCCATCATCTCGCGGACTCCCACACCAACGCCCTCATCCGGCTCAAGCTTGCCCTGACCGAGGAGAACCCGACGATCCGCCCGTACAGCGAGAAGGGGTTCGCGACCTTGGCGGACGCGCGACTGCCGCTCGGCCCCTCCCTGCAGATCATCGAGGGGACACACGCGCGGCTCGTCTCCCTGTTCGAGGCGATGACGCCGGACCAGTTCGCGCGCCCGTACGTGCATCCGGTGAACGGGCCGCAGACGCTCGAGATGCTGCTGGCGCTGTATGCGTGGCACGGACGGCACCACACGGCGCACGTCACCGGGTTACGGATGCGCGAGGGCTGGTAGGGACTCGTGCTCCCCGGAGACGCGAAACGCCGCGAACCCAAAGGTTCGCGGCGCCTGGGGATGCTGGACTCGTGTGACACTTGCCACGCACGCCGTCATTGGAACTCTCCGTCCTACCGAACGGCGGCGGGCTTCAGTTGTGTCATACGGACCAGCGACTACTCAACCAACTATATGGAGCTGAGGGGGATCGAACCCCTGACCTCTGCAGTGCGATTGCAGCGCTCTCCCAGCTGAGCTACAGCCCCGCATCGTGTCGGTCCACCGCGTAACCCCTCGTCCAGCCCACACATACCCGGACGAGCGGCCAAGGTTCCCGTCACGCCAACGGCCCCGTCCGGTGGGTCTGGGCGGGGCCGCCGATAGGTCAATCATAGCGGGCACGGGAACCCGGCGCCACCCCCGCGGACTTTGCCGAGGATGAGCCAGGCGCGCCCCCATCCCCTTGAGTCCGACTTCGTCCGGGACCAGCTCGCCCTCCGCACGGTCACCCTCAACGAGGTCCGGACCCAACCCGAGGGGGAATACGTCCTCTACTGGATGCAGAGCACACACCGGTTCGAGGAGAACTGGGCGCTCCGCCAGGCGGTCCTCCACGCCGACCGTCTCAACAAACCCCTCCTGATCCATCAGGGACTCGACCCCACCTACGAGCACGCGAGCGACCGGATCCACACGGTCATCCTCGAGAACGCCCGCGCCCTCCACGCCCGCGCCGCGTCCCTCGGGCTCTCGTATCAGTTCGTGCTGCGGCGCCGCCGCGACGATGACCGTCGTGTGGTGGACCGTCTCGCCGCGCGCGCGGCGCTCGTGGTCACCGACCGCTTCCCCACCGCCGGAATCGCGGAACGCACCGCCCGCTTCGCCGAGCGTGCCCCCTGCCGGGTGGACGCGGTGGAGTCGCACGGGATCGTCCCTTCGGGGGCGTTCGTGAAGGAGGAGTACGCCGCGCGGACCATCCGACCGAAGATCGCGAAGCTCCTCGACCTCGCGCTCGAGCCGGTCGAGGACCGCCCGGCGGCGCGGGCGCTGCCGGAGGCCGTCTGGCGCTCGCTCGAGGTCGACCGGCTCGACCTCGAGCGCCTCGACGTGGCCGCGGAGGTCGCGCGCTGCGAGATCGACCACACGGTCCCGCCGGTCCCGTTCGCGAGTGGGCTCGACGGCGCACGCGCGCGGCTGCACGCCTTCTGCGACGGCGCGCTCGCGGACTACGCCGAGCGCCGCAACGAACCCTCCGACACGGCAGGCTCGTCGCGCCTCTCGCCCTATCTGCACTTCGGCCAGATCTCGGCCGCTGAGGTGCTGCGCACCGTGCGTGCGGCGGGGCACGCCGAGTCGGCGGCGAAGTTCCAGGACGAGCTCGTCACCTGGCGCGAACTCGCGCTCAACTTCTGCCTGCGGAACCCCGAGTTCGGCAAGCTGAAGGGGCTCCCCGACTGGGTGCATCGCACGATGGCGGCGCACACCGACGACCCACGCGAGGCGGTCTATTCGCTTGAGCAGCTCGAGCGCGCCGAGACGCACGACGAGCTCTGGAACGCGGCGCAGCGGGAGATGGTGCGCACAGGGCACATGCACAACGTCGTGCGGATGCTCTGGGGAAAGTCGGTGCTGCTCTGGACGGCGCGCTACAAGCACGCGCTCGAGCACCTGATCCACCTCAACAACAAGTGGGCGCTCGACGGGCGCGACCCGTCGAGTTACGGCGGCATCCAGTGGTGCTTCGGGAAGTTCGACCGGCCCTGGTTCGACAAACCGGTCTTCGGCGTGATCCGTCCGATGAGCCTCGCGCGGGCGCGGGAGAAGTTCGATGCCGAGGCGTACATCGGGATGTTCCCGCGCTGACGCGGGCGGGCGGCGCGACGCCCTAGGGGAGTCGGCTCCGCCCCCAGAAGCCGTCCGGGGTCTGCAGCAGCGAGTCGAGTCCCGTCCGACGGATCGCGAGGTCGGCCTCCCGCTGCGCGTCATCCACCACGCGGCGCTCGTCCACGGTCTGGAGGACGCGGTCGCGCATCAGGATGCGGCCGTCGACGATGGTCGTGGTGACGTCGTTGCCGTTCGCGAAGTAGGCGAGCCGATAGAGCGGCATCTGCGCCGGCATCATGTGCGGGCGCGCGGCGTCGACGAGGATGATATCGGCACGCTTCCCCGCCTCGAGCGACCCGATCTCGTCGGCCATCCCGAGGGCCCGAGCGGCGTCGACCGTCACCATCTCGAGCGCCTTCCCAGCGGGGAGGACCTTGGTATCCTGCCACGCCGCACGGTGATAGCGCATCGCCTGGAAGACGTGCCGGAACATGTCATAGCTCCGGTCGGGCGCCACACCATCCGACCCGAGCATCACGGTGACCCGCGCGTCGAGAAGCTCGACGAGCCGGAACCGCTCACGCATGGCGGCGTTCGCGCTGGGGTTATGCACGACCTTCGTCCCCGTGCGCGCGACGATGGCGATCTCCTCGTCGGTCATCCCGGTGGCGTGCGAGAGGAGGACGTCGGGGCCGAGGATGTCGAAGACCTCGTCGGCGAACTTCACGCTGTACTTCGAGTGGCCGTCCTGCGTGAAGAGGAGACCGTGGGTCTTCGAGAGGGCGCGGGTGGCGCGCGCCTGCGCGACGAGGGAGTCGAGCGCGCCGCCGCGGAGCGGCGTCTGCTCCGGATGATGGGTCGGGAACGCCATCGCGAGCTGCAAGCGCCCATCCCCCTTCCGATGCCAGGCGCGGATCAGTTCTTCCGAGACCGCGAGCTGCTGGTCGAAGCTCACGTCGACCGGACGCGCGCTGTCGCCCACCCACTCGACGTAGCGCTGCGGAAAGGGCGGGCGCCGCGGCCCGACGGCGAGGATGAAGCGAAGGCCCACCTGCTCCATCGCCTGCAGATACGCATCGCCGTACTTGGCATCATCGGTGCGCATCACCATGTCGCCCCCACCCAGGAAGCTGAGCGAGGTGGTGACGCCGAACCGCACCCGCTCCGCCCCCGTGAGGAACGCCTCGGCGCGCCAGAATTCCACCGTCGACCCGCGGGCATAGATCGCCTCCGTGGCCGGGTAGAAGGCGTCGGTGTCCATCCCAAGCGACTTCACGAGCCCGTGCCCGGCGTGGCCGTGGCCATCGATGAGCCCCGGCATCACGATCTGCCGCGCCGCGTCAATCGTCTCGTCGGCGACGAATCGTGCGGCGACCTCGGCGGTCGGACCGACCGCGACGATGCGTGTTCCACGGACCGCCACCGCACCGTCCTCGAGCACGCGCCGACCGGAGTCCATCGTGACGACGATCCCGCCGCGGATGAGCAGGTCGACGCGCTCACGGGCGTCCGGGGCTCGGCACCCGACGAGCAGAAGGATTGCGAGCAGCGCTGACTGGACGACTCGCATGGAACGTCGGGGATCGCGCATCTGGTGTCCTGAGAGCGTGAAGGGGGTCGGGTCAGGGCGCATCGCTGACGCCCGGCGGGAGGAAGAGCGGGCGCGCGAGCCCGCCGGTGTCGTCATAGAAGCGGATCGCGCCCTCGGGCGCAGTCGCCTTCGCGATCAGGATGAGCTGCCCCGTATGCGTCGAGAAGTGCTCGACCACGTGATAGATCGCCGCCATCACGTTCGTGTCGCGTCCCTGGATGCGGCGCGCTTCGCCGAGC
>JARIFA010000043.1 GCA_031127075.1 Gemmatimonadota bacterium | reverse complement strand
CCCATCCCGAAGCCGCGGCGCACGAGCCACCCGACGAGTCGTCGACGCGCCACATCGGGGGCGAGCCCACGCAGCGCCCCCATCCGCCGGCGGCCCGCGACGAGGGCGCCGTCCTCAGGCGCCGACTCGGCGTCAGCGGCGCGCTCGGCGAGCACCTGGTCCACCAGCGCCGGCGCCACACCGCGCCGCGCGAGTTCGGTCCGGACGCGACGCGGGCCGAAAGCACGGCCCGTCATCCGGCTGTGGACGAAGCCCCGCGCATACGCGAGGTCGTCGAGATAGCCCCGGTCCGCCAGACGCGCCAACGCCTCGGTCACGACCGGTTCGGTGAAGCCCTTTCGCAGCAAGTGCTGCCCGAGTTCGACCCGGGCGTAGGCGCGGCGGGCGAGCGCATCGACGGCCCGGGCGGTGCAACTCTCCGGGGGCGGCGGCGGACGATCGGCGCGACGGGTGCGGGGACGCGGCTGGGTCATCTGACGGGAAAAGAAGACTGGGGGTGGCCCGCGTGGAAAGACGGGGATTCCGGGCCCCACCTACACACGACGAACGCACCCCCAGCCATCGACTGTCGCCCTCCCGACCTTACTCCTCGTCCGCCTCCGGCGGCTGGGGCTTGGTCACCCCGAGGACCAGCTTCACCTTCTCCTCGATCTCCGCCATCACGACGGGATTGTCCTTCAGGAAGAGCTTGGCGTTCTCACGCCCCTGCCCGATGCGCTGGGGACCGTAGCTGTACCAGGCCCCGGACTTCTCGATGATCCCGCTCTCCGCGCCGATGTCGACCAGGAGCGACGTGTGCGAAATGCCTTCGGCGTACATGATGTCGAACTCCGCCTGCTTGAACGGCGGGGCGACCTTGTTCTTCACGACCTTCACGCGGACGTGCGACCCGATCACGTCCTCCTTCTCCTTCACCGGGCCGATGCGACGGATGTCGAGGCGAAGCGACGCGTAGAACTTGAGCGCTTTGCCGCCCGTGGTCGTCTCAGGGTTCCCGAACATCACGCCGATCTTCTCGCGGAGCTGGTTGATGAAGATCACCGAGCAGTTGGAGCGGGCGATGGCGCCGGTGAGCTTGCGCAGCGCCTGGCTCATCAGGCGCGCCTGCAACCCGACGTGCGAGTCGCCCATCTCCCCCTCGATCTCGGCCTTCGGGACGAGCGCCGCGACTGAGTCGACCACGATGACGTCGACCGCGCCGCTCCGGACGAGGATCTCGCAGATCTCGAGCGCCTGCTCCCCGGTGTCGGGCTGCGAGACGAGGAGCTTCTCGATGTCGACCCCGAGCTTGGCGGCGTAATCGGTATCGAGCGCGTGTTCCGCGTCGATGAACGCCGCCGTGCCGCCGAGCTTCTGCGCGTTGGCGACGACGTGGAGGCAGACGGTCGTCTTGCCGCTGCTCTCAGGGCCGTAAATCTCGGTGATGCGCCCCCGCGGGATCCCGCCGACGCCGATCGCGGCGTCGAGGTTGATCGCGCCGGTGGGGATCGCGTCGACGCGCACCTTCACGCCGTCGGCACCCATCCGCATGATCGCGCCCTTCCCGAACGATTTCTCGATCTGGGAGACGGCGAGGCCGAGGGCCTTCGACTTTTCAGACTGCTGCTGCGCGGTGGGCGAGGCCATCAGATGCTCCGGTGGATGAAGGGAAGGTAATGGGAGGGGGTGCCGAAGTGACGAGTCCGAACATAAACCGAAGATGGTTCCGAGGGCAAGCGGGGCGCCATACCACGGCAAGTTTCAATGTTTTCCACAGAATGCGTTTTCCACATGGGTGACGGTCGTTTTTTTTCCACACACACTAACCCCAATCACATCAAAACGATACGCGTCACGTCCGGACCCGAATCGGGATATCCACATTCCGGCTGAGTGAATGATTCGACGCTGTTTCAGTTCCGGAACACATTCGATAGGGACCCCGAAATCGAGCCGACTTCGGGTCTTCACCTCGACGAACGCCACCAGGTCGGCACGACGGACCACGAGATCGATCTCCCCGCGGCGCACGCGGAAATGGTGGTCCACGAGGGACCAGCCGCGACGGATGAGCCAGCGGGCGGCGATGCGCTCACCAAGCAGACCGAGGGAGATGACGGACGCGGCATCAGTCACGCGCCGAAGCTAGGACGGTTCGGGACGTCGCCGTCACCGCGGTGTGGCCGATGGGAGCGAAATCCCGCCAGCCAGGCAGGGCCGACGCGGCGATAGGGCGAGAGGGTGACGGGGCGGCGCGGAGGACGCCCGCACCGGACGGGTCAACGCGAGGCGGTGACCGCCTCGGTGATCGTGCGGAGCAGATCGCGCATCCGGACCGGCTTGGTGAGATACGCGTCGGCCCCGGCCTCGAGGGCGCGTTCCCGGTCGCCGGGCATCGCCAGTGCGGTCACGGCGATGATCGGCACGGCGGCGACCTCTGGCTCCGGATGGGAGCGCAGGGTCCGTGTCGCTTCCCACCCATCGAGCGTCGGCATCTGCAGGTCCATCAACACCACATCGGGGCGCCAGCGCACGGCGCATTCCACGCCCGCCTGTCCATCGTTGGCCAGTTCGACGACGAAGCCCTTGGCGCGCAGATAGCGGCTCAAGAGCTCTCGGTTCTCCGCACTGTCGTCCACCACGAGGACCCGAGTGCCGGGCCGCAGGTAGACGGGTTGCTCCGCCACCTCGCCCACGGTATCGGCGGCCGTCGCCGGCTCGATGGTATCCCAGTCCGGGCGGCCCAGCGTGACGCGGAAGGTGCTTCCGGCGCCGACGACGCTCTCGACCCTGATATCTCCGCCCAGCTCACGTGCCATCCGCGCCGAGAGGGCGAGCCCCAACCCCGTCCCCGGACCGTGACGGTCGCGCTCGCCGTCGAGCTGCACGAAGGGTTCGAAGATGTCGTCGATCCGCTCCGGGGGGATGCCGATCCCTTCATCAATGATCTCGAAGATGACCGTCCCGTCGACCGCGCCGGCGGCCACCTGGAGGCGCACCCCCTTCCCCTCGGGGGTGAACTTCACGGCGTTCCCCAGCAGGTTCACGAGGATCTGCCGCGCCGCGCGCGCATCAGTGACGATCGGGGGGAGTTCGGGGACAACGGCGGTCGCGAGGCCGACCCCACGCGCGATGGCGTTCCCCATCACCAGGCGGATGGCCCCCTGCGCGAGTTCCGACGGGGCAACCGACTGCCACTGCGGGTCGAAGCGCCCTGACTCGATCCGTGCCAGATCGAGCAACTCATTGATGAGCCCCAGCAGATGCGCCCCACTCGCGCTGATGTCGGCGATCCATCCGCGCTGCACGGTACTGAGCTCCCCGGCGAGCCCTTCGAGGAGCGCGTCGGTGAGGCCGAGGACGGCGTTGAGCGGGGTGCGGAGCTCATGGCTCATCGAAACGAGGAACTCGTCGCGATGGCGCAATGCGGTCGCCAGCTCGGCGTTCCGCTCGACGAGGGCGCGGATCCGCTCCTCGAGCTCCTCCGGGACCCCGCTCAGCGCCCCCGCACGTCCCGCGTCCCCCATCAGGCGGCGGTCCGGGTCCCGGCCACGCGATCGAGGTCCTCGAGCCCGATGAGGACGTCACGCGGCTTCGACCCATCGGGCGCGCCCAGCACGCCCGCGAGGTGGAGCTGATCGATGATCCGCGCAGCACGGCCATAGCCGATCTTGAGGCGCCGCTGGAGCAGCGAGGTCGACCCTCCCTGGTGCTGGATGCAGACCTCGGCCGCCTCGCGGAAGAGCTTGTCGCGGTCGCCCGTCTCCTCGCTCCCCTCGTCACCGCCCCCCGCCTCGAGCGCCTCCCGCGCGCGGACGGCGGCGAGGATGTCGGGCTCGTCGGCCGACGCCGCGGGGGTGATCCCACCGGCGCGTTCGGCGTACCATCCCATCAGCCGCTCGGTGTCCTCGTTCGAGAGATACGCCCCCTGCAGCCGCGAGGGTTCACTCTTCCCCGGCGGGATGAAAAGCATGTCGCCGTTGCCGAGGAGCGACTCGGCCCCCATCCCGTCGAGGATGGTGCGGGAGTCAATCTGTGACGCGACGCGGAACGCGATGCGGCTCGGGAAGTTCGCTTTGATGAGGCCGGTGATGACGTTCACCGACGGCCGCTGCGTGGCGAGGATCAGATGGATACCGATCGCGCGCGCCTTCTGCGCCAACATCGCGAGTGGCGTCTCCACCTCCGCGGCGCAGGTCATCATCAGGTCGGCGAGCTCGTCGATCACGACCACGATGTACGGGAGCACGCCCCCGGTGTACTCGCGGTTCTCGAAGCCGACGTTCGGATCTTTCGGCTTTCGCAGGGCGGCGCCGGCGCGGACCTTGGTGTTGAAGTCCTGGATGTTGCGCGAGCCGTTCTCCGCCAGCAGCGCATAGCGCTCCTGCATCTCGAGCACCGCCCACTTGAGCACGGCCGCCGCGTCACGATTGTCGGTCACGACCTTATGCCGCAGGTGCGGGAGCGTGTTGTAGACGGAGAGCTCCACCATCTTCGGGTCGACCATCAGGAAGCGCAGCGTCTTCGGTGTGTGCCGATAGATGAGCGACGTGATGATCGTATTGACGCAGACCGACTTGCCCGAGCCGGTGGCACCGGCGATGAGCAGATGCGGCATCTTCGCGAGGTCGGTGACGACCGGTTGTCCCTCGAGGTCCTTACCCAGCGCGACCGGGAGCGCCATCGGCTTCTTCTGATACGCGTCGGCCTCGATGATCTCGCGGAAGGCGACCATCTCCGGCGCGGGGTTCGGCACCTCGATCCCGACGGCCCCCTTCCCGGGGATCGGCGCGACGACCCGGATCGACGGGGCGCGCATCGCGAGCGCGAGGTCGTTGGCGAGATTGGCGAACTGCCGCACCTTCACGCCGGGCGCCGGCTCGATCTCATACTGCGTGACCGTCGGTCCGGAGGTGCGGCCGGTGAGGGTCCCCTCGACTTTGAAGGTCTTGAGCGAGTCGATGAGCTTCGCGCCCATCAGATCGAGCTGCGCGCGTCCCGCCTCGGTATTGCGCACGGGTGCGGCGGTGAGCAACGCCGGGTCCGGCAGGAGGTCGTCCGCGATCGTCGCGGCGCCTCCGGCGAGCGTGGTCGCTCCCGCCGCCGTGGCGCCGGCGGCCGTGGCCCCCGCCGCGAGCGCCGCACCGGCCGCCTTCCGCGCCCGACGGCGCGGGGCCGTCGGCTCCGCCGACTCGATCGCCTCGTCCTCGCTGTCCGTCGCGTCGTCGACGTCACCTGCCTCCTCCACGTTCGGCGTGGCCGCCTCCGCCGGGACCGGCAGCGCGGCGGTCATCCCCATCAGCGTGAGGTCGACCGCGGGCAGCTCCGCCGCGTCGGGCTCCATCGCCTCGGCCGTCGTGAGCGCCATGGCGGGCTCCGGGGCGCGGCGCGTCGGCAGCTTCACCGCGACGGCGGCACGCACGGGGTTCCATCGGAGCGTGACGGCGGTCAGCACGGAGATCGCGGTCACGATCACGAACCAGGCCCCACCGCGCCCGAGGGCCTCGGCGAGGTAGAAGCCGGCGAAGGCGCCCCAGAGTCCCGCATAGGGGTCGGCGGTGCCCGAGGCGACGACGCCGAGCCGAGCGAGGCCGGCGGCGACCGGGACGATCACGACGAGCCCGACCGGAAAGAGGTCGACGACCGCGCGCTCCGGCGTGCCGATGCGCCCGAGGAGCCGGAGGGCGCGCGTCGCGGGGATCAGCGGGACGATGGCGGCGGCGATTGCCCCGACCAGCCCGAGGATCGACCACCGGAGGCATCCACCGACAGGGCCGAACGGCCCGCCGGCGGCCGCGCACGACTCAAGGGAGGCGGGGGTGCGGCCGAAGAGGAGTGCCCCAGCGACGAAGAGCGCCCCGACCAACAGCACGATGCCGATGATCTCGTGGCGCAACGTGGGGGCGCCGCCATCGCCATCTCGCCCGCGGCGTGGCGCTCCCCCATCGGGCGCGGGGAGCGCCGCCGGGGCCTCTGACGGGGACGACGAGGCGTCGCCAGCGGCGTCGGCGTGACGGCTCCGCCGCCGCTTGGGCGGCGGAGCGAGCGGGGAATCGAGGAGCAAGGGGTCGACCGAGTGCTTCCGTGGCATGGGCGCGAGGGACGGGATACTCGGGGGACGAGTCAGGGCCGGTCGGGGAAACGCCGCGCTCGATGGTCGGGGCATCCCCTGCCCCGGCTCAGAGCTCGTCGGCGAACCGCCGGGCGATGAGGCGCCGGTAGAGCCCGGGCCAGAGGCGCCAGAGCAGCGCCCCGACGCTCGGCCAGAGGTCCGACCGGACGGTGGGGCGCCGCGCGTCGAGCGCGTCGAGGATACGCCGCGCCTCGTCGTCCGCCGAGCGGATCCGGCCGGTCGTGGAGCGCGGGTGCCGCGCGGGCGTCCCGTCGGCACCGAGGGCGTGGCGCTCAATCGTGGTGGCGAGGAAGCTCGGATGCGCGAGGAGGACGTGGACCCCATCACGCGCGACCTCGAGCCGCAGCACCTCGAAATACTGCGTGAGGGCGGCCTTCGCGGCACCGTAGCCGGCGCGTCCGGGGAGCGGCATCCACCCGGCCATCGAGCTCACCACGCCGAGGCTCCCGCCCGCGGTGCGCAGAAACGGGAGCGCGACGTGCGTCAGGGCGACGGGGGCGTGATAGTCGACCTCCATCACCTGCCGGATGACCTCGGGCCGCGTGAGGCGCGCCGGAGAGCGATGCGTGATGCCGGCGTTGTGGATGAGGCGATCGAGCCGGCCGAAGCCGCCGACCGCACAGCCCACGAGCGCCTGCTGATGGGCCGGGTCGGTGATATCCCCGGGGACCCCGAGGATGTGCAGTGGCATCTCCGGCGGAATCTCGATCCCCGGCCGCGGGACGAACCCGCCGAGCGCCGTCACGCGCGCCTCGAGCGTCTCGGCGTCCCGGTCCGCGAGGACGAGATGATTCCCCCGACGCGCCGCCTCCTGCGCGAGGGCCCAGCCGAGTCCGTGCGCCGCGCCGGTGATCAGGGTGACACGGCGCCCGGCGGCAGCCATCAGCGTGGCGCGAAGAGGTCGGCGCCTTCCTGCTCGAGGAACTTCGTGTGCACGTCCCCCGCGGTGAAGCGCGGGTGCCGCATCAGCGCGCCGAGGAACGGGATCGTCGTCGTCACGCCTTGGATGACGAAGGTCTCGAGGGCGAGCCGCATCTTCGCGATCGCCTCGTCGCGGGTGGTCCCGTGCACGATGACCTTCGCGATCATCGAGTCGTAGAAGGGCGGCACCGTATAGCCCGCATAGGCGTGCGTATCGATGCGGATGCCGTTCCCGCCGGGCATATGGAAGACCTCGACCTTCCCGGGACTCGGCTGGAAGTTGCGTGCCGGGTCCTCCGCGTTCACGCGGCACTCGATCACGTGGCCGCGCAGCTCCGGCGTGCGCGTGACGCTCAGCGGGTGCCCCGCCGCGACGCGAATCTGCTCCTTCACGAGGTCCACGCCGGTGAGCATCTCGGTCACGGGATGTTCGACCTGGATGCGCGTGTTCATCTCCATGAAGTAGAACGAGCCATCCTGGTCGAGGAGCATCTCGATCGTGCCGGCGCCCACATAGTCGATCGCCTTCGCGCCCTTCACCGCCGCCGCGCCCATCCGCTCGCGGAGGTCGGGCGTCATCACCGGGCAGGGCGCCTCCTCGACGAGCTTCTGGTGCCGCCGCTGCACGGAGCAGTCGCGCTCGCCGAGATGGATGACGTTGCCGTGCGTATCACCGAGGATCTGGAACTCCACGTGCCGCGGCCGCTCGAGGTACTTCTCGACGTAGACGCTCCCGTTGCCGAAGGCGGAGAGCGCCTCGGAGCGAGCGAGCTGGAACGAACGCGCGAAGTCATCGGCGTCACGCGCGACGCGCATCCCCTTCCCGCCGCCGCCGGCCGCGGCCTTGATGATCACCGGGTACCCCATCGCCTGCGCGATCGCCTGCGCCTCGTCCACATCCTCGACGGGACCGGGCGAGCCGGGGACGACCGGGACGTTGTTCGCGATCATCGCGGCGCGCGCGGCCGCCTTGTCCCCCATCGTACGGATCTGATGCGGCGTCGGCCCGATGAAGGTGATGCCGCTCGCCGCGCAGGTCTCCGCGAACTCGGCGTTCTCGGCAAGGAACCCGTAGCCGGGATGGATGGCGTCGGCGCCGGTGATCTCCGCGGCCGCGATCAACCGCGGAATACGCAGGTAGGAGTCGCGCGCGGGGGCCGGGCCGATGCAGACGTCGTCGTCAGCGAATCGGACATGGAGGGACTCACGATCGGCCTCTGAGTACACGGCGACCGTCTCGATGCCGAGTTCCCGGCAGGCGCGGATGACCCGGAGGGCGATCTCCCCCCGGTTGGCGATCAGGACTTTGCGGAACACGTCGGTGGGCGGGCTGAGGGCGATGGGGGCGCGAGGCGGCCGGTCGGCCGCCCGCGCCGCGGCGTCAGTTGGGGCGGACGCGGAAGAGCACCTGGCCGAACTCGACCGGGTGCGCGTCCTGGCCGCAGACCTCCACGACGGTGCCGCTCACCTCGGACTCGATCTCGTTCATGATCTTCATCGCCTCGATGATGCAGAGCACCTGCCCCTGCTTCACCGTCTGCCCCACGGCGACGTACGGGGCCGCGCCGGGCTCCGGGGCGCCATAGAAGGTGCCGACCATCGGCGACTTCACTTCGATGGCGGAGGACTTGGCCGGCTCGGCCGGGGCGGCGGGTGCCGCGGCAACGGGGGCCGCGGCCACCGGGGCCGGGAGGGCGACCGGGGCGACCGGGGCGGCGGCCATCGGCATCAGGGCACGCGCGGGGCTCGACTTGCTGAGCCGGATGCGCATCCCCTTCTCGGACGAGATTTCGAGGGAATCCACGGTGGACTCGTCGAGCATCTCGAGCAGCTTCTTGACGTATCGGAGGTCGATCATCAGGGGCGAGGGTCGGGGTCCCCCCGCCACCCCGGACGGGGCCTCAGAGGGATACCAGTTCGCGCGGGAATCGCGAGAGGACCTCGGGGCCATCGGGATGGAGGACCACATCGTCCTCGATCCGCACCCCCCCCCACCCCTCCAGGTAAATCCCCGGCTCGATGGTCACCACCGCGCCGGCCGGAAGGGGCGCGTCGGCCGTCGAGGAGAGTCGGGGGGCTTCGTGCACTTCAAGCCCGATCCCGTGCCCCAGCGAATGGCCGAACGCCTCGCCATACCCACCTCGGGCAATGTAGTCCCTGGCGATGGCGTCGGCATCCCGCCCGCGCATCCCGGCCCGAACACCAGCCGAAGCCGACCCCAAGGCTTCCCGAACCAGGTCGTGAATCTCACGATGCCGATCGCTCGGCGGGCCCAGCACGACCGTCCGCGTGAGGTCCGAGCAATACCCCGCGTGCACCGCGCCGAAGTCGATGAGGAGGAAGTCCCCCGCCGCGATGGGACGCGCGGTCGGTCGCGCGTGCGGGAGGGCGGACCGCTCCCCCGCCGCGACGATGCACTCGAACGGGAACCCCTCACTCCCCGCGCGTCGCAGTTCGAACTCGAGCCGGCCCGCCACCTCGAGCTCCGTCTGTCCCACGCCGATCGTGGGGAGCGTGCGCTCGAGCGCGGCCTCGGCGATGGCGACCGCGGTGCGGATCCGCGCGAGCTCGTCGGCATCCTTCACCTCCCGGAGGGCCTCCACGAGGTGCGTGGTCGGGCGCCACGTCAGGGCGGCAGCGTCCCGGGCCTCGTCGAGGAACCGATGCGCCTCGCGGTGGGAGAGGTGCTCCGTCTCAAAGCCGATCCGCCGAGCGCCAGCACCAGACTCGCGGAGCGTTCCAAGGAGGGCGCCCCAGAGCGAGTTCGGCTCGACGAGGGTTCGCACCCCTGCCCCGACCTCGGTCTTCACCTGTGTGGCGTAGCGGAAGTCCGTCCAGAGCGTCGCGTCGCCCGCAGCCGGGACCAACAGGAGCGCGTTCGATCCGGAGAAGCCGCTGAGGTACCGGATGTTGGGGAGCGCGGTGACGAGCAGCGCCTCGAGGTCAGCACCGGCGAGTGCACCCTGCAACCGCGCGAGGCGGTCCGCGCCGGCGGTTCCTACGGTCGTCACGACGGCTCAGGCCTCGCCGTCGAGCGCGTCACAGATGGCGTGCTCGATCGCCAGATGGATCTCCTGCGCGCGGTCGGTCCGGTCAGTCGGCACGATGAGACAGAGGTCGACCAGTTCGCGGATGCGGCCGCCGTCTTTCGCCGTGAGGGCGACGGTCCCGATCCCCATCCGGCGGGCGACCTCGGCGGCGCGGAGGCAGTTGGGGGAATTCCCGCTCGTCGTATGGATCACGAGGAGGTCCCCCGCGCGCCCGAGCCCCTCGACCTGTCGGCTGAAGATCTCGTCGAACGAGAAATCGTTGCCGCAGGCGGTGAGGTTCGAGGTGTCGGTGGTGAGGGCGATCGCGCGGATCGGCGCCCGGTTCCGCCGGTAGCGCACCATGTACTCGGTGGCGATATGCTGCGCGTCGGCGGCGCTGCCGCCGTTGCCACAGAACAGCAGCGTTCCGCCCGCGCGCACGGTCGCGCGGTATCGCTCGACGGCCGCGTCGATCCCAGCCTCGAGGTCGACGGCGGCGCGCTGTGCCGTCTCAGCGAGGTCGGCGAGGTGGGTCCGGTGCGGGGCGGTCGACATCAGCGGCTCCTATCGTGAGGCCCGGCGCGGCGATCACGCCACCCGGGCGGAGGGTCAGTTGCGGATCGCCGCGAGGCGCGCCATCGCCGCCTCGGCGCGTGCGCCGACCGCCGTGGGCTCGGCCTCGAAGGCCCAGGTGACGCAGGCATCGGCGGCCAGCAGGTCGAGCGCGACCTCGCGCGCCGACCCGCGAGCCCGCTCCGCCAGCACCTCGTCAAGCAGGTGCGCCGCCGCGTCGAGCAGGGCGTCGGCGACCGGCTGGTCCGCATCCGGGAGCGCGCGGAGCACCTCGCTCACCCGGGCAACGACGTGCGGCGGGGCATCGGCGCCCGCCACGGCCACCCACGCCTCGGCGCGCGCCACCGTCACAGCGCTCCCACTGCGGCGCGGATTACCTCGGCCACGACCGCGGGCATCCCGGCGATATCGGCGGCGGCCACACCGGCCTGCGCCATATGCTCCTTCCCACCGCCGCGGACGCCGGTACGCTCTGCGACTTGCTTCACGAGCCCGACCGCGGTCAGGCCGCGCGCGCGCACGTCATCCGTGACGACCACGACCAGGGCGCCCTTGCCGTCTTCGAACGAGGCGAGGATCGCCCCGATGCCGCTCTCGAGCTTCTCGCGCAGCACGTCGCCGAGCGCCTGCAGCGCCTTCATATCGCCCGCCTGGACGACTTTGCACAGCAGGGTGCCGCCGCCGGCCAGCGGCTCGGCACCGGCGAGCAGGTCGGCGGCCTGGCCCCCACCACCGCGGAGCGCCTCATCGAGCTTCTTCTCGAGGGTGCGCTTCTCCTGCAGGAGCGCGTCGAGCTTCCGTCCGAGCAGCTCCGCGGTCGGCGCGTTCACCTTGAGGCGCTCCGCGACCTCGAGGAGCGCGTGCTCGCGCTGCCGGAGGAGCTCGTACGCCCCACGCCCCGTCACCGCCTCAATGCGGCGCACCCCGGCGGCGACGCCCGCCTCGGAGACGATGCGACACGCCCCGATCTGGCCCGTGTTCCGCACGTGCGTCCCGCCGCAGAGCTCGGTCGAGCGGCCCGGGATGTCGACCACGCGGACGACGTCACCGTACTTCTCGCCGAACAGCGCCATCGCCCCGCCGGCCACCGCGTCGGCGTAGGGCATCTCGGCGATCCGCACCTCGGCGTTCGCCCAGATTCCTTCGTTCACCATCTGCTCCACCGCCGCCGACTGCGCCGGCGTGAGGGGGCCGTGGTGCGTGAAGTCGAAGCGGAGGCGTTCCGGCGAGACGAGCGATCCCGCCTGATGCACGTGCGCGCCAAGGACGTGACGGAGTGCCGCGTGGAGGAGGTGCGTCGCGGTGTGGTTGCGCTCGGTGTCACGACGGCGATCCGCCGGGACGCGGGCGCGCACCGTCTCGAAGCGCGGCTTCCCCGTCGGCGTTCCGATCGCGGCCACGCGGCCATCGAACTTCCGGACCTCGCCCACCGCGAGCGCCCAGTCGCTGCCCACGATCTCGCCGCCGTCCGAGACCTGCCCGCCCGACTCGGCGTAGAACGGGGACTCGCGAAGCATCACGGCGACCTGACCGCCATCGAGGGTGCGGACGGCGGTGACGAGGGTCTCCACTTCGGTGTGGTCGTAGCCGACGAACCGCCCCGTCGGCGACTCCTCGCCGCGCTCCCACTGTTCGAGGTCGTGCAGGCCATCGGTCACGACCGAGATGCGGCGCGACTTCCGGTCGGCCTGCGACATCCGGCGCTGCGTCTCGAGCGCCTGTTCGAAGCCGGCGATGTCCACTAGGTAGCCGCGCTCGCGCGCCATCAACTCCGTGAGATCGATCGGGAAGCCGAAGGTGTCGTAGAGGCGGAACACATCCTCGCCGCTGATGGTCCCGCGCACGGCGCTGGAGCCCTGCGTGCTGGTGGTGGGGGCGAGCTCCTCGAAGCGGGAGAGCCCACCCTCGACCGTCGCGAGGAAGCGCTCCTCCTCGGCGCGGGTCGTCTCGAGGATGTGGTGCTGGCGGACGTGCAGTTCCGGGAACTGCTGCCGCATCTCGCGGAGGACCACCTCGACGACGTGCACGAGGGTCGGTTCGCGGCGACCGAGGAGCCACGCGTGACGGACGGCGCGCCGGAGGATGCGGCGAAGCACGTAGCCGCGCCCCTCGTTGCTCGGGAAGACGCCATCCGCGAGGAGGAAGGCGACCGCGCGGGCGTGGTCCGCGAGGACGCGATACGAGACCGAGTGGGGATCGTCGTAGTCGTAGGGGCGGCCCACCGCCTGCGAGACGGCCGCGAGGAGCGGAGCGAACAGATCCGTGTGGTAGTTGTTCGCGACCCCCTGCATCACCGCGGCAATCCGCTCGAGCCCCGCACCGGTGTCCACCGAGGGCTTCGGCAGCGGAACCAGCGTGCCGTCGGCCTGCCGGTCGTACTGCATGAACACGAGGTTCCAGATCTCAAGGAACCGGCCTGCCTCGGCGCCCTCGACGAAGGCATCGAGCGAGAAGTCAGTCCGGGTGAGGTCGGTCCACTCCCCAGTGGCGCCGTCGGGGAAGCGGAAATCCTTCGTCAGGTGCGCGAGGTCGACGTAGATCTCGGTGCAGGGCCCGCAGGGGCCGGTGTCGGCCATCTGCCAGAAGTTGTCCTTCTCGCCGAGACCGTAGATCCGCTTCGGGGCGATCCCCGTCTCCTGCTCCCAGAGCCCGCGCGCTTCATCGTCATCCTTGTAGACGGAGACGCGGATGTGCTCCGTGGGGATGCCGAGGTCACGGGTGACGAAGTCCCAGGCAAAGCGGATCGCATCCCGCTTGAAGTAGTCGCCGAAGGAGAAGTTCCCGAGCATCTCGAAGAAGGTGTGATGCCGGGCGGTGTGCCCCACCTGCTCGAGGTCGTTGTGCTTGCCGCCGGCGCGCACGCACTTCTGGCTCGTGGTCGCGCGGCGATTCCCCTCCGGCGGCGGCTCCTGACCGAGGAAGATCTTCTTGAACTGGACCATCCCCGCGTTGGTAAAAAGCAGGGTCGGGTCGTCGGCGGGGACGAGCGTCGACGACTCACGGACCGCGTGCTGCTCGCGGGCGAAATGGTCGAGGAAACGGCGGCGGATCTCGGCGGCGTGCATGGCGCCAAATCTAACCACGACGAGGCGCGCCGGGTCGGTCAGCTTGGCCGCAGCGTCGCCCCTGCCCGCTCGAGCCGGCCGAGGGCCGCGGCATCGAACCGCCCCGTGAGGTCGACCCACTCCCCCGTCTCGTCTGGGGCCGCGACCACCTGCTCCCCGTACCGGTGCGCCTCAGCGAGAACCCGGCCCGCGGTCGAGGCGATGCGGAGCGTGACCATCGGCCGACGACGCGCGAGCGCCTCCCGAAGCAGCGTGCGGAGCGGATCGAGCCCCGCGGCGCTCGCCGCCGAGGTGAAGATGGACCCCGGGGCGAGATTCTCGATGCGTGCGCGCAGGGCCTCCGCCACGTCGGCGTCGAGCCGGTCCGCCTTGTTGAGGACGTAGACCATCGGGAGGTGCTGCACCTCTAGGTCTGCGAGCACATCATCCACGACGAGTCGCTGCTCCTCCCACGACGGATGACTGCAGTCGATCACATGGAGCAGCAGGTCTGCCTCCGCCACCTCTTCGAGAGTCGCGCGGAAGCTCGCGACGAGATGGTGCGGCAGCTTGCGGATGAATCCGACGGTGTCGGTCAGCAGCACGGTCTGGTGCTCACCGAGATCGACCTCGCGCGTGAGCGGGTCGAGCGTGGCGAAGAGCCGGTCTTCCACGAAGACCTCACGACTCCCGGAGATGCCGCGCAGGATCGAGCTCTTCCCCGCGTTGGTATAGCCGACGAGGGCCGCGCGGAACTCCCCCGTGCGACCGGCGCGCTGCACCTGTCGCGCCTTGGTCACCTCGCCGAGCCGCTCCTTGAGGAGCCGGATCCGGTGCCCCACGAGCCGACGGTCGGTCTCGAGCTGCGTCTCACCGGGGCCGCGGACGCCGATCCCGCCGCGGAACTTCTCGAGGTGCGTCCACATCCGCGTGAGCCGCGGGAGCGAATACTCGAGCTGCGCGAGCTCCACCTGCATCCGCGCCTCGGCGCTCCGCGCCCGGACGGCGAAGATGTCGAGGATCAACTCGGCGCGGTCGATCACCCGTTTCCCTACCTCGCCCTCGAGGTTCTTCCCCTGCGCCGGCGAGAGCTCGTCGTCGAAGATGATGAGCGTGGCCTGCGCGGCCGTCACCAGGAGTTTGAGCTCCTCGACCTTCCCACGGCCGATGTAGGTGGAGGGGTCGGGCCGGTCGAGTTGTTGCGTCAGCGTCCCGACGACGAGCGCCCCCGCCGTGTCGGCGAGGCGTGCGAGCTCCTCGAGGTGCTCGGTGACGTGGTGCCGGTCGGTGCCACGCTTCAGCGGGGCGCCGACGAGGATCGCGCGCTCCTGCGGCGGGGCGAGCTCGATGAGATCCCTCATCGGCGCACACTGCCGTCGCTCGTGAAGGGCCGAGTCAGGCGCCCGAATGGGGTGACATAGTCGAACTGCCCTGTCACCCGGTACTGCAGCGACCCGGTGGTGAGGAAGCGCACCCCGACCATCGCGACCGCGTCGAGCGCGAACTGCACCGGGACCACGACGGTGGAGGTCGCGGTCGGCTCCAGGGTGACGATGCGATCGATCTGCCCCGTCGCGACCTGCGTCGAGTCGACCCAGACGGCATAGCGGACGGCGCCGACGTCGAGCCGGAAGTCGTTCGGATTCTCCACGCGAAGCGTCACCTCGAGCGACCCCCCGCGCGGCGAGAACCCGGTGACCTTGGTGTCGGCGACGGTGACGACGGGGTTCTGGAAGGCCCGGCGCGCGAGGCTCGCGCAGGCGCCGAGGCCGATGCAAACCGCGAGCGCCGCGAGCGCCGCACGCAGGCGGATCACGCGGCGCGACGTCCGTCGCGCTCCATCACCGGCTCCGCCCGCCCTGCGGTTCTCGTCCGCGCTCACGCTCGCTCCTCGTCGATCAGTGTTGATCTCGCCCACCAGCGACCCGGCGTCGGGCGACTGGTTTCTGGCTTTCAGCGTTCAGCTTTCAGCGTTCAGCTTTCGGCGTTCAGCTTTCAGCGTTCAGCTTTCAGCGTTCAGCTTTCGGCTTTCGGCTTCCAGCCTTCACCCTTCAGCCTTGCCCCGCCGCTCCGCCCACCACGCCATCCGCTTCGCGATCTCCTTCTCCAGCCCCATCCCGCCGGGCGCATAGAACGTCGCATCGGCGACCACATCCGGAAGGTAGTCCTGCGGCGCGTACGCGTCCGGCGCGTCGTGTGCGTATTGATACCCGGCACCGTAGCCGAGGTCGCGCATCAGTGCCGTGGGGGCGTTGCGGATGTGGAGCGGCACCGGCGCCGCCGGCGTCCGACGTGCCGCCTCGAGTGCCGCGCCCCACGCGACATAGACGCGGTTCGACTTGGGCGCGGTCGCGAGGTACACCGCCGCCTCCGCCAGGGCGAGTTCGCCCTCGGGGGAGCCGAGGACCTCGAACGCCTCACGCGCCGCAAGGGCGATCGTGAGCGCCTGCGGATCGGCGAGCCCCACGTCCTCTGCGGCGAACCGGATCGTGCGCCGCGCGACGTACCGCGGATCCTCACCGCCCTCGATCATTCGCGCGAGCCAGTAGAGCGCGCCCTGCGGATCCGAGCCCCGCAGCGCCTTGTGATAGGCGGAGATGAGGTTGAAGTGCTGCTCCCCCGCCTTGTCGTAGGCGGGCATCCGCTGCTGCATCGCGGCGATGGCGACGGCGTCGGTGATCGCGGGGGGCGTTCCGCCCGCCCCCTCGGCGAGCACGGCGGCGGCCTCGAGGACGGTCAGGGCGCGGCGCGCGTCCCCGTCCGCCTCGGTGGCGAGTCGATCCCGCGCCTCGGGATCCATCGCCAGGCCGCGGGCGCCGAGCCCACGCTCCGCATCGACGAGGGCGCGGTCGAGGAGCGCCGCGATCGCCGCCGGGCCAAGCGGTTGGAGGACGAAGACCCGGAGCCGTGAGAGCAAGGCGCCGTTGATCTCGAAGCTCGGGTTCTCGGTGGTCGCCGCCAGGAGCGTGAGGAGGCCGCTCTCCACGTGCGGCAGGAGCGCGTCCTGCTGCCCCCGGTTGAATCGATGCACCTCGTCAATGAAGACGACGGTGCGCGTGCCGAGGAGCCGACGGCGCTCGGCGTCAGCGACGATCTCGCGGATGCGTGGGACGCCATCGGTGACGGCGCTGACCGGGACGAACTCGCCATCGACGTGCTGCGCGACGAGCCGCGCGATGGTGGTCTTCCCGGAGCCAGGCGGCCCCCAAAGGAGGATGGAGCCGGGCTCACGGCGTTCGATGGCGACGCGGAGGGGGGCGCCGGGCGCGAGGAGCGCGTCCTGCCCGACGACCTCATCGAGGGTGCGGGGGCGCATCCGCGCGGCGAGCGGGGCGACGAGCGGGCGTTCGAAGAGGCCGGGGGGCGGCGGACCGGCGGGGCGCGGGGTCACGCGGGCGTCAGTGTCCGAGCACGGCGCGGAGCACGAGCGCCGCGGCGCACCCGCCGAAGAACGTCAGGTTGTGCCCCCATCCCGGCTTCCCTTGGAACTCGGGAATGAGGTTCGACGCACCCACATAGAGTGTGACGCCGGCCGAGAGGGCGAGCCCGTAGCGGGCGAGGGGGTCGAGAAGGCCGGTGAGCGCGACGCCGGCGAGGGTCGCCGCCCCGAGCGCGGCGGCGGCGGCGAGCGCACCCGCGCGCGACTGCCCCGCCGCGATCCAGAGCGAGGCAATGGCGAGCCCTTCCGGCACCTTGTGCAGGAAGACCGCCCAGAACACGAGCGTGCCGAGCGCGGGGTCGACCTCGAAGGCGGAGGTGATCGCGACACCATCGACGAACGTGTGCAGCAACAGCCCGGCGAGTGCGGAGCGCCCGACGGCGGCGGAGACCGCGTGGGTCTCCTCACCGAAGTGGAAGTGGCCGACCAGGGCGTGCTGCGTCAGATGAACGAG
>JARIFA010000042.1 GCA_031127075.1 Gemmatimonadota bacterium | reverse complement strand
AACCGGTAGGGCCGCGATCGCCGGCACGCCGCTCCGAGCGACGTCGATGACGCGCGCGATCATCGCGTCCGTGAGAAGCGGACGTGCCGCGTCGTGCACGAGAACGGTCGTGCACGCCGAGGGCAGATCCTCGAGCCCGTTCCGGACCGATTCAGCACGGGTCGCCCCACCGACCGAGAGGAGGAGGCGCTCCGGATCGCTCTGGAAGAGCCAGGGTGGCGGATCGCCGGCATACCGCTGCGGCAGCACGCAGACCACCATCGCCACCGCCGGGTGCGCCTGGAAGCGCTGCAGCGCGTGCAGGAGCATCGGCTTCCCCGCCACCCAACGGAACTGTTTGAGTTCGGCCCCGCCGGTCCGGGTGCCACTCCCGCCGGCGACCAGGACCACGCCGACATCGCGCGGCGTGCTCATCGGAAGAGCTCCCGGAACAGCGCCCCGAGGTCCGGCACACCGCGCACCGTCATCGACGAACCCGCGCGCCGCTTCGGCACGCTCCGCTCCGCCACGTACGCGACCTGCATCCCCAACTTCTCCGCCTCGGCGAGGCGTCGATCGAGCTGCGAGACCGGCCGTACCTCGCCGGCGAGCCCGACCTCCCCGATGCAGACCGCGCCCGCGGGGAGCGCCCGATCATAGACGCTGCTGGCGAGTGCGGCGGCCACGGCGAGGTCACCGGCGGGTTCCTGCAGCCGCACGCCGCCGACGACATTCAGAAAGACATCGAGCGTGGCGAACGAGAGGCCCGCGCGCTTGTCGAGGACGGCGAGGAGAAGCGCGAGTCGGCGTCCGTCATACCCGGTGCTCACGCGTTGCGGCGTGCCGAAGCCGGCCTTCGCGGCGAGCCCCTGCACCTCGAGGAGCATCGGCCGCGTGCCTTCGATGAGACAGGTGACCGCGCTGCCGCTCGCCCGCACGCCGTCCCGATCCCCGAGGAAGAGCGCGCTCGGGTCGTCGACGGCGACGAGCCCCTGCGGCGTCATCCGGAAGACGCCGAGCTCGTCGACCGACCCGAAACGATTCTTGGTGGCGCGGAGCACCCGATGGTCGCCGGTGCCCTCGCCCTCGAAGTAGAGCACGGTGTCGACGATGTGCTCGAGGGTCTTCGGCCCCGCGATGCCGCCCCCCTTGGTGACGTGCCCGACCACGAGCACCGCCGTCCCGGATTCCTTCGCGAACCGCATCAGCCGCGCGGCGCACTCGCGCACCTGGCCGACGTTCCCCGGCGCCCCTTCGAGGTCCCCGGTGAAGACGGTCTGGATCGAGTCGACCACGAGGACGGCGGGCGCCGCCTCCGCGGCGGTGGCGAGGATCGTCTCGAGGTTCGTCTCCCCGAGCAGCGGCACGCTCCCCGCGTCTCCCTGCAAGCGGTCGGCGCGCAGCTTCACCTGCAGCGGCGATTCCTCTCCGCTCACGTAGAGCGTGCGATGCCCGGCGCCTTCGAGCAGCGCCGCCACCTGGAGCAGGATGGTGCTCTTCCCGATGCCCGGTTCGCCACCGATGAGGACCATCGCCCCGGGCACGACGCCGCCCCCGAGGACGAAGTCGAATTCGCCCAGGCCGGTGCGGAGCCGATGAGACTCCTCGCCGCGGACGTCGCGCAGCCGCGGCGTCTCCCGGACGGAACCGCCCTCACCGAGCGCCGAGGTCCCCGCGCGCCGCCGAGCCGCACCAGCCCCTTTGCCGGCCACGGGCTTCGCCGCCGCGGCTTCCTCGACCAGCGTGTTCCACTCGCCGCATCCCTCGCAGCGCCCGGCCCAGCGCAGCGAGTCGGCACCGCACTCGGTGCACCGGTAGACGGACTTCGTCTTCACCCGTTCGGCTGGCGGCTGGTCCAGTTCTCGAAGCGCGTGTGCTGCTTGCGGAAGTGGAGCTTCACGTAACCCGTCGGGCCGTTCCGCTGCTTCCCGACGATGACCTCGGCGTACCCGTCGAGCGGGACGTCGGTCATGCCGGGCACCATGCGCGGATTCCCCGCCTCGTCGTACGGGCGCTCGTTCATCTCCGGCCGGTAAATGAAGAGCACGACGTCGGCGTCCTGCTCGATCGCGCCGGAGTCACGCAGGTCGGAGAGCTGCGGCTTCCGGTTCTCGCCGCCGCGCTGCTCGGAGGCTCGCGAGAGCTGGGAGAGCGCGAGCACCGGCACCTTGAGCTCTTTCGCGAGCGCCTTAAGCGAGCGGGAGATCATCGACACTTCCTGCTGGCGGCTCTCGGAGTTGGCCGGCCCGGAGACGAGCTGCAAATAGTCGACGATGATCAGGCCGATATCGGCCTGGCTCTTGAGGCGGCGTGCCCGCGACCGGAGTTCGAGCACACTGAGGCCCGGAGTGTCGTCGATCCAGACCGGCGCCTGCCCGAGCAGCGCGGCGGCCTTCGCGAGATTCGACGCGTCCTGTGCCGTCAGCGCGCCGGACCGGAGCCGCTGCGCATCAACGTAGCCCTCGGACGCGAGCATACGGAGCAGCAACGACTCCGTGCTCATCTCGAGGGAGAAGATCGCGGTCGGGACCCCGCCCTCGATCGCGGCGTACTGGGCGATGTTGAGCACGAAGGCCGTCTTCCCCATCGACGGACGCGCCGCGACAATCACCAGATCCGACGGCTGGAAGCCGAGCGTCATCTGGTCGAGATCCTTAAATCCCGAGGGGACGCCGGTGAGCGAGCCGCCGGCCGTGCGCAGCTGTTCGATCCGCTCCATCGCCGACCAGAGCAGCGACTTGATGCGGACGAAGCCTTCGGATCCGCGACTGTCGTTCAGCTCGAGGATGCGGTGCTCGGCGAGATCGAGGAGCTCCGCCGCGTCGGCCGGGCTCTCATGGCCCTCGCGGACGAGCGCCGTCGCCGTCTCGATCAGGCGGCGCCGGAGCGCCTTCTCGCGGACGATGCGGCAGTGGTGTTCGACGTTGGCGGCGGTGGGCACCTCATCGAGCAGTCCGCCGATGTACTCCTTCCCGCCGGCGGCCGTGAGGTCACCCCGCTGCTCGAGCTCGTTCGCGAGCGTGAGCGGGTCGACGACGGCACCGCCCCCGTGCACCGTGAGCATCGCCCGGAAGAGCCGGCGGTGCCCCTCGCGGTAGAACATGTCCTCGGTGACGAATTCGGCTGCGGTGACGATCGCGTCCGACGACAGGAGCATCGCCGCGATGACGGCGCGCTCCGCGTCCTCCGACCAGGGTGGCCGGCGGTCACGGAACGGGTCGACGTTGGTCGACTTAGGGGCGATCGAATATTCGACGGGCGAGCTGGACATCTTCCCAGGCCGGGCGTTTCCAATTGGGGTTCCGCAGGAGCGCGGCGGGGTGGTACGTGGCGACGAGCGGGATCCCGTGATAGCGGTGCTCCAGACCGCGCAGCTTCCCGATAGGGGAATCTGTCTCCAAGAGCGTCTGCGCGGCAAACGTCCCGAGCGCGAGGATGACCTTCGGCTGAAGCAGTTCGAGCTGTCGGAGGAGGAACGGCCGGCACGCCACGATCTCCGCGGGGGTCGGATTCCGGTTCCCCGGCGGACGATGTTTCAGGACGTTGCAGATGAAGACGTCTTCGCGCCTGAAGCCGATGGCATCCAGGATCTTGGTCAGCAGCTCGCCCGACTTCCCGACGAACGGGCGGCCGAGCTCATCCTCGGTCTCCCCAGGGGCCTCACCGACCACGACGAACCGGGCGAGGGGGTTCCCCTCGCCCGGGACGTGGTTCCGCGCGGTGGCCGCGAGTGAGCAGGCCCCGCACCGGGCGATGGCCGCGGCGACGGCATCCAGGCTCTCGAGATCCGCGCGCCCACTCCCGGCGGCATCGGACCCGACCTCGAGCCGGTACGCCACATCCTGCGGCGGGACCGGGGCCGTGGAGCGGGAGGCGAGCACCGGCGGGACCGACCCCTCGGTCGCCGGAGCGGGCTCGACGGCCGTCCCTTCGGGCCGCACAGCCGGACGCTCCGGCGGCACCTTGGCTCTTGAGGCGGGTGCGGCGTCGATGGCCCTCAGCGCCTCGCGCCAATCCCCGTCCTTGGCCGCCTCGGCCGCCGCGCGCCGGGACGCCGAGTCGGGGGGCGCCGGAATCGGACGCGCCTCGGACACGCCGGGCGCCGCAGGGCGCGCGCCGGACGGAGGCGGGGCGCTGGGTGGCGTCGCCCGCCGCGCGAGCACGCGATACGCCTCCTCGACGCTCACACCGTCCAGAACGAACTCGGACTCCCCCAATTCCCGGCGCTGGCGGAGGTACGCGAGGAGTCGCTCGTGGGCGTCACTCATCGACGGGAGGCCACGCGGTCCCAGATGGCGTCCGCCGTCTCCGTCTTGGACAGCAGGGGGAGCGCCTCACGGGTGCCATCCGCGGCGAGGATCGTCACGCGATTCGTGTCATATCCGAACCCCGCCCCGGCCTCGCGGGCGCTGTTCGCCACAATTAAATCGAGTCCCTTCGCGGCGAGCTTCCGCGCCGCGTTCGGCTCGAGGTCATCGGTTTCGAGTGCGAAGCCGATGGCGATCAGTCCCGCGGGACGTGCCGCGCGGGTGACGGCGAGGATGTCGACGGTCGGCTCGAGCGCCAGCGGCACCGGCGTCGCGCCCGCGACCTTCTTGATCTTCGCGCCCGCGACGGTCGCCGGGCGGAAGTCCGCGGGAGCGGCGGCCATCACGAGGACGTCAGCCCCCTCCAATTCCGACCGCACCGCGTCCGCCATCTCGGCCGTCGTCGTCACGGCACGCGTGCAGATCCCTCCGAGTGGCGGCGCCACCTGCAGCGGACCGTGGATCAGCATCACCTCGGCGCCGCGCCGCCACGCCGTCTCTGCGAGCGCGATGCCCATCTTTCCCGTCGACTCATTCGTCAGGAACCGTACCGGATCGAGCGGTTCACGGGTGGGTCCAGCGGTGACGACCACGCGGCGACCCCGCAGGTCTTGGACGGGCTCCAGCACCCGGGCCGCGTGCACGAGGATCTCGTCGGGCTCAGGCATCCGGCCCGGGCCGGCGCCTTCGTCTGGAGATGCGAGGGGGCCGGTGCCCGGCTCGAGGACGATATGTCCGGCGGCGCGGAGGTGGGCCGCGTTCGCCCGTACCTGCGCATTCGACCACATCGCATCGTTCATCGCCGGGGCGACGAGGACGGGCGCGGTCGTGGCGAGCAGACAGGCGAGGAGGAGGTCGTCCGCGTGCCCGTGCGCGGCGCGGGCGAGGAACTCCGCCGTGGCCGGCGCGACGATGACCAGTTCAGCGGCCTTCGCGAGCCGGATGTGATCAAGGGCGTGGCCCTCGCCGATCAGGGCGTGGTGGACGGGCCGGCCCGTCAGCGCCTCGAAAGTCACCGCCCCGATGAACTCACGCGCGGAGCGGGTCATCACGACGTCCACGACGGCACCGGCCTGCGTGAGACGCCGCGCGAGCCACGCGGACTTATAGCTCGCGATCCCCCCGGTCACGCCGAGGAGGATGCGCCGACCCTCGAACGGTCGCATCCGGGGCGTGCCGAGTCTGCGCGGTTACTCGCCCGGCGCGCGACGACGCGGGACGACGCGGTACTCGATGTCGCCCCCGGAGAGGTCCTCGAGCGCGCGCGTGGTGAGCTTCTTCTCGCCCGGCTTGGAGCCGTGGCGGGGGAACTCGTTCAGGACACGCGCATACTTCGCCGCCACCAGGACGGAGAGGTACTTGTTGGTGGCGTGACGAGTGACGTCCGCGGGGGTGAAGACCTGCATCGGAACCTCGGGTGAAAACGGGTGACGACCGACTACGTGGCGACCGGTACCGCACGCTCCAGCCCATCGACTAGGCGCGCGATCACAACCTCGACCTTCTGCCCCAGCGCGGGCAACCGCTCCCGCCGGAGTTGTTCACTCTCGATGATCTCCCCGACGCGGCGCACCGCGTGTTCGAGGTCATCGTTCTCGACCAGATACTGGTACCGCTCGGCGTCCCGCAGTTCGTGCCTCGCGTTCCGCAGCCGCACCTGAAACGCCTCCGGCGATTCCGACTGCCGGCCCTGCAGCCGCGAGACCAGCACGTCGACGCTCGGGGGGACGATGAACACCGTCACGGCATGGGGAAACGCCATGACGACCTGCCGCGCCCCCTGCACGTCGATGTCGAGGAGCACGTGCCTCCCCGAACCCAACACCCGCTCCACCTCGGAGCGGAGCGTCCCGTACCGCCGCCCGTGGACCTCCGCCCACTCGGCGAACGCCCCGTCCGCCACCCTGGCGGCGAAGGCCTCGGATGATAGGAAATGATAATCAACGCCGTCCTGTTCGCCGACCCTTGGGGCCCGGGTCGTGCAGGAGACGGAGTACCCCAGGTCGGCCCGGGTGCGCAGGAGCTCGCGCGCGATGGTCGTCTTCCCGCCCCCGGACGGGGCCGAGAGAACCAGCAGGAACGGGTGCCCGCTCATTCGAGATTCTCCACCTGTTCGCGGATCCGCTCCAGCTCCTCCTTGATCGCGACCACCTCGCCGAGCATCGTGGCGTCGTTCGCCTTGCTGCCGGTGGTGTTCGCCTCGCGGAGGAGCTCCTGCAGGAGGAAGCCGAGACGCTTCCCGACCGGCTCGGTGGCCCCGCCCTGGAGCGTCTCGCGGAAGGCGGCGATGTGCGCCGCGAAGCGGTCGAGCTCCTCCCCGACGTCGAGCTTGTCCGCCAGCAGGACGACCTCGTGGGCCAGCCGCTGCGGGTCGATGCCGACCCCGCCCGTGAGCTCCGCGACCCGCTCCTGCAGCCGCTGCCGCTGGCCGGCGAGCCGCTCCGGCGCCCGCGCCGCGATCCGGGCGACCGCGGCCTCGATCAGCGCCAACCGCTCGCCGACGACGGCCGCCAGCCGCGCCCCCTCGTTCGCCCGCATCGTCTGCATCGCCGCGACGGCCCCCTCCACCACGGCGAGCAGCTCGGCGGCGGTGCCCTCACCAACGACTTCCTCTTCGCGCGTGACGCGGACGACCTCCGGCAGACGCAGGATGGTGCCGACGTCGACGCTCCCCTCCACGCCATGCGCCTGCTGCAGCCGACGCAACTCGGTGGCGTACCAGGCGAAGCGGGCTTCGTCGATGGCCACGGCCCCGGCGGCGGTCGACTGGTCGATCCGGACGAACACCGTGACGTGCCCACGCGCGATCCGCTGGCGGAGCAGCTCTCGAACCTCGCCCTCCCAGGCGAGGAACGGCGTCGGCAGCTTGATCGACGGGTTGAAGAAACGATGGTTCACCGAGCGGAGCTCCACGCTGACGCGCGAGCCCCCGATCGGCCCTTCGGCCGTGCCAAACCCCGTCATGCTCCGAATCATGTTAGCCGCTTAAGTTACTATGGGCCCACGACTTGGGCAACTCAGCGAGGCGTCAGTTCCAGAAGTCCCAGCGGACGCCATAGAGCTGCACCAGCCTCGGCATCAGGAACCCAGGGACGGTCTCGTAGACCTTCCCCAGTGCGTTGCGATTGTGCCAGAAGATGTGCGCGGAGCCGAGCCGCATATCCAGGACGGTGCCGACGACCGAGGCGCCGAGCGTCTCCTGGGTCCCCCCGCCGATCAAGGGGACGACCATCCCCCCGCGATACTCGTGGATCGCCGCGGCCGACAGCCCGAAGGTGCCGCGCTTGATCTGCCGCTTGAAATCGGACGCCACGCGGATCTCGCCGCGCGACTCCACCTGTGGCCGGTACACGCCGGGCGCCTGCCAGCGAAGCCCGCGCCACGAGACCGTGAAGGGGCCCCACAGGGGGCCGCCCAGACTCACCTCGAGCCCGGTGGCCGGTTCGAGCTCCGCGGCCGCGAATCGCGGATCGAACAGGGAGAGCGCGCGCGTCGCGTCCGCCGTCCGATGCACGAGGCCGGCCGAGAGCCAACGCCCCCTCGCCGCGACAATCACCGCGGCCCGGCCCATGGAAACGGACGGACCGGCGATCGAGTCCTCCGTCGGCCTTCGAAGGCCGTACGCCGCCTGCAGCTGCACCCAACGCATCGGGGAGACGGTCCCAACGACATCCACGCGGTCCGTCGAGTCCGGGCCCGCCGTCTCGGCGAAGGCGGACACGGCTGCCCAGCGGCCTGTCCATGACGCGCGGACCGCCGTCGCGAGGCGCGAGTCGGTCTCGCGCACCCGCAGCCGCGCGGTCCCGGCGAGGTCGATGCCCCACCGATTCCCACCCGCGGACAGGACGAACTGCGACTGGGAGATCGCCGTATCGGCGCCGGGGGTGGAGTCCCCCGTCTCCCGATGCCGCTGGGCGCTCGCGATGGCCTGCATCCAGAGCCCGACCGTGTCCGGACTCCCCCACGCCGCCCGCAGATGCGCGTACGCGTCATCACCCTCGAATCGCGGAATCGCGTTCTGCACCGGGGAGCCGGCGAGCACATCACGCGTCAGAGGGGAGCGCGTGCGGCCGAACTTCGCGGCCATCGCATCGATACTCAGGCGGCCCTGGGCCCAGCCGACGCGCCCGAACGGGCTGAGCGCATCACCATCACCGCCGGTGCGCAGGCTGGTCGTCGAGGACTGCTGCGCCCCGAACTGCAGCGCGCCACCGTTGCGCAGCCGTTTGCCGTAGAAGCCGCGATAGAGATTCGTGTTCTCGGAGCCGGTGAGGATATCGGTGCGCGTGGTGGGGACGGTATAGCGCACGCGCCAGGAGCGCAGGTGCACGCGCAATTCGCCCGCCCCGCGCTCGACGGCCACTTCCTCGAGGTACCAGATCGGGATCGTTGCGAGATCGGCGACGCCGCTGGACCTGGGATCCAGATCGTCGAGCTCGACGCCGTCGAGATAAACGCGCACCCGGCCGACGTCGCCATACCAGCTGGTCGCGGTCGGGGCCTGGATGAACCCCGCGTTCGCGACCGTAACGCCCGGGACGTCGGCGAGGAGATCGGTGAGGGTGACGGCGCCGTTCGCGAAGATGGCCTGCCGATCCCAGACGTACCGCGCGCCGCGGCGCTCCGGCGCGAGGGGACGGTGCGCGACGGCGAGTGGCGCGCGCACCGTGTCACGCGCGATCGAATCCGCCGCCGAGAGCGTGTCGGCGCCCGGACGACCGGCATCTGCCGGAGCGGGGCGATTCGGGCCGGGAACCACCCCAGCGGCTTGACCGGATGCGCCCGTGGCGACCAGCGCGAGGACGCAGGCCGCCGCCGCGACCGCCATCCGCTTCGTCAGCGCGCTCTCCCGCGGACGAACTCGACGAAGGTCCGCACCGGGGTACCGGTCGACCCCTTCGGCATGATCCCGAGGTCGCTCTCACTGTAGGCCGTGCCGGCCACATCGAGATGCACCCAGGGCATCCCCTCGGCGAACTCCGCCAGAAAGAGGCCGGCGGTGATCGTCCCTGCCGAGCGGCCTCCGATGTTTCGGAGGTCCGCGCAGTCGGACTTGAGGAGCTCCTTGTACTCGTCGAACATGGGCAGCGGCCACCCGGGCTCCCCGGCGCGCTTTGTGGCCGCGAGCACCTCGTCGAGGACGCCCTCGTCGTTCCCCATCACGCCGGTCGTGACATGCCCGAGGGCGATGACGCAGGCCCCGGTCAGCGTCGCGGCGTCGACGACCGCCTGCGGGGCGAACCGCTTGGCGTAGTGCAACACGTCGGCGAGGACGAGCCGCCCCTCCGCATCGGTGTTCTGGATCTCGATTGTCTTGCCGTTGGCCGCCCGGACGACATCGCCCGGCTTCACGGCGTCCCCGTCGACGACGTTCGTCGTCGAGCCGACGAGTCCGACGACGTTGACCTTGAGCCGCATCCGCGCGATCGCCTCCATCGCACCAAGGACGGCCCCCGCACCGGACATGTCGAACTTCATCGTCTCCATGCCGAGCGCCGGCTTGATCGAGACACCGCCGGTGTCGAAGCAGAGGCCCTTGCCGACGAGCGCGACCGGCGCGTCACCGCGCCGCCCGCCGCGATACTCCAGGACGATGAGCTTCGGATCCTGCCGCGTCCCTTGGGCGACGGCGAGGAACGACCCCATCTTGAGTCGCGTCATCTCGCGCCGGCCCATCACCGTGACCTTGAGCCGGTGACGCTTCGCCATATCACGAGCAGTGCGCGCGAGGTGATCCGGCGTGCAGAGGTTGCCCGGGAGCATCCCCAGCTGCCTCGCGAGCCGCTGCCCCTCCGCCACGGCCTCCCCCGCCGCGAGCGCGGCCTTCGCGCCAGCGGTGGCCTTCGCCACCAGGCAGGTGACGCGCGCGAGCGGCTTGCGACGCTGCGCCGCGGGAGGCGCGGCTTGGAGATCGCGGAAGACCCACGCACCGAGTGCACTCCCGGCGACGGCGCCCTCGAGGGCCGCCCCATCGAGGTGCTGCGCCCAGATCGCCATCGCACCGACGCCCATCCCGTTCGCGCGACGCCCAGCGATCGCGGCCGCCCGATGCGTCCCGGTCACCCCCTCGGCGCCGCCCATCCCCACGAGCAACACACGCTCCGGACCGCCCGCGGTTCCAGGCCGGAGGAGCAACAGGGACTCGTCCCGACCGCCACGGAAGTCACGCTGCCGGATCGCCCGCGTCAGCAGGCCGCCGTACGCGCGATCGAGTGCGGCCAGCGCCCGCGGCACGCTGGGCTCCGCGGGCAGCAGCACCGCGAGGAGGGGCGTGGCGACCCGAGCCGGATCGCCCGCGCGCAGCGCATAGGCGATCGCGGTCACGCCATCCCCTTGATGATCGCATCCGCGAAGCCGGAGGTGGACACCTCCGTCGCACCGGGCATCTGCCGCGCGAGGTCATAGGTGACCGTCTTCGCGGCGATCGCCCGCTCGAGACCGGTGATGATCAGCTTCGCAGCCGCGTCCCACCCCATATGCTCGAGCATCATCACCCCCGAGAGGATGACCGACCCCGGATTGATCTTGTCGAGTCCGGCGTACTTTGGCGCGGTCCCGTGCGTGGCCTCGAAGACAGCCGCCTCGTCCCCGACGTTGCCGCCCGGCGCGATCCCGAGCCCGCCCACCTCGGCGGCGAGCGCGTCGGAGATGTAGTCCCCGTTGAGGTTCGGGCACGCGACCACCGAGTACTCGTCGGGGCGCAGGAGGATCTGCTGGAACATCGAGTCGGCGATGCGGTCCTTCAGCACCACGCTCCCCGCGGGCGCCGCGCCCTGCAGGTCACCCTCGGCGATCACCGAACCGGCGAACTTCTCCTTCGCCAGTTCGTACCCCCAATCGCGGAAGCCACCCTCGGTGAATTTCATGATGTTGCCCTTGTGCATCATCGTCACCGACGCACGCCCCTGCTTGAGGGCGTAGCGAATCGCCATCTCGATGAGACGCTTGGAGCCGAACGCCGACATCGGCTTGATGCCGATCGCGGATTCCGGCCGGATCTTCTTGCCGAACTCTGTCTCGATGAAGCGGCGGAGCTTCTCCGCCTCCGGTGTCCCCGCACGGAACTCGATGCCCGAGTACACATCCTCGATGTTCTCGCGGAAGATCACCATGTCGACCTTGCCGGGGTGCTTCACCGGTGCGCCGACGCCCTCGAAATACCGGACCGGGCGGATGCAGGCGTAGAGGTCGAGTTCCTGACGCAACGCCACGTTCAGCGAGCGGATCCCCCCGCCGACGGGCGTGGTGAGCGGGCCCTTGATGGCAACCTTGAACTCGCGCACCGCCTCGAGCGTCTCCTGGGGCATCCACTCCCCGGTGGCCGCATGCGCCTTCTCACCGGCGAGGACCTCCATCCAGTGAACCTTCTTCGCTCCGCCGTACGCGCGCTCGACCGCGGCGTCGAAGACCCGCACGCTCGCCCGCCAGATGTCAGGACCGGTGCCATCGCCCTCGATGAACGGGATGATCGGCTGGTCCGGGATGCGGAACTCGCCGCCGGAGGCTTCGATGCGCTCGCCCTTGGCGGGCACGACGGCGTACTTGTAAGTGGTCATCGCTCGTACGGTGGGGGGTGATGGGTGAAAGCTAGACCGCCCTCCGCACGGAGCAAGCGCGTCAGCCCACCCGGTCGGGTGGCGTACGCCCGTCGAAGACGGCGACGAGGTTCTCGAGGGCACGCATGCCCATCGCAGACCGGGACTCCACCGTCGCACTCCCGAGGTGCGGCAGCAGCACGACGTCGTCCCGGCCGAGGAGGCCGGGGTGTACGGCGGGCTCGCGTTCGTAGACGTCGAGCCCCGCCCCGGCGAGCCGACCAGCCTCGAGCGCCGCCACGAGCGCCGCCTCGTCGACGACGTCGCCGCGCGCGGTGTTCACCAGCACGGCGTGCCGTTGCAGTCGGGCGAGTCGCGCCGCGTCGAGCAGATGCTGCGTCTCGGCGCCCCCGGGCGTGTGGAGACTCAGGACGTCGACCTGCGGGAGGAGCGCCTCGAGCGACTCGACCCAGGTGACCCCCTCAAGCGCCGCCGCGGCTGGACGACGCCGGCTCCACGCGAGCACCGTCATCCCGAATCCAGCTCGGGCACGCCGGGCGACGGCCTGACCGATCCGGCCGAACCCGACGACGCCGAGCGTCTTCCCGGTAAGGCGACGACCGAGATCACTCGTCGGCCCCCAGCCGTCCCAGCCTCCTGATCGCACACGACGCTCGCCAGCGCCGGCCCCGCGGAGGACCGCGAGCATCAACAGGATCGCGAGGTCCGCGGTGTCGTCGGTGAGGACGTCAGGGGTGTTGGTCACGAGGCACCCGGCGCGCGCGGCGGCCGCGAGGTCAATGTGGTTCACCCCGACCCCGAAGTTCGCGATCACCCGGCACCGTCCCGTCGCCGCGGCGAACACCTCGGCGGACAGCCGATCGGTGACGGTCGGCAGGAGGGCGTCAGCCGTCGCGAGCGCAGCGCGCAGCGCCTCGGTGGTGAGCGGCCGGTCCTCGAGGTTGCGCTCGACGTCGAACCGCTCGGCGAGCGCCGCCTCCACCGCCTCGGGCAGCCGGCGCGTGACGACGACGCGCGGCCGACCCGTCACGTCGACTCGGCGTACCAGCGCTGCGCGGCCGCGACCCCTGACCCGAGCGGCACATCGACGCCGGCCTCCCGGAGCGCGAGCTCGGCCCCGCCGATCGCGGAGAGGAGCATCAACGGGTTCAGATCCCCGAGATGGCCGATGCGGAACACCTTGCCGTTCAGACGCGCGAGCCCTGACCCGAGCGCAAGATCCCACCGGCGGGCCGCGATGTCGATGACCTGACGGGCGTCGATCTCGTCGGGGACCAGGATCGCGGTGACGGTGTTCGACCGACGCTCGGGGTCTCGCGCGCAGAAGCGCAGGTCCCACGCCGCCACCGCGCGCCGAACGCCTTCCGCGAGACGCGCGTGCCGAGCCGCGATCGCCGGCATTCCGTCTGCGGCAATCATGTCGAGCGCCTCACGCAGTCCGTAGAGGTGCGCCAGCGCCGGCGTGTAGGGGAAATAGCCCTGATCGTTGTGCAGCACCTGCGGCCGGAGGTCAAAGTAGGCGCGCGGGAAGCGCCCGTGCTCCACCGCCGCCATCGCCCGCGGCGAAACACAGAGCATCCCGAGCCCCGCGGGCATCATGAACCCCTTCTGCGACCCGCAGATCGCGACGTCCACGCCCCAGGTGTCGAACTGGAAGTCGAGCGATCCGATGGAGCTGACGCCATCGACGAGCAGGAAGGCCGGATGCCCGCACCCGTCGATCGCCTCGCGGATCGCGGCGAGGTCATTCGTGACGCCGGTCGCGGTCTCGTTGTGCACGACCAAGACCGCCTTGATGTCGTGCGACGGGTCGGCGGCCAGTCGTTCGGCGACGAGGGCCGGATCGAGCGCCTCGCCCCACGGGAGATCGATGACGTCGACCACGAAACCAAGGCGTTCCGCCGTGTCGATGAACAGGTGGGAGAACTGGCCGAATCGGGCCGCGAGGACGCGGTCGCCGGGATTGAGCACGTTCGTGAGCGCCGCCTCCCACATCCCCGTGCCGGTGCTCGCGAAGATGAAGGGGCGCCCGGCGGTGCTGCCGAAGACGGGGCGAAGATCCTCGAGCAGCCCCCGCGTCAGCGCGGGGAAGGTGTTCGAGCGGTGATCCTCCTGGGCGCGATGCATCGCGCGCAGGATCCGGTCGGGGACATTCGTCGGACCGGGTACGAAGAGATGGTGACGTCCGGGCATGTCGGAATGTACGTTCCCGCCCATGCCCACGTCGAACCGCGCCCCGATCGCCTCGCCCGCCGCCGGGCGCCGGCTCCTAGCCGCGTTCCGGCTGCGCTGTCCGGAGTGCGAAGCCAGGGGCCTCTTCACCAATTGGCTGCAGATGCGGGCGCGTTGTCCGGGGTGCGCGCTCAAGCTCGATCGCGGCACGCCGGACCACTTCGTCGGCGCGTACCTCGTCAACCTGATCCTCGCCGAGTTGCTGTTCGCCGGCGGGTTCGGCCTCTGGCTCATCGCGGTCTGGCCGGCGGTTCCGTGGAATCGGGTGCAGGTCGTCGCCGTCCTCGCGATGCTCGCGGCGCCCCTTCTCTGCTATCCGTTCACCCGCACCGTCTGGCTTGCCGCGGACCTGATCTTCGACCCGGTGCGTCCGACGGATCGCTGACGCCCGCGCTGTTGAAGCGCACCGTGACCCCTCCCCCTCTCGCTCGTATCGTCCAATGACTCTTCGCCTCCTTCTCGCTCGGCGGGTTCACGCAGCAGCGACTCTCGTGGTGGTCAGCGCCTCGCTCGCCTCCGCCCAGGGGTACCACATCCGATCCGCATCAACCCTGTTGCCGTGGTCCGAGCAACTCCGCGTCCGTGAGACGTGGCTCGCCGCGCGTCACGACCGACTGCTCCCGATGATGCGCGCGCACGATGTGGCGATGTGGATCGTCGTCAACGAGGAATTCCACGACAACCCACTCGTCGAGCAGCTCGCCCCGCCACGACCCTACACGGGCAACCGGGACCTCTTCGTCTTCGTCGACGCCGGCGCGCTGGGATTGAAGAAGTTCGCCGTCACCGGCTACACCGAGGAGAACGTCGCACGCTTCTTCGAAGCGCCCAGTGCGGAACCGCTGCCCCCGGCCGCGACGCTGCGCCGCCTCTGGGAGCAGTACCAGCCGCGGCGCATCGCGCTCGGCATCGGGGGGGGTCGCGGCCAAACGCGTGCACTCGGGTTCGACGCGCATCGCCTGATCGCCGACGCGATGGGCCCGGAGGCCGTCGCCCGCTTCGTCAGCGACGCGCCGCTCGCCACCGAGTACCTCGACACCCGCCTTCCGGCCGAGCTCGAGCACTATCGCACAGCGGTCACCGTCACCGAGGAGATCGTCCGGCGCGCCCTCTCCAGCGAAGTCATCACGCCCGACCGGACGACGGTCGGCGACGTCCGGCGCGCCCTCTACGACATGCTCTGGGCGGCGGGGGTGCGCACCTGGTTCCAGCCCGACCTCCGCGTGCAGCGCGCCGGCGGGGCGAATGCGTCGTCCCGCGGCTTCCTCGCCGTCGCGCCCGAATCGCTCGTCATCCGACCGGGGGACCTCGTCCACGTCGATTTCGGATTGACGTATATGGGCTTCGACACCGACTGGCAGAAGATGGCGTACGTGCTGAAGCCGGGCGAAACCGATGCGCCGGCCGGCTTAAAGGCCGCCCTCGCGAACACCAACACGCTGCAGGATGCGCTGATGCTTCGAGCCGCCCGGCCGGGGCGGACCGGCGGCGACGTCTTCACCCAGACGATGGCGGAGATGCGGACGAAGGGGATCGAGGCGATGGTGTATTCCCATCCCCTCGGGAACCAGGGCCACGGTCTCGGTGCCTCCATCGACTTCCGGGCCGCGCTGCGCAGCGACACCCTCGGTCTCGCCCAGCGACTCCGTGAGGGCTCCTATATGTCCATCGAACTCAACACCGCGACGCCGGTCCCCGAGTGGGACGGCCAAAAGGTCTTCGTGATGATGGAGGACTGCGCGTATCTGACGGCGGAGGGGTACCGATTCTTCCGTCCGCGTCAGGAGGCGTTCTATCTCATCCGCGCGCGGCGGTGAGGAACAACGCGAGATGCCCGGAGTGGGAATCGAACCCACATGAGGTTGCCCTCGGGGGATTTTGAGTCCCCTGCGTCTGCCGGTTCCGCCATCCGGGCGTGACCGCCTCTCAATGTAGCCGTCGCTCGGCCGGGCGGGACAGGTCAGCTGGTCGCGTTCAGGCCATAGCGCATGATCCGGCCGTGGCGCCCTTCCCGGTCGCGCTCCAGCGCGTACACATCGCCTGGAGGCACCGGCGTCTCCGCCAGGAACGCGTCGATCGCCCCACGGGCTTCGCCTGAGAGTCGCAGCGTCGCCCCCGCGATCGTGTCCGTCAGGTGCGAGCGATCCCGCGCGCCAGCGATGACCGCCGATACCCCGGGCTGCGCGAGGACCCAGGCCACCGCGACGGCCCCGATTCCGACACCATGCGAACGGGCGATGCCGTGGAGCAGGGCGAGGAGCGCCTGGAAGCGCGCCCAGCCGCCGGCCTCCTCGATGATGAGCCGGTATTTCACCAGCGACCGATTCTCGAGCGGTTCAGACGGCTCCGGCTGGCCGAGCCAACGCTCCCCGAGGAACCCGCCGGCCAACGCGCCGTAGCAGAGCAGCCCGACACCACGCGCCTGCGCCACCGGCGCCATCTCCGTCGCCGGCCGACGATCGAGCATCGAGTACTGCACCTGATGCGAGACGACCTCGTGGCCCGCGTCGAGCATCCGAACGAGCGACGGCGTGTCGAAGTTGGTGATGCCGAGGTGGCGCACCCACCCCCGCGTCCGCAGCGCCGCGAGGTGATCGAGCGCCGCCATCCAATCGCCCTGCGCGTAATCCCACCAGTGGAACTGCACGAGATCCAGCGCGTCGACGCGCAGTCGATCGCGTGACCGGGCGACGCTCCGCTCGAGGTCGCGGAACTCCAGCGTGGCCAGCCGGTCGAGGTCGGGCACGCATTTCGTGTGGACCTGCACCGCGCCCGGATGCCTCGTGGTGAGGAACTCGCCGATCAGCGACTCGACCCCGGTGTAGATGTCCGCGCAATCGAAGCTCGTCACCCCCGCGTCTGCGAAGGCCGCCATATCCTCGATGGCGCGCGCCCGATCGACGGTTCCGTGGCCACCGGCGAGCTGCCATCCCCCCTTCACGATGCGCGAGATCTCGTAGCGGGGCGCGAGCACGACGCGCGGAACGGTCACGTGGCGACGGACCCGCCGGACGGTGCCGGCATCGGGACGACGGTGACGTCGCCGTGCCGGAACACGCGGGTGCCCGTCCGCGTGATGCGGAACCGCGCGCCACAGTGCGGGTCCGGGCACGCCACCTCGGCGTCCGTCGTCATCCAATCCGCCGCGGTGGTCACGCGCTGCTTCGCCGGCAGGAGGGGGAGGAGCGCCGCCAGCGCATAGAGCGAGACCCCCTGCCCCGCCGGAAACCGGAGCATCTCCCCCTCGACGACGAAGGCGTCACCGGCGCGGTGACTGCAGACCATCGGCCGGTCGGTGGCGATGATTTCCACCCGGAGGTCATAGAGCGCGAATTCATCAGGCGCGAGCGACGCGGAATTCATCGGCGGTAGTCTAGTGCGCCGCGATCGGGAGCGCGCTATACCCCCGGAACTGGAATCCGGGGCGGCGGCGCGCGCCGGGCAGCCGCTCGAAGCATGGCACCGCACCGGCCAACGCCTCGAAGAAGATCTGCAACTCGAGTCGCGCGAGGGGGGCGCCGAGGCAGAAATGGATGCCCCCACCGAACGCGAGATGCGACGGCTCCCCACGCCCGATATCGAATCGATCCGCCATCGCATATCGCGCCGGGTCGCGGTTCGCGGCCCCGATCAGCAAGCCGACACGCGAACCGCGTGGGAGCGCCGTGTCCGCGACGACGACCCCGTCCTCGAGGACCCATCGACGGAAGAGCTGCAACGGCGGATCCCATCGGAGGACCTCCTCGACCGCGGCCGCCACCGGGACGACGCCCTCTCGGAGCCGCGCCCATTCCCCGGGGTGTGCGGCGAACGCCGCGACCCCGTTCGCCGCCGCGTTCACCGACGCCTCGTGCCCTGCCATCAAGAGGAGCATCACGGTCGACGTCACCTGCGCATCGTCGAGGCGCTCGCTCTCGTGCATCGCGTCGAGCAAGCCGGAGAGGAGATCGGCGCGCGGCGCCCGGCGCCGCTCCGCGATCAACGCCCCCACGTATCCCGTGAACGCCGACACCGCCGCATCGGCCAGGGACCGCTCCGTCGCCGTCGCCGACGGCTCGTACATCCGGACCACCTCGTGCGACCAGCCGAGAACCAGAGCCCGGTCCGCCGCCGGCACACCGATGAGGTCACCGATGATCTGGAGCGAGAGCGGCTCCGCGAGGTCGCGGACGACATCGAGCTGTCCCACCTCCCCCGCTCGCGCCAGCGCCGCGCGGACCATCGCCGCGGCCGGTTCGCGCTGCGCCGCAACCGCCCGCGGGGTGAACGCCTCG
>JARIFA010000041.1 GCA_031127075.1 Gemmatimonadota bacterium | reverse complement strand
CTGCACCGTGACCACCTTCGGCTTCGACACCGCGGTGCAGACGGCGATCGAGGCGATCGACAAGCTGCAGACCACGGCCGAGAGCCACGACCGCGTGATGGTGCTCGAGGTGATGGGGCGCGACGCGGGGTTCATCGCGCTGCATTCCGGCGTCGCTGGCTCCGCTGACGTGGTCCTCCTCCCTGAGATCCCGTGGCGGCTCGACAAGGTCTGCGAGACGATCATGGAGCGCGACCGGAGCGGCCGGAAGTTCGCGATCGTCGTCGTCGCCGAAGGGGCGATGGACGAGAACGGCGAGACGTCGCTGATCGGCGAGTCGATGCCGGGCCAGGCGCCGCGCATCGGCGGGATCGCGCATCAGCTCGCCAAGTCGATCCAGCAGCGCACGGGGAAGGAGTGCCGCGCGCTCGTGCTCGGCCATCTGCAGCGCGGCGGGATGCCGACCGGCTACGACCGGTTCCTCGCGACGCGCTTCGGCGCGGCGGCGACGCAGGCGGTGGCGGATGGGAAGTGGGGGCATATGGTGGCACTGCAGACGCCGAACATCGTGACGGTCCCGATCGTCGACGTGTTGAAGGAGTCCAAGCGGGTCGACCCGCGGCACGACGTGGTGCAGACCGCGCGGGCGTGCGGCATCAGCTTCGGGGACTGACGGTGGTCGTCCGGCGAACCCTCGCACCCCCGACGGGTATCACAGGGAGTCTCCTCACCCGTCCCCTCGTGCGACTCATCCGCCCGCTCGCCCTCCTTCTCACCCTCGGCACCCCAGCGCTCCTCGCCGCGCAGGTCCGCGGGGTCTCGGTCTCCGCCCCGGCAGCGCCCGCCGGCGCTCGCGCCGCCGCACCGGCGGTGCCGGTGCATCTCCTGCCGCCCGCCGGGAAGTGCCGCGTCTGGATGGACGGGGTGCCGGCGCCGCAGCAGCCCGCCCCGACCGACTGCGCCACGGCGCTTCGGCTGAAGCCGGCGAGCGCGGTGGTGCTCTACGGCCCGCCGCTCCGCGAGGAAGACGAGGCATTCGAGCGGACGCCGGCCACGCGCGGCGCGGCGCGGGTCACCGACGAGACGGATCGCGCGCGGCGTGCGCCGGCCAAGCCGGCGGCCAAGCCCGCCGGCAAGGCGCCCGCGGAGCGCCGCCCGTAACGTCGCCCACCGGCACCCCGCGGTCCGTCCAGGACCGCTACCTCCCCCCGGACCACGACGCCTTCGTCCGGTCGGGTGATGCCCGGGGCCGCCTGATCGTCATCGCGCCGACGCGCGCGGCCTGCGAGACCATCGAACTCGCCTTCGGGCTCGAGCTCGAGACCCTCCTCTGGAAGACGCGCGGCGCCGAGCTGACCGCGCTCGCCGAGCGCGTGGCGGAGTCCCCCGATCGGCCACGCCCGGGCTTCGGCATCGTCGCTGGCACGGGGACGGGGAAGACCCTCGCCGTCCGCCCCCTCGCCCACGTCCTCCTCGCGACCGACACGCTGCGCGTGGGCGTCGTGAACCGCGAGCGCGAGGCGACGCCGGAGACGCCGAGCTGGAACGTCGTCATCGTCACCACCGGCATCGCGCGGCGCTGGTTCCAGGACGGGGCGATCCGCCCGCACGACACGCTCGTGGTGGACGAGATCCACCAGACGAGCGCTGAGCTCGAACTCTGCCTCGCGCTCGGCAAGCGCACGGGGTGCCGCTTCCTCTGGCTCAGCGCGACGGTCGATCCCTCGTTCTATGCGCGGTACCTGCACGCGGCCGAGGTGATCGAGTCGAGCGCGTTCGATCCGGCGAAGGCGGCGCGGGTGGTGGTGGAGCGGAAGCCCCCGACGCGCTTCCTCGATGACCGCTTCCTGCAGCAGGTGATCAAGGAGCGGCGCGGGGTCGGCGTCTTTCTCCCGACGCGCGCGGCGGTCGAGGCGGTCGCGGCCGACGTCGGGGCACGCTACCCGCGTCTTAACGTGGCGTTCTACCACGGGGGTGAGCCGATCCGCGCGATCCGCCCCTTCCTCGAGGGAGAGGTGGAGAAGCCGTTCCTCCTCGCGATGACGGCGGCGGGACAGAGCGCGCTCAACGTGCGGGGGCTCGATACCGTGGTGATCGACGACACGCGCTTCGCGAACGTCGTCGAGCGCGGGCGGAACGTGCTGACCAAGCTGCATCTCGGCGCGAACGAGATCCTGCAGATGGCGGGGCGCGTGCACGGCCGCGTGGCCGGTGGGCGCGTCTTCCTCCTCTCCGACCGCGACCTGCGCTTCGACCGCCTCGAGCCGACCGCCCCCGACTTCCAGCTCGCGGGCGATTCCGAGCGCGTGGCGCTCACCTGCGCGGCGCTCGGCGTCCGCGCCGATGCGCTCGAGCTCCCCGTGCCGCTCGACGCGCGCTCGTACCGCGACGCGGTGGCCTTCCTGCGCGGGCGCGGGATCATCGATGGAGATCGCCTCACGCCGTACGGGCGGCAGGTGGAGGCGATGCCGGTCGATCGGCCCTGGGCGGAGCTCCTCGTGCACTGCGACGACGCCCTGCTGCCCTACGTGTCGGTGATGGCGAGCATCGAGTCGCTGCACCGGATGACGCGCGAAGACCGCGATCTCGCGGGGCTCGTCGTCGCGGGGAGCGACCATCTCACGACCTACAACGTCTACGCCGAGGCCTTCGCGCGGTGCGGGTACGTGGGGGAGGTCTACGGGCTGCCGCGGCACCTCTTCGACGAGAGCGTGCAGCGCTGGGCCGAGGGGCGTGGGGTGCTGGTGAAGGCGATCGAGGACGCCGCGCTCGCGATGGCGAGCATCCATCGCTCGGTCGGCGTGCCGCTGCCGACGACGATGCCGCGGACGACGCCGGCGATCGAGCGGCGCTTCGTGGAGCTACTGGCGCGGGTCATGCCGTTCCAGCTGGTGATCGACGAGGAGACCGCCACCGGGGATGAGGCGCGCGTCTCGAAGACGAGTGTCTGCGGGAGCTGGGGGGCGGTGGCCGGCACACTGCGCTACTTCGCGGACAAGTTCGGCGTGCCGCGTGCGGCGATCGAGGGGACGCAGCTCCCGATGGACCTCGTGCGTCGGTACGCGACGCGTGAGGTCCCGCGCGTGGCCTACGACCCATCCAAGCGCGACCGTCCGCTCGCGTTGGAGCGGGGGCTCACCTACTTCGGCTTCACGCTCGAGCACGAGCGCGAGGCGCTCGCCGACTTCACGGCCGAGCTGGCACCACAGATCCGGCGCGTCCTCGCGGAGGCGCTCGCGCGCGGGGAGGCGCGGCATCCGGCGGTGCCGCGGAATCGTGAGGCGATCGAGGCGGTGCGGGAGACCTGGCGCCGCTCCGGCGGCGCGACGCCGCGGCTGCAGCTCGCCGAGCTGACGGCGTGGTACGAGGCCGCGCTCGGCGAGGTGCACGACCTGCATCAGTTCCGGGCGGCGCCGTTGCGGATCGATGCCGCGGCCTTCGTGTCGGACGAGGTCCGCGCGCACTGGGCGGCGTTGCCGGGCGCGGCGGAAATCCGTGAGCGCACCGTGCCGATCCACTACGAGGTCGAGGAGACGCCGGCGGGTGCGATCGGTGTGGCGCGCCTCGTGTTGAACGAGAAGCTCGCGCGCGGCCTGGTGGCGGAGGAGCTCCCGACGCTGGATCGGCCGCTGCGATTCACCGTGTCGCGTGGGGCGCGTGGGGCGGTGCGGGCCGGCTCGCTTGATGAGCTGCAGGAGAAGCTCGCGGCGCCTTGGAGCGAGGGGGAGTCGAGGGGGGAGCGGGGGGGGTGGAGGGAGCGGGGGGAGCGGGGGGAGCGCGGTGGTCGGGGTGGTCGCGGTGGACCGGGCAGGAGAAGGCGCTGAATGCTGGAAGCTGGAAGCTGAAAGTGAACGGCGGGTACTGGACCGAACCTCCAATAATGATGTCACTTTTCTATACACCCTGTCGTCACTTTCAGCTTTAAGCCTTTAGCATTCAGCAACTTACGAGCTCTCATAGCTCAATCTTGACATTAGGACTCTCCGGTCCAATATTAGGACTGTGACCCAGCGCAGACTCCAGATCATCGACGCCGCGGCGGAACTCATCGCCGAGAAGGGGTTCGTGCAGACGTCGGTCGATGACGTGATCGCGCGGGCGGGGCTCAGCGGCAAGAGCCACTTCTACCACTACTTCAAGTCGAAGGACGCGCTCGGGCACGAGGTGCTCGCGCGGCAGTTCGACCTTCTCGGCGAGCGTGGTCTCGCCATCCTGCGCGAGCCGTCGATCGAGCCGATCGAGCGCCTCCTCGTCTTCATCGACTCGGTGGTGGCGATGCAGGTGGAGCGTGGGATGCGCGGTGGATCGCCGTTCGGGGCGCTCGCCGGCGATATGGCGGAGCAGGACGAGGGGTTCCGCGTGCGAATCGCGCGCGTCTTCCGCGGCTGGATCGATGAGATCGCGGGGCTCCTGCGGCAGGCGGAGGACCAGCTCGAGGAGGGGGTGGACCCGGTACGGCTCGCGCGGTTCATCGTCGCGACGCTCGAGGGGGCCACGACGATGGCGCGGATGAAGCGTGACGTCGGCTTGATGCATGGCGTCGCGTCCGATCTCAAGCGGTTCGTCGCCAGCCACGTGCGCGGGGAGGTCATCTCCTGATGATCCAGGGTCACGCCGCGACCGCCGCCTCATTTGCCCCGCCGCATCCGCGCGCGTCCTTCGACGCCGAGGCGCTCCGCCACCTCGATGCGCTTTACGCCTTCGCGCTCAAGCTCACGCGTGCGCGCGAGGACGCCGAAGACCTCGTCTCCGACACGATGCTCCGCGCGATCGAGCGGTGGGAGCAGTACCGGATGGGGACGAACATCCGCGCCTGGCTCTTCACGATCCTGTACCACGCCTTCGTGAGCCGGAAGCGCCGCGTCGACGCGCGCGAGGTGCAGCCGCTCGAAGACGAGGATGGTCGTCAGGTGTTCGAAGTGGTGGGCGACGCCGACCCGGAGACGGGGTTCTTCGATTCCTTCCTCGACGAGGGGATCGTCGCGGCCATCATCGACCTCCCCGATGAGTACCGCTCGGCGGTCGTGATGAGCGACCTACACGGCCTCCGATATGCAGAGATCGCGAAGGTGCTCGGTGTCCCCGAGGGGACGGTGAAGTCGCGGCTCTTCCGCGGGCGCCGGCTCCTGCAGGAGCGCCTCCGCGGCTACGCGGAGGAGATGGGCTACCTCAAGCCCGCCGACGTCGGCGTCGCTGCGCCTTAGCGCGGTTCCCGCAGGTGCGCATATCGCACCAGCGGCGCGTGTGGGATTTGGTATCGTCGGCGAAGTGACGCGGGCAGCGGCGGTCGGCGCAGCCGCGGATCCGGTCGAACTCCCCGCGCACGAGGGAGTCGACCGCCGACTCCACGATCGGGATCACGAGCCCACCGAAGACGTCGCCCACCGGCACGAAGGTCCGCACGTACCGGTCCTCCACCGCATCGACACGGCGCGTGCCGACGGCGCGGCCGAGGACGCGGTTGATCTCCGCGACGGCGGCCTCACGGGCGACCCGACCCGCCTCGCCTCGCCCGCGTTCGAGGAGCGCGCGCAGCGCGGCCCGGATGCGACGGGCCTCGACGAGCGCCGCCGTGGCGCCGGAGGGTTGGTCGAGCGACCGGCGCCGGAGCGCCGACGCGCGGGCCGCGTCGATGAGCGTCGCGGCCTCGAGCCAGTCGACGTACTTGTCGAAGGCACCGATGGTATCGAGGCGGACCCCCAGGCGCGCGTCGTCCGTGTTGACGAAGTCGAGCCAGAGGCGGCCGCCGACGAAGACGAACGCGGGCGTCGGGGCATCGGGCATCCGTCGAAGTTAGCGCGGGCGTAGATTCGTTGGGTGACCGAGTCATCCCCTGCGCTGTCGTCTGCCTCGCCATCCGCCGTGTCGTCACTCGGCCGCGTCGCCGTGGGGTCCCGCAATCCGGTGAAGGGCGCGGCGGTCCGTGCCGTGCTCGCGCGCGTGGCCCCGCAGGCGGTGCTCGAGGCGGTGGCCGCGGCGAGTGGCGTCCCCGACCAGCCCGTCGGCGATGTGGAGACGATCGCCGGCGCCCGCGCCCGCGCCCGCGCCGCGCGTGAGGCGACCGACGCGGATCTGGGCGTCGGGCTCGAAGGGGGCGTCGTCGATGGCCCCGACGGGATGCGCACCTGCGCGTGGTGCGTGGTGATCCACCGCGATGGCCGCGAGGGGGTGGGGGGCTCGCTGGCGATGCCCCTTCCCGATGCCGTCGCGCAGATGATCCGCGACGGGATGGAGCTCGGTCACGCGATGGACGCCCTCATCGCCGCTCACGGGACGAAGCACGGCGCGGGCGCGGTCGGCATCCTGACAGCAGGGCAGATCGACCGGCAGGGCGCGTATGAGGTGCTCGTGACCTACGCGTTGGCGCCGTTCCTGACGGCTGAGTTGTACGGGCGCTGAAAGCTGAAAGCTGAAAGCTCAAAGCTGGAAGCTGGAAGCTGGAAGCTGGAAGCTGGAAGCTGGAAGCTGAACGGCGGTGCGGTGTCCGCTGCCCGCCTTTAGCCTCCCGCCTTCAGCCTCCCGCCTCCTGCCTCCTGCCTCACGCTTTCAGCTTCGTGGTCGGCCTCAGCACCAACACCGGCCGCCCCGCCGTCCGCACGAGCTTGTCCGCGACCGACCCCACGAAGACGCGCGAAAGGCCGCGGCCCTGCGTCGCGATTGCGACCACGTCGGGGTCCGTCTCCTTGAGATGCGCCTGGAGGCTCCGCGTCGGCGAGAGGTCCATCCGCACCGTCGCGGTCGTCGGCACGCCGCCCCCCGTGAAGGTGCGGGCGATGTCGTCGAGCGCGCGCTTCGCGAGCGCCGCCTCGGCGTCGATGCCGAACGGGTCGGGGCGGTCTGTCGGCAGGTGTGAGATCACATCACCCGGGATGTAGGGCGCTACCACGCGCACGAGGTCGAGCGTCGCCCCGTAGGCGAGCGCGAGGTCGCGCGCGACGGGGAGGATCGCCGTGGCCCGCTCGCTCCCATCCAGCGTCACCGTGATCCGACGTGGGGCGAAGGGCCGCTCGGGATGCGCCTCGTTCTCGGGGAGCGTGAGCACCGGCCGATGCGAATGCCGGATGACCGCGTCCGCGACGGAGCCGAGCCAGTCGGGGGCGAAGCCGCCGGCGCCGTGCGTCGTCATCACGACGAGGTCGGCGAGCAGGCGGTCGGCGACCTCCTCGATCAGCCCCGCCGGGCTCCCGTCCTCGCAGAGCGGTGTCACGCGCACCCCGTGCGCGGCGGACGCGCGCGCGGCGACGCCGTCCACATAGGTGCGCGCGTGCCGCCGCACCGCGTCGTCGGCGGCGAGCATGTCCTGCGAGAAGATCGCCCCCTCCGCCGTCGCCCCCACCACCGTGATCGGGACGTGCGCACGGACCAGGTGCACCGCGCCGCCGGTCCGCTTTGCAAGGGCGCAGGCGACGGGGACCGCGCGCTCGGCGAGGGAGGAGCCGTCGAGCGGAACGAGGAGGGTGCGCAGCATGCGAGGGCTCCGAGATGAGGGGGCGCGCGGTGGGCAGTCCATCACGCGTCGAGAGGTTAGCATTCCCCCACGCCCCGAGTCCGTCGGCGTTTCCCGCATCCGTCGTGAGGTGTCCGCCGTGACCCAGTCCCCGCCGTCCCCGCTCCCCTTCGCCGTGCAGGACCGCGTGCGCTGGAGCGACTGCGACCCACTCGGGATCATCTATTACGGCACCTACATCCGCTTCTTCGAGGTCGCCGAGCACGAGATGTTCCGCGCGGCGGGGTTGCCGTATGAGCTGATGCGCGTGCAGCGCCACGTGCAGCTGCCGCGGAAGGCGTTCCAGGTGGAGTTCCACTCCCCCGCGGAGATGGACGAGCTGCTGACGATCGAGGTCGGTGTCTCCCGGATCGGCACGACCGCGCTCACGATGCGCTTCGAGGCCTACCGGGCGTCGGACCGGCGGCACCGTGCGTCAGCGACGCTCACGGTGGTCTGCGTGACCAAGGAGGGGATCGAGAAGCGCCCGCTCCCCGACTTCGTGAAGGACGCGCTCAGCCCCTATCGGGTGGCGGCACCGTAGGGGTGTCCACCGGCGTGCTCCGCGCGCGCGCCTCCATCGCAGCGCTCACGCGGAGCGCCAGCCGCTGGAGGCCGTCGTAGGCGGCGTACTTGAAGGCGTCGGCCATCGCCGGGTAGTTGAAGACCGCGCCGATGAAGTAGTCGATCGTCCCCCCGAGGCCGATCACGGCGGCCGGGATGTGAATCAGCTCCGCCGCGCCCTCCCCCATCACGCTCGCACCGATGAGCCGCTTGTCGTCGGTGCGGAAGAGGAGTTTCACGAAGCCGTCGAGTTCGCCGACGATCTGGCCGCGCGGATTGTCGCGGAAGTACGCGAGCCCGCGCTCGACGCGGATCCCCTCGGTTCGCGCCGCCTCCTCGGTCAGCCCGACGGTCGCGACCTCTGGGATCGTCCAAATCGGGGTCGGGACGACGGGGGAGACGGCGGTCTTGAAGGAGAGCCCGAAGGCCTGGCAGACCGCGACGCGCGCCTGCTCCATCGCGAGGCTCGCGAGCGCGGGGAACCCGCAGATGTCGCCGGCGGCGACGACCCGGGGGTTCGTGGTGCGGAAGGTCGTGCGGTCGACCTGGATGAACCCCTGCGGCGTGACGGCGATCCCGGCGGCGGGCAGGTCGAGCGCCGCGATACGTCCCTCGCGCGCCGCGCAGTACAACACGCACTCGGCGTGGAGGATGCGGCCGTCGCCGAGCGTGACCGTGGCGATGTCGCCGGTCACCCGGATGTCGGTGACGGCGACGGCGGCGGCGGTCTGGATGCCGAGCCGGCGGGTCATCTCGTTCCGCACCGCATCGGCGACGTCGGCGTCGAGCTGGGCGAGGAGTCGCGGGCGGTCCGTGACGAGCGTGACCTTCGCGCCGAGCGCGGCGAAGGTCGCAGCGAACTCACACCCGGCTGCGCCACCCCCGATCACCACCAGGCGAGCCGGTGGGGTCCGCCGATCGAGCATCTCCTCGACGTCGAGGACGACCCGTCCATCGAAGGGGATCTCGGCGGGCCGGTGCGGCTGCGACCCGGTGGCGACGAGGAAGCGCTCCGCCGCGATCCGGCGCGGGGCCTCCCCGGGGTGGGTGACCTCGAGGGTGCCCGCGTCGACGAACCGCGCCGTGCCGCGGATGCGTGTGACCTGATGCCGCGCGAGGTTCTCGTCGATCGCGTGCCAGGCCTGGTCGACGACGGCCCGTTCGCGGCGCATGAAATCGCCGATGGAGGCATCAGGGCGGACGCGCCAGTCGACCCCGGTGACCCCACGCTGTCGCAGCTGGTGGAAGAGCAGGGCCGTCTCGCGGAGCGTCTTCGACGGGAGGGCGCCCGAGTTGACGGCGGTCCCGCCGGGCCGGGGGGCGCGCTCGATCAGGCAGACGGACTTGCCGTAGAAGGCGGCCTGCGCCGCACCCTTTTCACCGGCTGGCCCGCTTCCGATCACGCAGAGGTCATAACGCTCGGACATCGTCCGCGAAGTTACCCGGGCCCACGGGCGGGCGCGAGGCGGGGGGCGCCCTTATCTTTGAGGGATGACGGGTGACGCCACCTACTATCGGAAAGGCTTCGGCCTCCGCGCCGAGGTCCAGCAGACGCTGACGGCCGACTACGACGGCCACCTGGTCGACCTCCTGCTGGCCCGTGAGCACACGCTCACCGCGGGCCCGGTCACGGTCCGGCTCGCCAAGGAGTTCGGCTTCTGCTACGGCGTCGAGCGGGCCGTCGAGTACGCCTACCAGACGCGTGCCAAGTTCCCCGACCGGCGGATCTTCCTCGCTGGCGAGATCATCCACAACCCGCACGTGAATACGAAGCTGCGGGAGATGGGCATCGCCTTCCTCGGCGCGAGCCCGACGGGGTTCGATTACACGCCGGTCGAGGCCGCGGACGTGGTGATCCTCCCCGCCTTCGGCGTGACGATCCACGATTTCGAGACGCTCCGTGAGCGCGGCTGTGTCGTGGTCGACACCACCTGCGGCTCGGTGCTCAATGTCTGGAAGCGGGTGGAGGTCTATGCCCGGGAGGGCTTCACGGCGCTCATCCACGGCAAGTACTACCACGAGGAGACGCGGGCGACCGCGTCGCAGGTGGAGAAGCACCCGGGCGGCACCTACCTCGTCGTGCGCGATATGGCACAGGCCGAGGACGTGATGACCTACATCGCCGGCACCTTCGTGGGTGGCCGCGACGCCTTCCTGACGAAGTACGCGCACGCGGCGAGTCCGCACTTCGACCCGGACGTCCACCTCCGGCGGATCGGCGTGGCGAACCAGACCACGATGCTCGCGCGCGAATCGCTCGCGATCGGCGAGGCGGTCGGCGCGACGATGGCCCGTGTGCACGGCGAGGCGTACCGCGTGGAGCAGTTCCGCACCTTCGATACGATCTGCAGCGCCACGCAGGACCGTCAGGACGCGGTGAACGCGCTGCTGCAGGAACCGCTCGACGTGATGGTCGTGGTCGGCGGCTACAACTCGAGCAACACGATCTCGCTCGCGGCGCTCTGCGCGGAGCGGGTGACGACGTACCACATCGAGGACGCGCTCGGCATCGATCCGGCGGGCGGGATGATCCGTCACCGGGACCTCGGGTCGGGACAGGAGCGCGAGCTCGCGGCGTGGCTCCCGGCCGACCGGCCGATCCGCGTCGGGCTGACCGCAGGGGCGAGCACCCCGAACAACAAGATCGGTGAGACGGTGGCGCGCATCCTCGCGACGCGGGGCATCGACCCGGCGACGGTGACCTGAGATGGAAGGGCTGATGGATCCACAGCTCCTGATCGGCCTCCTGACGCTCACGGGGCTCGAGCTCGTCCTCGGGATCGACAACATCATCTTCATCGCGATCCTCGCCGGCCGGCTCCCGGCGACCGAGCGCGCCCGCGCCCGGTCCCTCGGGCTCGCGGGCGCGCTCGTGACGCGGATCCTCTTCCTGCTCTCGATCTCGTGGATCATGCGGCTCGAGACGCCGCTCTTCACCCTGCTGGGGCATGCGTTCTCGGGGCGCGACCTGATCCTGATCGTCGGCGGGCTCTTCCTCATCGGGAAGGCGACGTACGAGATCCACGCGAAGCTCGAAGGGGGCGCGCACGAGACGTCCGCCTCGGGCGCCGCCGCGACGCTCGTGGGCGTCGTCGCGCAGATTATGGTCGTCGATATCGTCTTTTCGATCGACTCCGTCATCACCGCCGTCGGGATGGTCTCCAACGTCGGCGTGATGATCGCGGCGAACGTGATCGCGCTCATCGTGATGCTGGGCGCCTCCGGGCGCATCGCCGACTTCGTCGAGCGCCACCCGACGGTGAAGATCCTCGCGCTCGCCTTCCTGGTGATGATCGGTGGGAACCTCTTCGTGGAGGGCTTCGGCTACCACATCCCCAAGGGGTACACCTACGTCGCGATGGCCTTCTCGGTGCTGGTGGAGGCGTTGAACATCCGGGTGCGGAAGGCCTCGGCGCCGGTGCACCTGCACGGCCCCGGCGATCGGTGACCGCGCGCGGCCCCGTCGCCACCCTGCTCGCCGGGCTGATCGACTACGCGGGGCTCTTCCCGCCGGCCGCCCTCTCGATGTCCGACGCCGTCGCGCGCTACGCCGAGCACCGCCGAGGCGCCGATCGCGCGATGCTGGGTCGGTTCGTGGTCCCAGCCGCGCGGCTCGCGGAGTTCACCGCCGCGGTGGACCGACTCCCCTTCGGCGCGCCGACACCGGCCGAGCCCTGGGCCCTCGCCGTCCTCGCGGCCGCGACCGATGCCCCGATGCTGCGCACCTTCGTGGACGCGTATGGCAGCTGCCTCCTCGCCGACGTCGTGGAGGCAAAGGCCGAGGACGTGGCGACGATCGAGGGCCTCGCGACCGCGTTCGGTCCGGCGGTCATGGTGTACGTGGAACTCCCGCTCCATCCCGACCCGACGCCGCTCGTGACGGCGCTCGCCCGGCTCGGCCTGCGCGCGAAGGTGCGCACCGGTGGGCTGACGCCGGAGGCGATCCCCGCCGCCGGTGACCTGCGGCGGTTCCTCGCGACGTGCGTCGACGCCGCGGTCCCCTTCAAGGCGACGGCGGGCCTCCATCATCCGCTGCGCGGCGAGCACCCGCTCACCGCCGATGCGGCCGGCCCTCGCGCGATGATGTTCGGCTTCCTGAACGTCTTCCTCGCCGCTGCCTTCCTGCACGCGGGCGTCGACGCGGACGCGGTCGCGCCGTTGCTCGAGGAGCGCGATCCGTCGGCGATCGTCGTCGGCCCCGACGCGCTCCGCTGGCGCACGCTCACGCTCACCACGCGTGAGCTCGCCGCCTTCCGCCGCACCTGTGGCGCGTCGTTCGGCTCCTGCTCGTTCGACGAGCCGGTGCACGACCTCACCGCGCTCCACCTCGCCTGACGATGCTCGACGCCACACACGATCCCGCGCTCCGTTCCTGGGTGGCGTCGGCGCACGCGCCGGACACCGACTTCCCGATCCAGAACCTGCCGCTTGGCGTCGCCCGATGGCCCGATGGGCACGTCGCGCTCGTCGTCGCCATCGGCGACCAGGTGCTGGACCTCGCGCGTGCGCGCACGGCGGGGGTCCTCGAGGCACTCGAGCCGGCGATCGCCGACGCGCTGCCGGCGCCAACGCTCAATCCGCTCATCGCGCTCGGGCGCCCCGCCCTGACCGCGCTGCGCGCGGCGGTGAGTCGGCTCCTGCGCGCCGAGACGCCGGAGGGGGCCCGCGCGCAGGGTGTCACGGGATGTCTCGTCGCCGCGTCCGAGGTCACGCTGCAACGCCCCGTGGCCATCGGCGATTACACCGACTTCTACGCGAGCATCGACCACGCGACGAACGTCGGCTCGATGTTCCGTCCCGATCAGCCGCTCCTCCCGAACTATCGGCATGTCCCGATCGGCTACCACGGTCGGGCATCGTCGATTGTGGCGAGCGGGACGGCGATCCGTCGTCCGCAGGGGCAGGTGGCCGCGAATCCTGCCGGTCCACCGACCTTCGCGCCGACGGCGCGGCTCGACTACGAGCTCGAGGTGGGCGCGGTCATCGGGCGCGGGAATCCGCTCGGCGCGACCATCCCGCTCTCCGAGGCGGAGCAGCACCTCGCGGGGCTCGTGCTCGTGAACGACTGGTCGGCGCGCGATGTGCAGGCCTGGGAGTACCAGCCGCTCGGCCCGTTCCTCGCGAAGAACTTCGCCACGACCATCTCGCCCTGGCTCGTGACGCTCGATGCATTGGAGCCCTACCGCACCGCCGCGCGCGGTCGCACGTCGGAGGAGCCGGCGCCGCTGCCGTATCTGACCGACGCCGGGGATGCGGCCCGCGGCGCATTCGCCATCACCCTCGAGGTCTGGCTCCGCTCGGCCGCGATGCGCGCCGCCGGGATGCCCGCCGTGCGCGTGAGCCGCGGGGACTTCTCGCGGATGTACTGGACCCTCGCGCAGATGCTCACGCACCACGCGAGCAATGGCTGCAACCTCCAGCCGGGTGACCTGCTGGCGAGCGGCACCGTCTCGGGGCCGACCAAAGAGTCGCGCGGGTGCCTGCTCGAGCTGACGTGGCGCGGGGCGGAGCCGATCACGCTCCCCTCGGGTGAGACCCGCGCCTTCCTCGCCGACGGTGACGAGGTGACCCTGCGTGGGATCTGCGAGGCGCCGGAACGTCCGCGCCTCGGATTCGGCGCCTGTACCGGCATCGTGGAGGGCGTATGAGTCGTCTCGGGTCGATGGATCGCGGCCGTGTCCGGCGTGTCGCGCGCGACGTGATGGTGTACGGCATGAGGCGCCTCGTGATGGGTGTGCGGCTCGCGACGGGGCTCGCGCTCGCCGCGCCGCTGGCCGCGCAGTCGGGCACCGACATCTGGGTCGCACCGCTGCGTGCGTCCGCGACGGCGATGATCGGCGAGCCGCTGAACGTCACGCGCCGTGCCGGCTACGACAATCAGCCGTCGTTCACGCCGGACGGCCGCGCCCTCTGGTTCACACGTATCGGCACCGATGCGCCGGCGGACATCTGGCGCGTCGGCGTCGACGGGAGGGCCCCGACGCGCGTCACCGCGACCGAGGAGAGCGAATACTCGGCTACCATCACCCCCGACGGGCGCGCCCTCTCGGTCATCCGTGTGGAGCTCGACAGCACGCAGCGGCTCTGGCGTTTCCCGCTCGACGGGAGTGCCCCGTCGCTCGTGCTCCGTGGCCTCCGGCCGGTCGGATATCACGTGTGGGTGAACGAGGCCATCCTCGGCGCCTTCGTGCTCGGCGACCCGAATGCGCTTGTGCTCGTCGATCCGCGTACGGAACGCGTCGACACGCTCGCGCGCGACATCGGGCGCGCGCTCGTGCGCGTGCCGGGCCGCGACGCCTTCACCTTCCTGCAGGTGGGGCGCGACACGAGCTGGATCAGCGAGGTCGAGACGCGCTCGCGCACGATCCGGCGCATCGCGCCCGCGCTGCGCGGGTCCGACTATCACGCGTGGACGCCGAGCGGTCGCCTGCTCGCGACGCAGGGGCTCCGCGTGCTCGTCTGGGTCGACGGGCGCTGGGACACCGTGCTCGACCTGACGGGGCGGGGGATCGGAACGCTCTCGCGCCTTGCGGTCAGCCCCTCCGGCGACCGGATTGCCTTCGTCGCGGACGACGCGCCGCCCCGCTGACGCTTGCGGTGGTGACGGGGTCCTGATGAGGATTCTCGTTCGATGACGCCCACGACCGGTCGGACCCCATCTCCTGACGCGCATCCGGTGCGCGACGCCGCTGATGCCCTCTACCGCTCGGCGCAGGAGAGCTGCCGTCAGCATGATCGGCTCGCTCGGACCCTGCAGCACGGCCTCGATGACCTCGAGCTGGAGGGCGTGGCTGCGGTCGCCGACCTCTGCGACCGGCAGCTCGCGACGGCGACGACGCGCTACGAGACGACCGCGGCCGGCGGGCGCGGCGGCGAGGACGAAGGATGGTGGCACACCGCGAATGCCCTCTGGATGGCGAGCCGCGAGTATTGCCGGCGCCACGCGCAGAGCGACGCCGTCGCGAGCCGGCTGACGCGCCACGGCGCCGCCAAGCTCGGTGAGATCAGCCTGGAGTACGAGCTGGAGGTCTCCGCGCGGATGGCGCTCCGGCAGGCGATCGCCGCGTACGCGACGCACCGCCCCGACGCCTCGGCCTGACGTGGACGCGGGGCGCTGCGGCGCCCCGCCGGGTCAGTCTGCGCCGCTGACCTCGGCCCAGGCGGCCATCGCGGCGTCGAGCGCGCGCCGCGCCGCATCGAGTTGCTGCGTGAGCGCGGCGGCCGTGCGGGCCTTTTCCGCAGAGCCGTCATAGAGGTCGGGATCGGCGAGTTGCGACTCGAGTTCCGCGACGTGCGCTTCGTGCCGCTGCACGCTGCGCTCCGCGTCCTCCGCCGCGCGCTTCCGCGCGCGCCGCGCCGCGTGGTCATCCTCCTGCGACGCCTCGTTCCGCTTGGCGCGCACCTTCTCCGCCGCGCGCCGCGCATCGGCCGCCTCGGCGTCGGCCTTCGCCGCCGCCGCGACCCGCGCCGCGCGATCCGCCTCCCACTCGATGAAGGGGCCGTCGTAGTCGCGCAGCCGCGTGCCATCGAACCACCAGACGCGCGTGGCGACCTGGCGCAGGAAGGCGCGGTCGTGGCTCACGAGGAGCACCGTCCCCTCGTATTCGTCGAGCGCGTCCTCGAGCGCCTCGATGTTCTCGACGTCGAGGTGGTTCGTGGGCTCGTCGAAGACGAGGAGGTTCGCGTGCGAGAGCGTGATGCGCGCCATCGCCATCCGCGCGCGCTCGCCACCGCTCAGCGTACCGATCTCGCGGAAGACCTCATCGCCGCTGAACCCGAAGGCGCCGAGGTGGTTCTGTACGGCCCCGCGACTCCAGAGGGGCCGCTCGTCGAGGATCGCGTCCATCAGCGACTTGCGGAGTGGGAGGTCGGCGAGGTCCTGGCGGAACCAGGCGGGCGTGATCGAGCTGCCGATGCGCGCCTCACCCGCGGCGGGCGCCCGCTCGCCGAAGAGCGTCGTGATGAACGACGACTTCCCGGCACCGTTTGGCCCGACGAGGGCGACGAAGTCGTTGCGACGCAGCACCGCGGTGAACGCGTCGACGAGGACGCGGTCCGGCACCTCGACGCGCAGGTCCTTCACCGCGATGACCTGATCCCCGCCGCGCTCGGCCGGCTCGAAGCGCAGGGACATCGCGGCGGGATCGCCGGGGGGCGGCGCGAGGCGCGGGAGCCGCTCGAGGCGCTTCCGCTTCCCCTTGGCCTGGAAGGAGTTCACGCCCGCGAGGTTCCGGCGGATGTACTCCTCTTCCTTCTTCACGAACGCGATCTGCTTCTGCAGCTCCCGCTCGCGCGTGAGGCGCCGTTCGGCGCGCTGCGGAACGAATTGCGAGTAGTTCCCCTTGTACCACTCCGCGCTCCGCGCCTCGACGTGGAGGATGTGCGTGCAGACGGCGTCGAGGAAGGCACGGTCGTGTGAGACGACGAGGATCGTCTCGTCGCACTCGCGGAGCCAGTCCTGCAGCCACGTCGTGGTGTCGAGGTCGAGATGGTTCGTGGGTTCGTCGAGCATCAGCAGGTCGGCCGGCGCGATGAGCTGCGCGGCGAGGCCGACGCGCCCGCGTTCGCCGCCTGAGAGGGAGGCCACTGGACGGCTCTTCGATTCCTCGGCGTCGAAGCCGAGGCCCTGCAGGACCGCGTCGACGCGAGCGTGGTAGACGTAGCCGCCGAGGTCGGCGAATCGCTCCTGGTCCCGACCGAACTTCTCGAGGAATTCCTCGGTGACCTGCTCGCCGAGTTCGCCGAGCTGGATGGCCTGATCGGCGAGGGACTGCTCGAGCGCGATGACCTCGCGCCACGCGGCCGCCGCTGCCTGCCAGACCGTCGTCGCGCCCTCGAACGCGCGGTGCTGGTCGAGGAGCGCGTGGCGGAGCCCCGGCTTCCGCGCGACGTTCCCGGCGGTGGCGGTGAGGTCGGCGGTGATGACCTTGAAGAGCGAGGACTTCCCGGCGCCGTTGCGACCGATGATGCCCCAGCGATCCCCCTCACCGACGGTGAAGGTGATGTCCTTGAGGAGCTCCGTGGCGCCGAACGAGATCCCGACGCCCGACATCGAGAGGAGGCTCATACGTCGGTCGGCGTCGGAACGGTGAGGTCGCCGGACTCGAGCGCGCGTGCTGCGATGGCCCGGACGGTGTCGTCGGCGTTGCGCTCCAGGGCGCGGATGGCGCGCCGTGTCCGCCGCATCGCCGTGGGGATGAAGAGCCGCGCCGCCTCGAGGTCCGCGGCGGCCCCGGCCTCGCCCTGGCGCGTGATTGCGCTCGTGACGCGAGAGAGCACCGCGGTGGCGAGGAAGAGATCGATGGCGGCGTTCGCCATCCGCTCCTGCAATAACTGTCGCTCGATGATCGCCTTCCCGTGCTCGATGAGCGCCTTCTCGACCGCGAGGGCGAGCCCGTGGATGTTCTCGGCCACCAGCTCCGCCTCGTCGGCGAGCGCCGGATGCACCTTGGTGAAGCTCGGCTTCACGAGCGTGCGCTTCACCCGGCCGGTGAGGTAGCTCGAGATGGCCCCCAGCGAGTGGAGCGGATCCTTGAATGCCTTCCCGACGGCGCGCAGCTCCTCGCCCGGCTGCTGCAGCCCCATCAGCGCGATGAGGGCGCGGAGGACCTCGTTCGCACCCTCGAAGATCATGTTGATGCGCGAGTCGCGGAGCGCCTGCTCGTAGCGGTACTCCTTGGAGTAGCCGATGCCGCCGGCGATCTGCATCGCCTCGCTCGCCGTGCGGAAGACGAGCTCGGAGGCGTAGATCTTGCAGGCCGCCGTCTCGAGCGAGAAGTCGACGCCGCCGCGGTCCACCATCCCCGCGCAGAGCATCCACCCCGCATCACTCGCATAGCAGTCGGCGGCGGCCGCGGCGATCTTGCGCTGGATCATCTCGAACTGGCCGATGGGGCGCCCGAACTGCTCGCGCTGCCGCGCGTGCGCGATCGCCATGTTCATGATCTCGCGCGTGCCTCGGCTCGAGCCCGCCGCCAGGCCGAGGCGACCCGAGTTGAGGATCTCGAGGGCGATGTGGAAGCCGTCACCGACCTCGCCGAGCCGGTCCTCGACCGGGATGCGCACGCCGTCGAAGGTGACGCTCCGGGTGTCGCTCCCCTTGATCCCCATCTTCTCCTCCATCTTGCCGAGGGAGACGCCGGGGGCCTTGGCATCGACGACGAAAGCGGTGACGCGCTGCTTCGGCTTCCCGTCGATGATGACGGGGACCTTCGCGAAGACGGTGAGCACGCCCGCGTAGCCGGCATTGGAGATCCAGATCTTGGTGCCGTCAAGCCGATAGTGCGTGCCATCCTCGCTCAGGACGGCGGTCGTGCGCATCGCCTGCGCATCGGAGCCGGAGCCGGGCTCGGTGAGGCAGAAGGCGCCGATCAGCTCGCCCGTCG
>JARIFA010000004.1 GCA_031127075.1 Gemmatimonadota bacterium | reverse complement strand
CCGTCGGGATGGGCGGCCGCGCGATCGTGATGTTCGACAACAGCCCCGTCTTCCGCCTCGCGCCGGACGCCGCGGCGCGTGGCGTGACGCCGCTGCTCTGGTTCGACACCGCGACGCCGCTCAAGAGTGGCTGGGCGTGGGGCCAGAACTACCTCGAGGGTGGCGTCGCCGCCGCGGACGCGCGCGTCGGGAAGGGGCTCGTCCGCCTGATCGGGCCGGAAGCGCTCTTCCGCGCGCAGCCGCACGGGACCTTCAAGCTGGTGTTCAACGGCCTCATCGCGCCGAGCCGGCCGACGATGTGATCGCGCTCGTCGTCGGCCTGCTCGGCATCGTCGGGGCGTACGTCGGGGTCCTCGTGGGCCTCACGTCGCCCCTCGTGCCTATGGCGATGGCGCTCGGTACGACGGCGGTGCTCGCGGGGATCGCGCAGCTGGCGATCGTGCGCGCGGGGCGGGCGACGCCACGGCTCGCGCGTGCGGTGCGATGGGTCTTCGGTGGGATGGCACTCGGATTCGTCGGGGTGCTCGTGCTGCCCGCGCCCGTCGCGGGTGGACCGCTGCTCTTCGGGCTCCCGCGGAGCACGGTGATCCTCCTGTCGGTCGTCGGGGTGCTGCCGCTGCTCACGCTGCCGATCGCCTATGCCCGCGCCTTCGATACCGAGGTGCTGCCGCCGGCGGAGCCCCGCCGCGATGCGTGAGCTGATCGGGCTCGCGTATCTCGCGATCTGCGCGGCGATTGCGGTCTGGGCCGCGCGCCGGACCCGCACCGCCGACGACTTCTTCGTCGCGGGGCGCGGGGTCGGGCTCGTCCCCTTCGCCATCGCCGCGATGGCCTCGACGCTGAGCGGCTTCGCCTTCATCGGCGGGCCGGGGCTCGTGTATGCGATCGGGATGACCGCCGTCTTCATCATCCTCCCCGCCGGTGTCACGAACACCCTCGGCGCGTGGGTGCTCGGGAAGCGGATGCACCGCCTCGGTACCGCCCGCGGGCTCTTCACCGTCCCCGACGCGATCGGCGCGCGCTATCGCTCGCCGGCCGCGCAGGGGCTGAGTGCCGTCGCGATCCTCGCCGGTGTCGTCGGGTACGTGGCGACGAACGCCCTCGCCCTCGGCGTGGTGATCGACGCCCTCTTCGCGACGGGATTATCGAACGGGATCTGGATCGGGACCGCCGTCACCCTCGCGTATTCGGCGAGCGGCGGCATCCTCGCGGGCATCTACACCGACGTCTTCCAGGGGCTGGTGATGGCAGTGGCATCGACGGCGGTGTTCGTCGTCGCGCTCGACGCGGGGGGTGGCCTCCCGGCCATCACGCGCACCATCGAGGCGGCGGATCCGGCGCTCCTCGGCCCCTGGGGCGCGCGCGGGGCGATGACGGCGCTCTCCTTCTTCTTCGTCTTCGCCGTCGGCTCGCTCGGCCAGCCGCACATCGCGCATAAGTACTACATGCTCCACGACCTCCCGCGGCTGAAGTGGTACCCGGTCTTGATGACCGTCGCGATGGTCCTCGCGCAGCTGCTCTTCGTCGGGGTCGGCGTCGCCGTGAAGGCGCTCGTGCTCCGCGGCGAGATGCCGCCGCTCGTCTCACCAGACGACGCGACCCCGCAGTTCCTGCTGCGTTTCGTCCCCGTCGTCCTCTCGGCGGTCGTCTTCGCTGGAGTCGCCGCCGCGATCATGAGTACGGTGAACTCGTTCTTGAGCATCGGGGCCGCCGTACTCACGCACGATCTTCCGCGCGCGCTGGGCCGGACACCGGTCCGGCAACTCCTCGTCGGCCGGTGCTGGACCGTCGTGATCGCCGGCCTCGCGGCGGTCTTGGCGCAGCAGGCGGGACTCCTCGTCGCCTTCGTGGGAATCCTTGGGTACGGGCTCTTCGCCTCGACGCTGGTGCCCGCGCTCGCGATCGGGCTCAACTGGACCGGTGCCACGCGCGAGGGGGCGCTCGCCTCGATCGCGACCGGACTCACGTTGACGGTGGGACTCGAGTGGCTCGTCTGGTCCAAGCGCCTCACCGTCCCGCAGGGGATCACGGTCACGGGGATCACTCTCGTGACCTCACTGCTGGTCTTCTTGGGCGTCTCGTGGCTGACGGGGCATCGCGCCGCGGATCAGCTCGATGCCGACGTGCGGGCGGTGCTTGAGGATCAGGTCTGAGGTCTCAGGTGTCAGGTCGAAGGGCTCAGGTCAGAGGTCTCAAGTCAGGGGTCTCAATGGGTCAGAAGGCAGATACTTCGTCCCTGTAACCTCACCCCTGATTCCTGACCCCTAACCGCTCTACTTGAGGATCCCCTTCGCGATCGTCTGCAGCTGCATGTTGCTCGTCCCCTCGTAGATTGTGCCGATCTTGGCGTCGCGATAGAACTTCTCCACCGGATAATCGGTGGTGTACCCGTATCCGCCGAAGAGCTCGACCGCGAGGGAGGTGACGCGCTCGCAGACCTGCGAGGAGTAGAGTTTCGCCATCGCCCCGGCCTGCGCGATGTCCTGCCCCGCATCACGGAGCCGCGCCGCGTTGTACACCATCAGGCGCGCCGCCTCGAGCTCCGTCGCCGCCTGCGCGACCTGGAACTGGATCCCCTGGAACTCGGCCAAGGGCTTCCCGAACTGCCGCCGCTCCTTGAGGTGCGCCACCGCCGCGTCGAGGGCGCCCTGCGCGTTCCCGATCATCTGCGCGCCGATCCCGATCCGTCCCTCGTTGAGCGTCTCGATCGCGATCTTGTACCCCTGGCCGACGGGGCCAAGGACATCCGCGTCGGGGACGAAGACCTCGTCGAGGATCAGCTCCGTGGTGCTCGAGGCGCGGATCCCCAGCTTCGACTCCTTCTTGCCGACCGCGAATCCCTTCGCCGTCCGCTCCACCACGAAGGCGGTGATCCCCTTGTAGCCCTTGGACGGATCCACGGTCGCGAACACCACATACAGCCCCGCCTCGGCGCCATTCGTGATCCAGAGCTTCCGACCGGTGAGCGACCACCCGCCCTCGACCTGCGTCGCGCGGGTCGCCAGCGCGAAGGCATCCGAGCCACTCCCCGCCTCGGAGAGGGCGTAGGCCCCGACCGTGTCCGTACAGAGGCGCGGCATCCAGCGGGCGAGCTGCTCCGGCGTCCCCGCGGAGAGCAACGGGTGCGCCACGAGCGTGTTCTGCACGTCGACCATGATCGCCGCGGCGGCATCGACCTTGCTGATCTCCTCGACGGCGAGTGTCACCATCATCACCGAGCCGGCGGCCCCACCGTGCACTTCGGGGACCTGCAGCCCCATCAGCCCCATCTCGAAGTAGCCGCGGATGAGCGCGGGGTCGAGCTGTCCCGCCTGCTCCATCGCCTGCACACGAGGGGCGACCTCCCCCCGCGCGAACTCGGCGACGGCGTCACGGAAGGCGAGCTCCTCCTCGGAGAGGAGGGTCAGGGCGGGGCGGGCGAGGGAGGGATCGAGGTGCGGAGCGGACATCGGACGCGCGGGTGGGGGGTGACCCCCGGAATCTAGCCGCGCGTCACGTCGTAGTTCAGGATCGGGGCGAGCCACCGCTCCGCCTCGGCGACCGACATCCCCTTCCGGCTCGCGTACGACTCCACCTGGTCCTTCTCGATCTTCCCGACGCCGAAGTACTGGCTCTGCGGATGCGAGAAGTACCATCCCGAAACGGCCGAAGCGGGGAGCATCGCGAAGCTCTCCGTGAGATGCACACCGACCGCGCGCTCGGCATCGAGCAACTCGAACAGGGTCCGCTTCTCGGTGTGGTCGGGGCAGGCCGGGTAGCCGGGCGCCGGGCGGATCCCCTGATACTGCTCCTGGATGATCGCTTGATTATCGAGCGCCTCGTCGGGCGCATAGCCCCACAGCTCGCGGCGCACCCGCTCGTGCATCCGCTCCGCGAACGCCTCGGCGAGCCGGTCCGCCAGCGCCTTGAGGAGGATGGACGAGTAATCGTCGTGCGCGGCCTCGTACGCCGCCACGCGCTCGTCGAGCCCGATCCCGGTGGTCACCACGAAGGCGCCGAGCCAGTCGGGGATCCCCGTCTCCGACGGCGCCACGAAGTCGGCGAGGGCGAGATTCGGACGTCCATCCTTCTTCACCATCTGCTGGCGGATGGTGTGCACCGTACGCCCCACAGTGGGGAGGCGGATGTCCTCGGCGCCGTCCGAGTGCGCGGGGAAGAAGCCGACGACCGCGCGTGCGGTGAGCCAACGCTCGGCGACGAGCTGCGTCAGCATCGCCTGCGCGTCGCGCCAGAGGTTCCGCGCCGCCTCGCCGACCACGGGATCGTCGAGGATGGCGGGATACGACCCCGCGAGCTCCCACGTCTGGAAGAAGGGCGTCCAGTCGATCCGCGGGACGAGCTCCTCGAGCGGCACATCCTCGAAGACCCGGACGCCTTCGAAGCTCGGGCGCGGCGGGGTGGCGCCCGACCAATCGATGCGGAGCCGGTTCGCTCGTGCGTCGGCGAGCGTCTGCCGCGGCACGGCCTGCTGACGCGCCGCCCGCGCGATGCGGACTTCGTCGTACTCGGTGCGCAGGTCCGCCACGAACGGGTCGCGGAGCTGGTCGCTGAGGAGGCTCCCCGCCACGCCGACGGCGCGTGAGGCGTCGAGCACGTGCACCACGGGGGCGTCGTAGTTCGGCGCGATCTTCACCGCGGTGTGAACTTTGGAGGTGGTCGCGCCGCCGATGAGGAGCGGGACGTCCCACCCCTCGCGCTGGAGCTCGCTCGCGACGAAGGCCATCTCCTCGAGCGAGGGCGTGATGAGCCCCGAGAGCCCGATCAGGTCCACGTCGTGGGTCCGCGCCGCCTCGAGAATCTTCCCGCAGGGCACCATCACCCCAAGGTCGATCACCTCGAAGTTGTTGCACTGCAGGACGACGCCCACGATGTTCTTCCCGATGTCGTGCACGTCCCCCTTCACGGTGGCGAGCAGGACCTTCCCCTTCGCCTGGCGCGCGCCGCCGCCGGCGGCCTGTTCGGCCTCGATGTACGGGATCAGGTGCGCGACCGCGCGCTTCATCACGCGGGCCGACTTCACGACCTGCGGGAGGAACATCTTCCCGGCGCCGAAGAGATCGCCGACGACGTTCATCCCCTGCATCAGCGGGCCCTCGATCACCTCGATCGGACGGTCGTAGAGGCGTCGCGCCTCCTCGGTGTCCTCCACCACGAAATCCGCCACGCCGTGCACGAGCGCGTGGACGAGCCGCTCCGTGACCGGCGCCTCCCGCCACGCGAGGTCGACCTTCTTCCGCTGGGCCTGCCCCTTCGCCTCGTCGGCGACGGCGAGGAGCCGCTCCGTCGCGTCGGGACGCCGGGCGAGGATCACGTCCTCCACCCGCTCCCGGAGATCGGCCGGGATGTCCTCGTAGAGGACGAGCGCCCCGGCGTTCACGATCCCCATATCCATCCCCGCCTTCACGGCGTGATAGAGGAAGACCGAGTGGATCGCCTCGCGGACCGCGTTGTTGCCGCGGAAGGAGAACGAGACGTTGCTCACGCCACCGGAGATGCGCGCGTGCGGGCAACGCGCCTTGATCTCGCGCGTCGCCTCGATGAAGGCGAGCGCGTACCGATCGTGCTCCTCGATCCCCGTGGCGACCGCGAAGATGTTGGGATCGAAGATGATGTCTTCGGGCGGGAAGCCGACCGTCTCGACGAGGAGACGATAGGCGCGCTCGCAGATCGCGACCTTGCGTTCGACGGTGTCCGCCTGCCCCTGCTCGTCGAACGCCATCACGATGACCGCGGCGCCGTAGCGCCGGACGAGCCGCGCCTGCCGCAGGAACTCCAGCTCTCCCTCCTTGAGCGAGATGGAATTCACGATCGACTTCCCCTGCACGCAGCGGAGCCCGGCTTCGATCACCGTCCACTTCGAGGAGTCGATCATCACGGGGACCTTCGAGATCCCCGGCTCCCCCGCGACGAGGTTGAGGAAGCGCGTCATCGCCGCCTCGGCGTCGAGCATCCCCTCGTCGAAGTTGATGTCGATGATGACCGCGCCGGCCTCCACCTGCTGCCGCGCCACCTCGAGGGCCTCGTCGTACCGGCCGCCGAGGATGAGGTCGGCGAACTTCTTCGAGCCGGTGACGTTGGTGCGCTCGCCGACGTTCACGAAGTTCGAGTCGGGCCCGATGATCAGCGGCTCGAGTCCCGAGAGACGGAGGCGTTGTGGCACGTCGGGGATCGTCCGCGGCGGGAGGCTGCGCACGGCCTCGGCGATCGCACGAATGTGGTCCGGCGTCGTGCCACAACAGCCGCCGACGAGATTGACGAGCCCCGACGCCGCGAACTCACGGAGGATCGATGCGGTGTAGGCCGGCGTCTCGTCATAGCCTCCCATCTCGTTCGGCAGGCCGGCGTTGGGGTGCACCGAGACGCGGCAGTCGGCCACGCGCGCCAGCTCCTGCACGTAGGCGCGGAGCTCCTTGGCGCCGAGGGCGCAGTTGAGCCCGATGCTGAAGGGGCGCGCGTGCATCACCGAGTTCCAGAACGCCTCGGTGGTCTGGCCGGAGAGGGTGCGGCCGCTGGCGTCGGTGATGGTGCCGGAGAGCATCACCGGGACGCGCATCCCGCGCGCGGTGAAGACCTCCTCGACCGCGACGATCGCCGCCTTGGCGTTCAGTGTATCGAAGATCGTCTCGATCAGGATGAGGTCGGCGCCGCCGTCGAGGAGCCCCTCCGTCGCCTCGACGTACGCCGTGACGAGCTCCGTGAACGTCACGTTGCGCGCGCCGGGGTCGTTGACGTCGGGGGAGATGCTCGCCGTGCGGTTGGTCGGCCCGAGGACGCCCGCCACCCACCGCGGCCGGCCGTCGCGCGCTTCGAACGCGTCGCACTCGGCCCGCGCGAGGCGCGCGCCCGCGACATTGAGCTCGCGGACCAGTGTCTCCATCCCGTAGTCGGCCATCGCGATCGACGTCGAGTTGAAGGTGCTCGTCTCGATGAGGTCGGCGCCGGCCTCGAGGTAGGCACGGTGGATTCCCGCGATGATCCCCGGCTGCGTGAGGACCAGCAGGTCGTTGTTCCCGCGCAGGTCGCGCGGCCAGTCGGCGAAGCGCGTGCCGCGATAGTCGGCCTCGGTGAGGCGGTGCTGCTGCACCATCGTCCCCATCGCGCCGTCGATGATCAGGTGTCGCGTGGCCGCCTCGGCCTCGAGCCGCGCGAGACGGGACTCGCGGGTGAAGGGCGTCGCGCCCGGCGTCGTCGCGTCGGTCATCGGGCGCCCTCCGCGTCCGTCGCGCGCCGCGGTCGCAAGCCGAGGATGTGGCAGAGCGCAAAGGTGAGGTCCGCGCGGTTGAGCGTGTAGAAGTGGAACTCGGTCACGCCCGCCTGCGCGAGCTGCTGGCACTGCTCCGCCGCCACGGTCGCGGCGACCAGCTTCCGCGTCTCCGGGTCGTGGTCGAGCCCGTCGAACATCCGCGCGAACGCCGGCGGCACCGTCGCCCCCGTCGCGGCGGCGAACTTCACCATCTGCGTGAAGTTCGTCACCGGCATGATCCCCGGGACGATCGGTACGGTGATCCCCGCCTTCCGCGCGCGGTCGACGAAGCGGAGGTAGGTCCAGTTGTCGAAGAAGAACTGCGTGATCGCCCGCGTGGCGCCGGCGTCGATCTTCCGCTTGAGGTTGTCGAGGTCGGCCTGCGGCGACGCGGCCTCCGGGTGCGTCTCCGGGTACGCGGCGACGGTCAGCTCGAAGTCGTGGCGCTTCCGGAGTCCGGCCACGAGGTCCGACGCGAAGGCATAGCCATCGGTCGACGGCGCGTAGGCGCCACCCGCCGGGACGTCGCCGCGGAGGGCGACGAGATGCCGCACGCCTGCCGCCCAGTAGTCATCGGCGACCGCGTCGATCTCCCCCCGCGAGGCGGCGACGCAGGTGAGGTGCGCGGCGGGGACGAGCGTGGTCTCGCTGAGGAGGCGTCGCACCGTGTGATGGGTGCGCTCGCGGGTGGAGCCGCCGGCGCCGTATGTGACCGAGACGAAGCGCGGGCCGAGTGGGGCGAGGCGCGTGATCGCGCGCCAGAGGGTCTCCTCCATCTCCACCGACTTCGGCGGGAAGAACTCGAACGAGACCTGAAACGGAACGGGAAGGGCGAGAGTGCTCACAGCGGGGTCCAGACGCACGACGCCCGGCGCGTTCGAGGCGCACCGGGCCGGCGCTTTAGCGGGATGTTTTACGTGGCCGCAAGTTGCCTCGAAATCGCCACGGGGAACGGTTGTCTCATTCAACCTATCATCCGGATGAACGGATGGCAAGCGGCGCGGTGATGCGGGGTGCGGTCGGAGGGTGCCGGTGGGGGCGGACCGGAGCGCCATCGTCCCCGCGTCGCTTCCGCCCTGGACGTGCCTGCCCCGGTGGAGCTGTGGACGCCGACCGCCCGGACCATGACCACACCCCATCCATCCACCCGGAGATCGTTCGATGTCTCATCCCACCACCGGACGCCGGCGCCGCGTCCTCCCGCTCCCGCTCGCGCTCGTCGCCCTCGCCGTCCTCGGCGACCCCGCCCTCGCCCAGACGGCGACGGAGGTCGTCGCGCAGTGCATCGACAAAGCGGCCGATGTCTTCGTCGGCTGCGTGATTGACGAGCCCTGGTACACGGAGTCGCTCTGCTACGCGAAGTACGCGGCGGACAGCATCCTCTGCGTGCCGTCGACGCTGCTGCGGCTCGTCAACCTGTGAGCGGGCGCCTCGTCATCGAGGCGGTCGTCGTCGAGGGGCGCGCAGGGCGCCTCCTCGACGGCGTCACCTGCACCGCCGACCCCGGAGAGATCCTCGGGATCGCGGGGCCGAATGGCGCGGGGAAATCGACACTCGCGCGTCTCATCCTGGGCGCGGCGGCGCCGTCCGCCGGTCGGATTCGCATCGACGGCCTCGCGCCCGCGACCTTCCGCGGGCGGCACGGCATCGGCTTCCTCGCCGAAGATGGGTCGCGTGCGTGGGAGCGGATCACCCCGCGCGATCTCCTCCGGCTCGGGAGCGCCGACGAGGCACCGATCGAAGACCATCCCCTCGCCGGGATCCTCCGGCTCGCTCCGGTGCTCGATCGGTCGATCGCGCACCTCTCCAAAGGCGAGTGGCGGGCCTGTCAGGCCGCGTTCGCCCTCCGGCTGCGGCCGCGGCTCGCCGTTCTGGACGAGCCCGAGTCGGGGCTCGATCCCTCGGCCAACGAGCGGATGCGCGAGGCGGTGCGGTGGGCGGCCGATGGTGGCACCACCTGTCTCGTCCTCTCGCATCACCTCGAGCTCCTGTCCCGGACGGCGGATCGGATCCTCGTCCTCGCGCGCGGACGGATGCAGGATCTCTTCGCGCCCGCTACGCTCGGGGCGTTCGAGGTGCGCGCCCGCTACCTCGCCGCCACGGAGGAGCGCCCATGAGTCTCGCGCCCCTGCTCGATCGGTGCCCCGTCTCGTGGCGTCCCGCACTGCTCGTCTGCGCCGCCTCGCGGGCGTGGCCGCGGACCGTGCTCGCGTGGGCCCTCGCCCTTCCGATGGTCGCGCTGATGGCCCGGGCGCGGGCGGAGCTCGGGACGGCGGTCCTGATGTATGCGCCGCCGCTCCTCGCACTCGGAATCGTCGGCCGGGCGTTCACCCTCGTGCGGCGTCCCACGGTCTGGACCGCGATCTTCGCCCGCGCCGGTGCGGGGCCTGGGGACCTCTGGCGGCTCGCCGGGCTCACCGGCGCCCTCGCCCTCGCGGCGAGCTGGAGCGTGGCCGTGTTCGCGCTCGCGGGGCTCCGATCGGCGGCCCCGCTCCCGACGACCGGGATCATCTCGCTCGGCCTGTTTTCGCTCGCGTGGTCGGTGCTCTGCACACTCGCCGTCATTGGCGCGGCGGCCACGACATCACGGGGCGCCGCGGTCGTCCTGCTCGGATGGCTGCTCCTGCCCGCCGGATTCGAGGCGATGACATCTCCGTTCGACGGACCTGAGATGGCGGCACATGCGGTGAAGATGTTCGCGCCACCGTTGGAGGCTGCCGTCCGGCTGCACGACCTGCTGCGAGGTCTCGTGCCGGCGGACGTTGCACCCTGGTTCCTTGCGCAGTTGTTCGGCTTCCCGCTCGTGGCGGTCGGGCTCTTTGTCTGGCGGGCGCGCGCGGTCGCGGCGCAGCCCGGGGCGGTGGAGTGACGGACGCGGTGTCAGCTCCCGTGCCGCTCGGCACCGTGGGCGCATCCCACGGGAGGGTGGCGTCGCCGCTTCAGAACGCCGATCGCAGCACCTGCTCTGCGATCGCGAGCGCGAACCAAGCGATCATCGGCGAGAGGTCGACCGCGCCGAAGGCCGGCATGTTCCGCCGGATGGGGCCGAGCAGCCATTCGGTCATCCGCCAGGCGAGTCGCCCGATGGGGTGTCGCTCCCAGCCGAACCAACTCCCGATGACGCGGACGAGCAGCGCGAGTCGGAGGAGCTCGAAGCTCCAGGTGATGATGAGGCGGAGGAATCCGTCACCCACCCCCTGGCTCGCGAGGTAGAGGTCACCGAGCATCTGACCGACGACGTCGAGGAGGACGATCAGCGTCGCGCCGGCGAGGAGGAGGAAAAGGATCCCCCACCACGGGGCCGTGTCCGCGCGGACGCCGAATCGCCCGAAGCGTCGCACGAGCGGGTCGAGCAACGGGTCGGTGAGTCGCCGCACCGCCCGTCCGGCGGCGCTGAAGGGCGAGAGCCGACGGGTGCGCACCGCCCACGCGAGTGTCGCGATGGGGACGGCGGCTGCGAGCACGGCGAGCACGCCGAGGCGGAGCCAGACGCCGACGAAGGTGAGGGTGATCGCGGATTCACCGAGCATCCCGGGAATCTGCGCGAGGCACCCCGCGGCGCGACACCGGGGCCCGGATGGCGGGGGGTCACCGCCGGTGGTAGCGTAGGGCGTCCCGCCCCCTCGTCCGAGGATCCACCCGATGTCCCAGACCTCCCGCCGTCACTTCCTCACCGGCCTCGCTGGCGCCGGTGTCGCGCTCCCCGTCTTCAACGCGCGCGCGATGGCGCGGCTCTTCGAGGCGAACGTCCTCGCGGGGGACCGCCCTGCCGCCTCCCTCGCCGACGACGAATCCTACTGGATGCAGGTCCAGAAGGCGTTCGACGCCGACCGGACGATGATCAACCTCAACAACGGCGGAATCTCGCCGGCGCCGAGCCACGTGCTCGAGCAGATGATCCGCGACCTGCGGTTCGTCAACGAGCTCCCGGTGGAGCACAACTGGCGCGTGCTGGAGCCGCGGATGGAGAGCACACGGCGCGAACTGGCGCGCGAGTTCGGCTGCGACCCGGAGGAGATGGCGGTCACGCGCAACGCGAGCGAGGGCCTCGAGATCATGATTCTCGGGCTCGACCTCAAGCGCGGCGACGAGGTCGTGATCACCAACCAGAACTACGGGCGGATGATCAACACCTGGGAGCAGCGGGCGCGGCGCGAGGGGATCGTCGTGAAGCAGGTCGCCTTCCCGGTGCCGCTCACCGATCCGAAGGTCCTCCTTCGGAACCTTGAGGCGGCGATCACGCCGCGCACGAAGGTCATCGAGCTCCCCCACATCACGAACCTCACGGGGCAGATCCTCCCCATCCGGGAGATCCAAGCCCTCGCGCGTCCGCGGGGCATCGAGGTCTTCGTCGACGGCGCCCACGCCTTCGCGCACTTCCCCTTCACGCGCGACGCGCTCGACTGCGACTACTATGCGACCTCGCTCCACAAGTGGATGCACGCCCCCATCGGCGCGGGGATGCTCTACGTGCGGCAGTCGAAGATCCCCGGGCTCTGGCCCCTGATGGCCTCGACGCCGACCGCCGACCGCGACCGGAACATCCGGAAGTACGAGGAGATCGGGACGCACCCGCAGGCGAACTTCAACGCCGTCTCCACCGCCATCACCTTCCACCGCGGTATCGGGATGGAGCGGAAGATCGCGCGGCTCCGGTACCTCCGCGACCGCTGGGCGACGCAGCTGCTCGCCGTGAGCCCCCGCGTGAAGCTCCTCACCGCGCTCGGTCCCGACACCGGTGGCGCCATCGCGATGTTCGACGTCGAGGGGATCGACCCCGGTGCGCTCGGGAACTGGCTCCTCTCCCAGCACCGCATCGTCTCCACGCCGATCGTTCACCAAGAGTTCAAGGGGATCCGCGTCACGCCGAGCATCTATACCGCGGTCGACGAGATCGACACCTTCGTCGAAGCGGTCACCAAGGCGATCCGGCGGGGCATCGCGTGAACTACTGGCTGGTGAAGTCGGAGCCCGACGTCTTCAGTTTCGCCGACCTCCTCAAGGCGCCGAAGAAGACGACCTGCTGGGACGGGGTGCGGAACTACCAGGCCCGCAACACGCTGCGCGACCAGATGAAGAAGGGGGACCGCGTCTTCTACTACCACTCGAACGCCGAGCCCTCGGGGATCGCCGGGATCTGCGAGGTGGTGCGCGAGGGGTACCCGGACCACACGGCGTTCGACCCGAAGGACCCGCACTTCGACCCGAAGTCGCGGCGGGACGAGCCCACCTGGTACATGGTCGACGTCCGCGCCGTCGCCCCGTTCCCTCGGCTCGTGACGCTCGCGGAGCTGAAGGGGGTGACGGGGCTCGCGAAGATGGCGCTCGTGCAGAAGGGGAGCCGGCTCAGTGTGCAGCCCGTCACGCGGAAGGAGTGGGAGATCGTCTGTCGGATCGCCGGGCACTCGCCTGACTGACTGCCCCGCCGCGCGGCGGTAGCGTGAGGCCGGCACCGGATCGTCCGGCGCCATTCCACGCGGAGGGCATGATGGCGAAGGTGACGGAGACGGTGGGGAAGGCGGCGGCGCGCGCGATCGAGGAGGTGGAGACGCGCATCCTGGCCAGCGAGGGCCGCCGTTCGGTGAAGGCGAAGGTTGGGCGCGCGAAGCACACGGCGCGCCGGGCGGCGAAGGCCGCCATCGCCGCCGGTGCGGTGGCGGCGGCCGCGGTGGTGGTCCGCGACCGCCGAAAGGTCAAGAAGATGGAGTCGTGAGTTCGGCGCCGATCGCTCGGACCCCGGCGAGCAGCGCGTCGAAGTCGGCGGCGGTCGAACGGTGGTTTGTGATCGCCACCCGGATCGCGTAGCGCCCGTGGATCGTCGTGCCGCTCGGCACGGCGATCCCGCGCTCTTGTAACCGGAGCAGGATCTCACGGTTGAGCGCGTCGAGACGGTCCGCGGCGACGCCCGCCGGGGCATACCGGAAGTTCACGAGGTTGAGTGGCGTCGGCGCGAGCGACTCGAGGTCGGGCGCCGCCTGCACCAGCGCGTCGAGATACGTCGCCTGCCGCACGTTCCGCGCGATGTGCGCGCCGAGGAGGTCGAGCCCCGACGCCTTGAGCGTCATCCACACCTTGAGCGCCGAGAAGCGCCGAGTCAGCTCGATCCCGCGGCTGGCGAAGTAGATGCCCTCGCTGCCGAAGGTCCCACGCGGCTCCGCCGCGAGATACGCCGCCTGCATCGCGAAGGTGTCAACGAGGTCGGCGTCTGACCGCGTCAGCAGTGCCGCCACGCCGAAGGGGAGGTAGCCCCACTTGTGGAGGTCGAACGCGATCGAGTCGGCGCGCGCGATCCCACGCACGGTCGGCGACGTCTCGGGGGAGAGCGCGGCCATCGCCCCGAAGGCGCCGTCCACGTGGAACCAGCATCCCTCGCGCGCCGCGAGGTCCGCGAGCGCGTCAAAGTCGTCGGTCGCGCCGGTCTGGACGGTGCCAGCGGTCCCGATGATGCAGCATGGGTGCTGCCCCGCCGCCCGATCCTCAGCGATCATCCGCGCCATCGCGTCCACATCGACCCGGAAGTCATCGCCCACGGGGACGCGACGGAACGCCTCGGTGCCGAGGCCGAGGAAGTCGCACGCCTTGGCGAGCCACCCGTGCACCTCGGTCGAGGCATAGAGGGTCAGTCGTGGCTCTCCGGCCCCGTGCCCGCCGGAGGCGCGCACATCGAACCCTGCGCGACGCCGACGCGCGACGGCGAGGCCGATGACGTTCGCCATCGTCCCGCCGCTCATCAGGATGCCACCGGCGCCTGAGGGATACCCCATCGCCTCGGCGAGCCACCGCACCACCACCTGCTCGACGTACTTCGGCGCCTGCTCGAGCCCGCCGACGTTCGGGTTCAGCACCGAGGCGAGAAAGTCCGCCATCGCCGACTGCGGCGTCCCTGTCCCCATCACCCATCCCCAGAAGCGCGGATGGATGTTGCCGTTGGGGTACGGGCGCACGAGGTGGAGGAAGTCCTCGTACGACGAGACGTCGCCCTGCCCGGTCCGTGGGAGTGGTTCGTGCAGGATCCGGTCCCGCACCGCGTCCGGCATCGGCTGCCAGGCCGGGCGCTCCCGGACGTCCCGGAGGAAGTCAATCGAGTCGTCGACCATCCGATGCGCGAGGGCGCGGAACGCCTCCCAGTCGGCGGGATCGAGCGGGGGCAGGGCGTCGTCGGTGGGACGGGGGGTGGCGGTCATCTCAGCAGTCTCCGCGGTGTCATCAGATCAGTCCGAACAGCATCGCGAACCCGCTCCCGAGCCCGATGACGGCGATCACGCGGCGGACCCAGTGCTGCCCGACGCGCTGGGCGAGGAGCGATCCGCCGATGCCGCCGAGGGTGGCGCCCAGCGCCATCACGAGCGCGATCGGCCAGTTCACGAGCCCACCGACGACGAAGATCGCGACCGCGATGAGGTTGAAGAGGCCACCGCCCCAGTTCTTGAGGCCGTTCATCTGGTGGATGTTCGTCAGCCCCATCAGGCCGAGGGCGGCGAGCATCAGGATGCCGGCGCCCGCACCGAAGTAGCCACCGTAGACGGCGACGAGGAACTGGTAGGCGAGGAAGGCGCGGGACGGCGGGCGCAGCGTCCCGTCGGTCTGCGTGATCTGCCGCGACGTCAGCCATTCGGCGGTCCGCGCCATCAGCGGGTTCGCTGCGTCATCCGGGGCGAGCTCCCGCATCCGTCGGAGGAGCGGGCCCTGGCCGATGAAGAGGAAGGTCGCCCCGAGGATGAGCCACGGGACGAGCTGTTCGAAGCGCTTTTCCGGGGTCACGACGAGGAGTGCGGCGCCCACGGCTCCGCCGATGACGGAGGGGACGGCCCAGGCGCGGGCCCAGGCACGGGCCCCGCCGAGCTCGCGGCGGTATCCCCACATCGAGGCCATCGTCCCCGGCCAGAGTGCCACGGTGGAGGTGGCGTTCGCCGTGATCGGCGGCACCCCGAGCGCGACGAGCGCGGGGAAGGTGATGAGGGTCCCGCCCCCGGCCATCGCGTTCATCACGGCGCCGACGGCGGCGGCGAGCCCGACGAGGGCGAGGAGGAGGGGGGTGGGGGTCGGCACGGGTGGTGTCCGAACGATAGTGGCGCGGGCATCGCCCGGCACTTCCGTCGTCCGGCGGGTATCTTTTCGGGGTGTGCGCGCACATCGCGTGCACTCGTCCGGCGCGTGCGGCGCCGGCGCGCTCTCCCCCCAGTTACGGGATCCACGCAGATGTCCGCCACCCCCTCCACTCCCCCCGCGGGCGACCACCTCGAGATCAAGGATTCGCGCACGGGGAAGGTCTACTTCGCCCCGATCACCGATGAGACGATCCGCACCGCGGACCTCAAGCAGATCAAGGTGAATCCCGATGACTTCGGGATCATGGGCTACGACCCGGCGTTCATGAACACGGCGTCGTGCCGCTCCGCGATCACCTTCATCGACGGTGACAAGGGGATCCTCCGCTACCGCGGCATCCCGATCGAGCAGCTCGCGGAGAAGTCGAACTTCCTCGAGACGGCCTGGCTCCTGCGAAAGGGAGAGCTCCCGACGCAGCAGGAGTACGACGAGTTCCAGCACCACATCACGTACCACACGTACGTGCACGAGAACATCAAGCGCTTCATGGAGGGCTTCCGGTACGACGCCCATCCGATGGCGATGCTGACGGCCGGCGTCGCAGCGCTCTCCTCGTTCTATCCGACGTCGAAGCACATCCAGGAGGAGCAGGAGCGCGACATCGCCTTCATCCGCCTCCTCGCCAAGATGCCGACGCTGGCGGCGTTCGCGTACCGCCACGTGAAGGGGCTCCCGTACGTCTATCCCGACAACTCGCTCTCGTACGCCGAGAACTTCCTCTCGATGATCGCGCGGATGTCGGAGCCGAAGTACGAGGCCAACCCCGTCTTCGCGCGGGCGATTGACATCCTCTTCATCCTCCACGCCGACCACGAGCAGAACTGCTCGACGAACGCGGTGCGCGCGGTGGGCTCCTCGCACGTCGACCCGTACTCCGCGGTCGCGGCCGGTGTCTCGGCGCTCTATGGCCCGCTGCACGGCGGCGCGAACGAGGCGGTGCTCCGGATGCTCGAGGAGATCGGCGACGTCAAGAACATCCCGGCCTTCATCGAGTCGGTGAAGAGCGGGAAGGGCGCCGCGCGCCTGATGGGCTTCGGGCACCGCGTCTACAAGAGCTACGACCCGCGCGCGAAGATCGTGAAGTCGCTCTGCGACGACGTGCTACGCGTGGCTGGCCTGTCGAAGGATATGGAGATTGCGCTCGAGCTCGAGCGGATCGCGCTCAGCGACGAATACTTCATCGCGCGCAAGCTCTATCCGAACGTCGACTTCTACACCGGGCTGATCTACCGGGCGATGCACTTCCCGACGGACTACTTCACCGTGCTCTTCGCCATCGCGCGGACCGCTGGCTGGATGGCCCAGTGGGAGGAGCTCCTCCTCGACAAGGAGCAGAAGATCGCCCGCCCGCGGCAGATCTACACCGGGTACGCCGAGCGGCCGTACCAGGCGAAGGTGGATCTCAGCCACAAGATCACGAAGTAGCAGGTCTCAGGTGGTAGGTGTCAGATGTCAGGGCGGGGGTGGGGCCGAGAGCCTCGCCCCCGCTCTGCATTCACCTGATCCCTGACCCCTCACTCCTGATCCCTGCTCTTACAGACCCCCCTCACCGGGCACCGCCCGCACTGCTTCACCCGCGCGGTGCAGACGAGCGCGCCGAGCTCCATCAGCGCCTGGTTATGCGTCCAGGCCGCCTTCCCGGTCCGCGGTAGCGTGGCCTCGGCGATCGCCCAGATCGCCTTCTGGTCGCGCGCACGCTTGGGGTGGAGGCGCGGGGCGAAGACGCGCGTGAGCACACGCGCCACGTTCGTGTCCACCAAAGGTGCCCGCCGCTCGAAGGCGAAGGTCGCGACCGCGCCCGCGGTGTAGGGGCCGATCCCTGGGAGGCGCCGGAGCGCCTCCGGTTCGGTCGGGAATCCCTCGCGCACCACGGCGCGGGAGAGTTTGTGCAGGTTCCGCGCCCGGGCGTAGTAGCCCAATCCCTCCCACTGCGCGACGACCTGTGACTCCCGTGCCTTCGCGAGTGTCTCGAGCGAGGGGAAGCGATCCAGGAAGCGGTGGTAGAAGTCGATGACGCGGGAGACCTGCGTCTGCTGCAGCATCAGCTCCGAGACGAGGATCGCGTAGGGGTCACGTGTGCGGCGCCAAGGCAGGTCGCGCGCGTGCCGACGGTACCAGGCCCGGAGCTTCGCGCCGAAGGTGCGGAGCGCGTCGGTGTCGAGGCGCGGGCCGGTCCGAGCGGAGCGTCGGGGCACATGCGGTGCGCGGTCGCTCGCGGCGCCCGTGTCGCCGCGGCGCCGCGCCGCGCGACTCAGTGTGGCGCCCACGTCGGCGCCGCCGAGAAGAGTCCGCCGTCGACGATCAGCTCGCGGGCGAGCAGCAGACCGAAGACGATGCTCAGCGCGCCGGCGGCGAGACGCACGCCGCCTTGCATCCGCGCGACACGGGCGCCGGCGACCACCGTCGGCGCGGCGAGGAGGAGCGTCACGACCATCATCCCGAGGATCGTCCCGAGTCCGAACATCAGGAGATACGCGGTCGCGGCGAGCGGGGCACGGATCGTCGAGAGCACGAGCAGCGCGACCGCCGCCGAGCCGGCCAGGCCATGCACCACCCCGATCCAGAAGGGGCGGTGCAATGAGGGTTCGCGCGGCGCATCCCCCCGTCGCAGGTTGGCGTAGCCGAGGCCGATGAGCATCAGCGCCACCCCGAACTCAAGCGCGAGCCCCACACGCGGCGGGATCACGATGCGGAAGAAAATGATCGCCCCACCGAGCAGGAGTAGGGTGAGGGAGTGCCCGACGCCCCAGACCGCACCGATCCGGGCCGCCTGCAGCCACGAGCGCTGGCGCGCGACGATTGTCGTCACCGCGACGACGTGGTCGGCGTCGGTGGCATGGCGCAGGCCCAAGAGGGCGCCGAGGAGGATCGCAGGGGCTGACTGGTCGAGCGTCATCGTCACCGCACCGTCGACGTCTTCCGCTTCAGGAAGTCCATCAGGATGAACTGCCCCAGCGTCATCGTGTTCGTGAAGTACGCCCGGCCGCGCGTGATCCCGCAGACCATCTTCACGAACTCCACCAGCGCGCGGTCCCGTGCGAGCATGAAGGTGTTCACCGGGATCCCCGCCTTCCGGCACGCCGCCACCTCGGTGAGCGTCTCCTGCAGCACGAAGGGGTCGAACCCATTCGGGTTCTTGTAGACCTCGCCGTCGGGCAATGTGAGCGCTGACGGCTTCCCGTCGGTGATCATCACGATCTGACGCATATCCTTCCGCTGCGCGCCGAGAAGGCGCCGCGCGAGCTTGAGCCCCGCCGCGGTGTTCGTGTGGTACGGCCCCACCTGCGCCGTCGCGAGCGCGCCCAGCGGGATCTCCTCCGCCCGGTCGTGGAAGAGCACCACGTGGATCGAGTCCCCCGGGAACTGCGTCCGGATCAGGTGCGTCAGCGCGAGGGCCACCTTCTTGGCCGGCGTGAAGCGGTCCTCGCCGTAGAGGATCATCGAGTGTGAACAGTCGAGCATCAGTACCGTGGCGCAGCTCGACCGATGGTCGGTCTGCCGCACCATCAGGTCGCCGTAGTCGAGGTCCATCGGGACCTCGAGCGAACCGGTGCGCAGCATCGCGTTCCGGAGCGTCTCGTTCACATCGAGGTTGAGCGCGTCACCGAAGGCGTAGGGCCGGCTCCCCGCATCCGACTCGACCCCGGTGGCCAGCTGCGCCGTCTCGTGCGCGCCGGCGGTCGCGGCCCCGAGCCCGCCGAGGATTCCGCGGAGCGCCTTGTAGCCCAGGAAGTCGATCCCCTTACCAGTGAGGTCGAAGCGGAGGTCCTGTGCGGCCGCCTGCGCCAGCCCACCGGGCCCCACCACCGGCTGGTGCCCCGCCGGCGCCTGCGGCGGCGCGCTCGCTTGCAGGAACCCCTCGGCCATCAACCGCTGCACGATGTCGTCGAGCAGCTTCGAGAGCTTTGCCTCGGAGAGGTCGTTGCCGTCGCCGCGGAGCGCTTCGAGCATCTCCGGTGTGAACTGGCCGCTCTGGATCAGCGCGTCGAGGATCGCCTGCCTGAGTGCGTCGAGGGAACGGTCCCCACCCTGGTCCACCGTGCCGAACCCCCACGGGTCGGCGGGCCCGCCCCCGGCGAACCCCGACTGCAACAGGAAGTCCGCGAGGTTGTCGAGCAGCGCCTGCAGGTCCACCGCGTCGGCGGACTCGGGGCTGAACTTGGTGTAGGTGTGGAAGCGCATCGTGTAGGAGGCTAACGCCTGGAATGCACCGGAGGGTCCCCCGGCTGTCACGGGGGCGCCGGATCGGCGACCTTTCGACATCAGTATGACCGCCTCGCCCACCCGCTCCCGCAACCCCTTCCGGCTCCTCGTCCAGTACCGCGAGTTCCGGCTCTTCTGGGTCGGGCAGACGATCTCTCTGATTGGCTCCTGGATGCAGCAGGTCGCGGTGGGGTGGACGGCGCTCGAGCTCTCCGACGACGCCTTCATCGTCGGGCTCGTGGCGGCGGCCGGCACCTTCCCGATCCTCCTCCTCTCCATCCCCGGCGGGATGGTCGCCGACCGACACGAGAAGCTCCGCATCGTGCGTATCGCGCAGGCGCTGATGCTCGGCGAGGCGGCGGCGCTGTGGGCCTTCTCGGTCACGGGGCACCTCACGATCCCGTGGCTCTTCGCCCTCTCCCTCGTCGGCGGGGTGCTCGCGGCCTTCGAAATCCCCGCTCGGCAATCGCTGATGGTCGAACTCGTGGGGAAGGAGGACCTCCCGCAAGCGATCGGCCTCAACTCCACCGGATTCAACCTCGCCCGCGTGATGGGGCCGAGCGTGGCGGCGATCGTCGTCGCGCAGCTCGGGGTCTCGTGGACGTTCGGGCTGAATGCCCTCAGCTATCTCGCCGTGCTTGTCGCGCTCTGGATGATCCACCTCGCGCCCGCGCGCCGCGTGAGCCGGGCGATTCCCGTGGGCACGGGCGGTTTCCGGGAGGCGTGGACCTACATCCGCACCCACGAACCGCTCCCCGCGCTCCTCTGGCTCACCCTCTTCTTCTCGATCCTCGGCGTCCCGGTCCTCTCCCTCCTCCCCGTGGTCGCGCGCGATGGGCTCGCGCTCGGTGCTGACGGCTACGGCGCGCTGATGGCGGCGTTCGGCGTCGGGGCGGTGGTGGGCGCGCTCGCGATCGCCGCCACGGGGGGCGGACGGAAGCGCGGCCGCCTCTTCCGGCGCGCGTCGTACCTCCTCCCGGTGCTGCTCGTCGGCTTCGCCGTCGCCCGGGCGCCCTGGCTGGCCGGGACGCTCCTCTTCGGTGTCGGACTCGCGATGATCCTCAACAACGCGCTCGTGAACGCGCGCCTGCAGGAGCTCGTCCCCGACGCGGTGCGCGGGCGCGTGCTCTCCGTCTACGTCATGGTGTACGTCGGGTCCTCGCCGATCGGCAGTGCGCTCGGCGGGTGGGTCGCGCGCGCCGCCGGCGTCTCGTGGGCGATCGGCGGCGGCGGCGCGTTGATGCTACTCGTCGCTCTCTGGGCGTTCCGGCGACATCCCCTGCTTGCGACGCACTGAGCGCCCGTAGCGTCCCCCCTCCGAGCGCGTGAGTTTCCGCCGCGCCACGAGCGACTCGAGCAGCAGCTCGCAGCCCGCGAGGAGATCACCGTCCTCGGTCCCGCCGAGTCCGGCCTTCCGCACCTCGTCGAGCAGCCCCGGCACCGTCGCGAAGCCGGCGAGCGCCGTCACGACGCCGGCGTCGTCGCTCACCTGCAGCGCCGAGCCCTCATCGAACCAGATCACGACCTCCTCGGCCGCGACGGGGCCCACCCGCTCGCGGAGCGTGGCGTCGGCGGCGCGGCGGATGAGTTCGCGCGCGATCACCGCCCCGCCGATCAGCTCCCCCTCGTACTCGAGCTCGATCTTCCCGGTGATGGCGGGGAGCGCGGCGTAGAGGTCGGCGATGCGCGGGACCACCGCCGGCTCGCCCAACGTCACGGCGCGCCGCTCGGCGTTCGAGACGAGGTTCTCGAGAAGCGTGATGGAGAGCCGCTGCGAGACGCCGGAACGCTGATCGATCCGCTTCTCCTCGCGTGCCTCGAACGCCACCCGCTCGGCGACCTCGGCGACGATCTCAGGGACGCGGACGGGGCGCTCGCCACGCGCGGTCCACGCCTCCTGCGAGGTGATCTGCCGCGCGAGCGCGACGGTGGACGGATAGTGCGTGATGATCTCGCTCCCGATGCGGTCCTTGAGCGGCGTGATGATCTTGCCGCGCGCCGTGTAGTCCTCCGGGTTCGCCGTGAAGGTGAGCACCACGTCGAGGGCGAGTCGCACCGGATAGCCCTTGATCTGGACATCGCCTTCCTGCATCACGTTGAAGAGCCCGACCTGCACCTTCCCTGCGAGATCGGGGAGCTCGTTCAGCGCGAAGATCCCGCGGTTCGCGCGCGGGAGCATCCCATAGAGGATGCTGAGCTCGTCGGAGAGGAGATGGCCGCCCCGCGCCGCCTTGATCGGGTCGAGGTCGCCGATGAGGTCGGCGACGGTCACGTCCGGCGTCGCGAGCTTCTCGACGTACCGCTGCTCCGGCGCGAGCCACGCGATCGGCGTGTCGTCACCCGCCTCGGCGATTCGCTCACGGCCGAACTTCGAGATCGGCGCGAAGGGGTCGTCGTTCGTTTCCGATCCGGCGATCACCGGGAGCGCCGGGTCGAGCAAGGTCGTGAGCGCGCGCAGCAGCCGGGACTTCGCCTGCCCGCGAAGCCCGAGGAGGATGAAGTGGTGCCGCGAGAGAAGCGCGTTCACCACCTGCGGCATCACGGTGTCCTCGTAGCCCAGGACGCCAGAGAAGAGCGGGCCGCCCCGCGCGAGTCGCGCGAGGAGGTTCGCGCGGATCTCGTCCTTGACGGAGCGGCCACGCGTGTCGGCGGCGCCGAAGGGGGAGGCCTTGAGGGCGCCGAGGGTGGTCGGGAGCGGAGCGGACATGATTCCTGTCTGAGAAAGAGTCTGGATGGGGTCAACGCTCGACGTTGCGGCGCGGTTCGCCGGGGCGACGCCTTGAATCGGCCGGAGGTGCGTGCCGGGGGCGCCACCGCGGTTCACGCCACGACGGCGATCTCCACCTGGTTGTCGTAGAACACCGGCCCCTCACCCATATCCGTGAGGCGCTGGCTCGTGGTGGCGTTCACCGTGCGGCCGTCGGGCGAGGCCTTCGCCCACCAGATCCCCGGGGCCCATGCCACCCCTGCGCGAATCCCCTCACGAAGTCGCGCCGTCGCCTCGAAGCTCCCACGGTCGTTCGCCACCCGCACGCGGGCGCCGTCACGGATGCCACGCCGCTCGGCGTCGGCCGGGTGCAGCGACACCTCGGGTTCGCGGGCCGCGCGTTGCAGCGACGTCACGTTCACGAAGGTCGAATTCATGAACTGATGCGCCGGCGAGGAGATCAGCGTGATCGGGTAGCGGGCGACGAGCGCTGGGTCGCGCTCGGGTGATTCGTATGGCGGCGTGTAGGTCGGCAGCGGATCGAGCCCCATCGTCGCCATCCGCTCCGAGACGAGCTCGCACTTCCCACTCGGCGTGCGGAACCCGCCCTCCGCGAAGGGGAGATACGGCGTCGGCAGGTTGAGGCGCACCCAGCCCCGTTCGCGCAGCGCTTTGAGGGTGACCGTCGCCATCCGAGGGTCGGCGGTGTCGAGCGCCTGCCGCAGCATCGTCTCGTCGTCCTCGCGGAGCGCCGGATGCTCGAGCCCCATCGCCGCCGCGAGCCGGCGGAAGATCTCCGTGTTCGGCAACGCCTCGCCGATCGGCGGGATCGCCGGGGTGTTCAGTGTGACGTAGTGGTGGCCATACGACCAGTGCAGATCGAGATGCTCGAGCTGCGTCGTCGCGGGGAGGACCCAGTCGGCGTGGTCGGCGGTGTCGGTGCGGAAGTGCTCGAGGACGACGGTGAAGAGGTCCTCGCGCCGCATCCCCTCGACGACGCGGAGGTGCTCTGGTGCGATTGCCGCGGGATTCGAGTTGTAGACGATGAGCGCACGCACCGGCGGGCCCCCGACACCGGCATCGGGGCGCGTGAGCGCGTCACCGAGGCGCGACATGTTGATCGTGCGCGTCCCGGCGGGCAGGAGGTCCGGGCGCTGCACCGCCGTCGTGTTGAGCGCGAAGTTGCCGCTCGACGAAAGTTGCACGCCGCCACCGGCGCGCCGCCAATGTCCCGTGATGGCCGGCAGACAGGCGATCGTGCGGACCGCCATCGCGCCGCCGGCGTGCCGTTGCAGGCCGTAGTTGATCCGGATGAACGCGGCGCGTGCCCGACCGTACTGGCGCGCCAGCTCGACGATCCGCGCCGCGGGGATCCCCGTGATCTCGGCGACGCGCGACGGTGGGTACTCCGCCGCGCGCGCGCGCAGCGCGTCGGCGCCGAGCGTGTGGTCCGCGAGATACGTGTCGTCCTGAAGCCCCTCGGCGAAGACCACGTGCATCAGTCCGAGCGCGAGTGCGGCGTCGGTGCCGGGCCGGATGCCGATCCACTCGTCGCATTGCTCCGCGGTCCGCGTGCGGATCGGGTCGATGCAGATCACGGGTGCGCCCTTCGCCCGCGCCTCGAGGACCTTGGGCCAGAGATGCGGGTTCGAGGTGAGGGTGTTGGTCCCCCAAAGGATGATGAGGTCGCTCTCGGGGACACCCTCGATGTCGGTGCCGATGCTCGCGCCGACGGTCATCCGCATCCCCATCATCCCCGCCGTCGCGCAGATGGTGCGGTCGAGGAGCGAGGCGCCGATCGCGTGGAAGAAGCGCCGATCCATCGATTCGGCTTGCAGGATCCCCATCGTGCCCGCGTACGAGTAGGGGAGGATCGCCTGTGGGCCGTCTGAAGATTGTCGGATCTCGTTGAGGCGCGCCGCGATCGTGGTCAGCGCGTCGTCCCAGGAGGTCTCGACGAACTCACCGCGCCCCTTGGGACCGACGCGCCGCAGCGGGCGCAGCACGCGTTCGGGATGATGCGTGCGCTCCGGGTAGCGATTGACCTTCGTGCAGAGGAAGCCCTGCGTGACGGGGTGATCGGGGTCCCCCTGCACACGCGTCACGCGGTCGCCCTCGACCGTCACGAGCATCGCGCACGCGTCCGGGCAATCGTGCGGGCAGGCGCCGCGCACGACGCGGCGCGTCCCGTCCGTCGGAATTCCCGCGGCACCGAGGCTCATCCCTGAATCATCACCTGAGGGGGTGGCCCCGCCAACCCATCCGAGGCAATCACGAACCCGACTGTCGTATAAGTGATTATCTGACAAATACTTGGACAGCCGAATCCGCAGCCGCCCCGGGGTGTGACCCCTCGGCACTGCTGGTCGTCTAACCGCCGGATGCCCTTCAAACCCTTGTCGGGGAACGAGTTGGGTGTCCCGGTGGTATTGACGGCTCAGCCCGGGATAAATAGGATTGATGCCGTGCGCAAGACGCGAACGTCTCGCGAGCCGCCGCACCACACCACACCCCCGAGAGACCGCCCCATGAAGAAGATCGCCCTCGTTGCTTCGCTGTTCGTCTTCGCCGCCTGCGGCGCCAAGACCGAGGAGGCCGCTCCGGCCGCCGACACCACGATGGTCGCTCCGGCTGCCGCGATGGATTCGGCCGCCCCGGCCGACACGACCGCTGCCGCTCCGGCCGCCGACAGCGCCAAGTAAGCTCTGTCACGTCGAACGAGCGGCGCGCGACCTTCGGGTCGCGCGCCTCTTTCGTTTCTCATCCCGCGTTGCCGCGTCTCACCGGCGCGTGCTACGGCAGCGCCTCGACCACCGCGCGGACCATGCCGGTGTCGGCGACCACCTGCACCACATCACCCGCAGGGACCTCGCGCCGCACCATCGCGATCGCGAGTGATGCGCCCTCGGTCGTGACGCTCGACCGCACATCGCCGACCTCGGTCCCGGACGCATCCTGGACCACGGCACCGACGGTGAGCGGCTGCTCCGCGCGTAGGCGGCGCAACAGGCGATTCACGTGGCCGCGGAAGTGGATACGGGCCACGACCTCCTGACCGGTGTAGCACCCCTTCGCGAAGGCGATCGCGCCAAGCGCGTCGAGCGCCGCCTCTTGGGCGATCGTCTCCTCCGACATATCGACCCCCCACGTCGGCACGCCGGCGCGTATCCGCTCTGCCTCGAGCGCCTCCGGGGTGGCTGACGGCCAGCCGGCGGCGGCGAGGCTCAGGGTCAGCGCCTCGATGGTCGCCGTGGGGCCGATCACCTCGAACCCCGGCGTCGCGCCAGCGGCGCTTCGCGCGACGAGCACCGGCGACCCCTCGATGGTCCCTGTGCGGCACGCCATCGGGGCCAGGGCCTCCAGCGCCGTCGCCTCGCACGCCAGGGCCAGCGCGTCCGCCGCGCCGGCGCCGTGGACGCCGAGCGCGCGCGACGAGGTGGACACATCGGTCACGGTGGCGAGTCGCGGGTTCACGTACTTGCGGAGCATCGCGAGGAGGCCCGGCAGCGCCGCGCCGTCCGTCTCAAGGAGGAAGTCATCGCCGTGGCGCAGCAACCGGATGAGCGCGGTGACGCGCCCCTTCGCGGTCAGCGCAGCAGCCCACTGGCCCGCACCGTCAGCGAGTGTGCTGACATCGTTGGTGAGCAGGCCGTTGAGGACGGCGGTCGCCTGTGGACCGCGGACCTCGAGACGACCACGATCCGGCCGCGGCGCGAGGAACCGTGTCGTCACGGACTCGCGGCGTCCGCCGCGAACGAGCGGAGCCGCTCCGGGGTGAGGTCGGCGATCGACTCGAGCCAGGCGTCCGCCTCCAGCGCCTCGTGCGCGGGAAGCGGCCCCACCCCGATGCAGCGGAGGCCGGCGGTCCGCGCGCCACGGATCCCGGTCACGTGATCCTCCACGGCGATCCCACGGAGCCGCTGCCCTGGGAAGAGCTGGCCGACTCGGTCCATCGCGGCCTGCCACGGAGCGTGGTCGGGCTTGCCCGGCGGCGCATCCTCGAGCGCGATGACCGGCCGGAAGAGCGCCTCGAGGCCGGCGAGCGAGAGGAGGAACTCGACCTCCCGACGCGCGGCGCGCGTCACGATGGCGAGTCGGCAATGCGACGTGAGTCGTTCCAATGTCGCCTTGGCCGCGGGATGCACGAGGATCCCCTTGCCGATGCGCGCAGCGAAGGCGCGCTCGGCACGCAGCCGGCCAAGCTCCACCGCGGTCTCGTCCTCGGCCGCGCCGAGCGCCCGACGCGCACGGCGCACCGCCGCTTCGACGGGATATCCCCGCGCGGCCGCGGCCCCGGCACCGGTGAGCGTCAGCCCTTCCCCCTCGAGCGCGCTCGCGAGCGCGGTGAGTCGCACCGCCTCGGTGTCGACGACCACGCCCTCGAGCTCCACGCAGACGACTGGGAGGTCCATGCGCGAATGCTAATCGCGCCGGGTACCCCGGGCGTAGTCGGCGTCGAGCAGCTCCACAGGGTGCCGGGCGACGACCGGTGCGCCCGTGAGCGTGAGCCCCCCGCCGATCTGCATCAGGCAGCCCGGGTTGCCCGTCGCGACCACCTCCGCGCCACTCTCCACGATGCGCCGCAGCTTCGGCGCGAGCACCCGCTCCGCCACCTCGGGCTGCGTCAGGTTGAAGATCCCGGCGGAGCCGCAGCACTGGTCGGCATCGGCGAGCGGGACCAGTCGGCTCCCGCCCGCGGCTCGCAGTACGGCCATCGGCGGATCGACGATGCGTTGGCCGTGCTGGAGGTGACAGGGCGCATCGTAGGCGACCCGCTGCGGCGCGACGCTCGGCGCCGCAGGCGTCGGTCCGGCGGCGGCCAGTAGCTCCGAGACGTCGCGCACGGTCCCGGCGAAGCGCGCGGCGCGCGCCGCCCACGCGGGGTCGTCAGCGAGGAGGTGGGCGTACTCCTTGAGCATCGCCCCGCAGCCGGCGGAGTTCACCACCACCTGCGCGGCGCCCCCCGACTCGAAGGCGGCGATGTTCGCGCGCGCGAGGGCCCGAGCCGTCTCGAGGTCGCCGGCGTGCGCGTGCAGCGCCCCGCAGCAGACCTGTCCCGGCGTCGACTGCATCCGGTAGCCGTTCACGGTCAGCGTGCGCTCCGTCGCGCGGTTCACCGGGAGGAAGAGCCCCTCCATCACGCAGCCCGTGAGGAGCGTCACGGCGCCGCGACGCCCATCGCCGGTGGCGGTCCAGTCCGGTGCGGCGGGACGGGTCGTGGAGGCGAGCATCGCGAAGGGCATTCCGAGGCGCGCCGGGAGCGTGCGCGCGAGCCACGCCGCGACGCCGCTCGCGCGCACCAGTCGCGCTGCGGCGAGCGCTGGCCGCAGTGCCCACTCGCGGGCGAAGACGCCAAGGATCAGGCGCGCGACGAGCGGGAGGGGGCGGTGCAGCATGAGCGTCGCCCGCGTGGCCTCGAGCAGCCGGCCGTAGGGCACGCCACTCGGGCAGGCGGTCTCGCAGCCGCGGCAGCCGAGGCACTGGTCGAAGTGCGTGCCCAGGTCCGGATCGTCGGGACGGATGGTGCCGTCGAGCAGCGTCTGCATCAGCAGGAGCCGTCCGCGCGGCGAATCGTTCTCGTCATCGAGCGCGAGATACGTCGGGCAGGCGGGGAGACAGAAGCCGCAGTGCACGCAGGCGTCGAGGCCGGCGCGCTCCTGTGCGAGCGGCGAGCCCGGGAGCGCGCAGGGGCGCGTCGTGGGGTCCGTGGTCACGCGACCTCCCCGAGCAGGCCGGGATTCAGGATGCCGGCGGGGTCGAACTGTGCACGCACCCGATGGGCGAGCGGCGTCCACGGCCAGGTGAGGGCGCGTGATGGCGGCGCGTCGATGAGCCGCACGCGATCCCAGACCTCGGTCGCGACGGGCTCGAGCGTCCCGCACCCGCGGAGCGCCGCGCGGGCGCTCTCCACCGCCGCGCGATTGCCGCCGAGCCGGACGAGCCAGCCATCGCCATCGAGCCCCTTCGATCCCCCCGCCGTGCGATGCACCGCGAGCGGGAGATGCGGGCCACGCGCGAACGTCTGTAGCGTGGCGGCCTCACCATCGCGGATCCACCATGATTCATCGACGGCCGGCCGTGCGCGGAGACGGAGATGCAGCGTCGTGAGCACGGCGAGCGTCCCCCAGCTCCCCGTGAGGAGGCGCGTGAGATCGAACCCCGCGACATTCTTCACGACGCGCCCGCCCGGGGCGATGTGCTGCGCCCGTCCATCGACCGCCTCGAGGCCTAGGACGAGTTGGCGCGGACGCCCGAGCCGCTCGGCGAAGGGACCGCTCGTCGCCGTGGCGATCGTCGCGCCCACCGTCCCGGCGTCGTCGCCCCAGGGGAGCAGTGGGCACCACTGCCCGTGCGCCCGGGTCGCGTCGTCGAGCTCCGCGAGGGTCGTGCCGGCGCCGCAGCTGAGCGTGAGGTCGCCCGGGGTGTAGTGCGAGATCCCGCGGAGCGCGCGGCACTGCACGGTGGTCTCCGCCTGCACTGGGTGCCCCGCCTCGGGCCAGCGCCCTGCCCCCACGATGCGCAGCGGCCGCGCATCCGACGCGGCCGCGCGCACGACATCGATGAGGTCATCGATGCGCGTCGGCGTGACCATCGGCGCGCCGCTCACGGGTGACTCCCTGGCGTCAGCACCGCGCTCACGCGACGACCCGCCGGGCCGCGGGGACCGCGTGCCATTCACGACAGGCGTGGACGGGGACCGCCTTCCCGGGGTTCGCCCGCCGTGTCGGGTCGAAGACGTCGCGCAGACGGCACATCGCGTCGAGCGTCGCCGGCGTGAAGAGCGCGTCCATATACGCGAGCTTGTCGATGCCCACACCGTGCTCGCCGGTGATCGACCCGCCGGCGGCGATGCAGGCGGTCATGATCTCGGTCATCGCCGCGTGCACTCGGTCGGCCTCCGCCGGGTCGTCGGTGTCGCACGGGATGTTCGGATGCAGGTTGCCGTCGCCGGCGTGGAAGACGTTGCAGACGCGGACCCCGTGGCGCGCGCCGATCGCCTCGATCGTGCGCAGCAGCTCGGCCAGGCGCGTGCGCGGCACCACGGCGTCCTGGACCACGAGGTGCGGGGCGATGCGTCCCATCGCGCCGAAGGCTTTCTTGCGGCCCTGCCAGAGCCGGGCACGGTCCGCGGGGTCGTGCGCCACGCGCACGCCGCGCGCGCCCGCGTCGCGCAACAGCCCGCTGAGGTGCACGACGTCCGCCTCGACGCCGGCGGCGGCTCCGTCCACCTCGACGAGGAGCACCGCCGCCGCGTCGCGCGGATAGCCGGCCGCGTAGACGCTCGACTCCACGGCGCCGATCGTCGCCGCATCCATCAACTCGAGCGCCGCCGGGACGATCCCGGCGGCGATCACCTGTGAGGTCGCCTCCGCGGCGGTGTCGACCGACGTGAAGTCGGCGAGGAGGGTGATGATCCGCTCGGGGTCGGGGGTGAGCCGGACGGTCACCTCCACGACGACCCCGAAGCACCCCTCGCTCCCGACGAAGGCGCCCAACAGGTCGTAGCCCCCGTCGTCCCCGCGGTCGAGTGCGACGACCTCGCCGTCGGGGAGCACGACCATCGCCGCGACGACGTGATCGAGCGTGACGCCGTACTTCAGGCAGTGCGGCCCGCCGGCGTTCTCCGCGATGTTGCCGCCGATTGTGCAGGCCGCCTGCGAGGAGGGATCCGGGGCGTAGTGGAGGCCGTGCGCCGCCGCCGCGCGGGTGAGCGTCGCGTTCACGACGCCGGGTTCCACCGTCGCGGTACGCGTCACGGGATCGAGCGCGAGGATGCGGCGCATCCGGTGCAGGCCGACGAGGGTGATGCCGTCGGCGAGCGCCCCGCCGGAGAGTCCTGTGCCGGCGCCGCGGGCCACGAAGGGCGCCGCGTGCGTCGCGAGCACCCGGATCACGTCGATCAGTTCATCCCGCGTGGCGGGGAAGACCGCGAGCGAGGGGAGGGCGCGGAGTCCCGGCAAGGCGTCCGAGCGGTACACCTGCAGGGTCGCGGCGCGCGCGAGCACCTGGGCGGCACCGACGACGTCGGCGAGGGCCGTGGCGAGTAAGGACACGACCGGGAACCTAGGCGAACGGGGCCCGGATTCGCATCCGGACCCCGTTCGTCGTCATGGCGCGAAGACCGGGCACGCCACGCTCAGTCATGCGGGCGGATCAGGTGACCGCCCAGAACCCCGCGAGCGACCGCCCCTCGGGGCAGGTGCGGAGCTTGTCGAAGGCCCGCTCGCGGATCTGACGGATCCGCTCGCGCGTGACGCCCATCAGTGCGCCGATTCGCTCGAGGGTCATCGCTTCGGCGCCCTCGTCGAGGCCGTAGTAGAGATTGAGGATCTTCCGCTCGCGCGGGGTGAGGTACTGACGGAACACCTTGTCGATGCACTCGCGCATCAGGTTCACGTCGGTCTTCTCCTCGATCTCAACGCCGTCCGCGCCGGCGAAACGCTCGCCGAGCGAGCTCGCCTCACGGTCCGACCGGTCGACCGGGGCATCGAGTGACACCTCCGTCGACGACATCTGTCGGGCCGAGCGCACCTGCTCGGGCGACTCCTCCAGCATCCGGCCGAGCTCCGAGTCGGTGGGGTCGCGCCGGAGCACCTGCGCGAGCACCATCTCGGCGCGCGAGAGACGGATGAGCTGCGAGTTCTGATTGAGCGGGATGCGCACCGAGCGCGTCTGCTCCGCGAGCGCCTTCAAGACGGCCTGGCGCACCCACCACACGGCGTACGAGATGAACTTCACGCCCTGGTCGGGGTCGAACTTCCGCACCGCCTTCAGGAGTCCTTCGTTGCCGATCGCGACGAGCTCCGAGAGGTCGAGGCCGTGCCCCTGGTACTTCTTCACGTAGCTGATCACGAACCGGAGGTTCGCGGTGACAAGGCGCTCGGCGGCCGCTTCGTCGCCCTTCTGCGCGAGCCGGGCGAGACGGCGCTCTTCGGCGGCGTCGGTGATCAGCGGGAGCTTCTGGATGTCGAGCAGGTACTGGTCGAACGCAGAGGACGGCGCGGAACGGAAATACGTCCGGGACCTCGACTCGCTGGCGGGCTGCATGACCGACCCCAATTGACTGCGTGTAGGAGATGTCGGCGCCGGGAGGACGCCACTCGAACCGCACTGCCGGGACGACGGACCTGACAGGTCGACCACGCTGTCAGACAAGTCACCCTACAAGCGTCCGGGGAAATCGGTCAACAGCCAAAAACCGTGCCAAACCGACAGCGTCGCGCCTGTAACGAGCCATCTCATTGCGGTGCAACGAGATGGGTCTCCTCACATTTCTGTGAGGGCATGGAGGACGTCGGCGTCCGGGACCGGGATGACGAACCCCGATGTGGCGCCGGCCATCGTGCCGAGGGTCTCCGGCAGCGCGTAGGCGACCTGTCCGCCCGAGGCTTTCTTGTCCGCGCGGGTCGCGGCGACGATCGCGTCGGCGGAGATCGTCGACGGGCGCTGCGTGGGGAGCGCGAGCGCGTCGCACGCGGCGGTGATCCGGTCGGCGACGCCGCCGTGCGTGACGCCGAGGCGTTCACCGAGCCGCGCCTCCGCGACCATCCCGATCGCGACGGCGGCGCCGTGCGGGATCGTGTAGTCGCTCAGCCGCTCGAGCGCGTGGCCGATGGTGTGGCCGAAGTTCAGGACGCGGCGACGGCCGCGATCCTCGGGATCCGCCTCGACGATCTCCGCCTTGATCTCCACCGAGCGCGAGAGGAGCGCGTCGGCGATCGCTGGGGGGATCGGTGTGGCGTCGATCGCGCCGGGGAGCGTGGCCGTGAGCCAGTCGACATGCGCCGCGTCGGCGACGATGCCGTGCTTCAGCGCCTCGGCCGCCCCGTGCCGACGCTCGGCGCGCGGCAGCGTGTCGAGCCAGCGCGGATCGATGAGCACGAGGTCCGGGTGGTGGAGCGCCCCGACGAGGTTTTTCCCGAACGGCGTATCGACCCCGGTCTTCCCGCCGATGGCCGCGTCGACCATCGCGAGCAGCGTGGTCGGGACGAGGACCGTCGGGACGCCGCGCGCGAAGGTCGCCGCGACGAAGCCCGTGAGGTCGGTGGTGACGCCGCCACCGACCGCGACGATCACGGTGTCGCGGCCGAGGCCGGCCGCGTGGAGCGTATCCGTGACGGCGGCCCAGGTGGCGCGCGTCTTCGTCGTCTCGCCCGGGGGGATCGGGCACCAGGTGACATCGGACGGGAGGGCCGCCCGCAGCGCGGCGCCGTGGAGCGTGTCGACCGTCGTGTCGATCACCACCGCGACGCGGTGGCGGGGCCAGCCGGTCGCGAGCCGCGCGCCCAGCGCGGCTCCGAGTCCCGGCGCGACCTCGAGCCGCGCGCCGTGGAGCGTGCGCGCGGTCGGCATCCTACCAGGTCACCTCGCCCGCGCCGGCGCGGCGGTTGGCGACCCGCGCGAGGACGAAGAGGAGGTCGGAGAGGCGATTGAGGTAGACCACCACGATCGGCGGCACCTCGGTCTCGTGCTGCAGACGGATGACCGCCCGCTCGCTCCGGCGGCAGACCGTGCGCGCGACGTGGAGGGCGGCGGCCTTCGGCGTGCCGCCGGGGAGGATGAAGGACTTCAGCGGCTCGAGTTCCTGCTCGCCGTCGTCGATCGCCTGCTCGAGCTGGGCGATCCGGGCGTCAGAGATGCGAGCCTTCTCGAGCTGCTCCCACATCTTCTCGGGATCGGGGGTCGCGAGGAGTGCGCCCAAGGCGAAGAGATCGCGCTGCACCGGGGCCAGCACCTCGTCGATGCGCGGCATCATCTCGATCGATCGGGCGAGCCCGATCGTCGCATTCAGTTCGTCGACTTCGCCGTACGCCTCGACGCGCGGGTGGTCCTTCGCCACGCGGCCGCCGCCGAAGAGGCCCGTGTCGCCGTCGTCGCCGGTCTTGGTGTAGATCTTGAGCGTCATCCCGTGAATCTAACGGGACGTGGGGGTGATGCCGGGCAGGAGGCTGACGGAGGGGGGTTCCTGACGCTGCGGCGGCGAGGCGGGGGCCTCGGGGAAGAGCTCGGCGAGGTGCGCCTGCAGGCGTTCGGGGGAGCCGGGCGCGCCACGGGCCGCGGTCCAGGCGTCGAGCGCCCGGCCCAGTGCCGCCGCGCTCGGCCGGTCCTCCGGCTCCTTCGCGATCGCCGCCGCGATGATGCGCTGCATGTCCGGGTCGAGCTCGGGGAGGCGACTCACGAGGTCGGGCGTCGGGGAGAGCACGACCTCATCGATCGCGGCGAGCGTCTCGTCTTCGGTGAAGAGGGATCGCAGCGCGAAGAGCTCGAAGAGGACGACGCCCATCGAGAAGACGTCGGCGGTCGGCGCGACGGAGCGGCCGAGGAGCTGCTCCGGGCTCATGTAGTGCTTCTTCCCGAGGAGGAGGGGACGGTTCGCAGAGGGGTCGGCCATCGTGCGGGCCTTGGCGATCCCGAAGTCGGCGAGTTTGACCTGACCGTCCCAAGTGAGCATCACGTTCCCCGGGGAGACGTCGCGGTGGACGATGTCGAGGTGCACGCCGCGCGCATCACGGAAGTGGTGCGCGAAGTCGAGGGCGCGGCAGATGCGGCTCGCGCAGTAGGCGGCGACGTCGGGGGGCAGGATGAGGCGACGGGCGCGGTGGGTGTTGATCAACGTGCGGAGCGTCACGCCCTTGATCAGCTCCATCGCGATGAAGAGTCGGTCCGCGCTCTCCCCGAGCTGGTAGATCTGCACGATGTTGCCGTGCACGAGGTTGGCGGAGAGCTTGGCTTCGTCGACGAAGAGCTGGCGCCACTCCGGATGCGCCCCGTAGCGCTCGTGGATGATCTTCACCGCCATCCGCTTGGTGAAGTCGGAGGGGCCCACCTGCTCGGCCTCGTAGACCGTGGCCATCCCGCCCCGGGCGAGCTCGCGGACGAGGCGGAACCGGGTCGGTGCGTCGAGGACGGGGAGGTCGGTCATCCGGCGGAGCGGGGAGGAGGGGGAACCGCGGTTGCCCTCTATGGTCGTGACGGGCGAGATTTGCCGTATGCGCACGCACGAACCACGGGACATCACGATCATCGGCGGAGGCCCGGCGGGCCTGTTCGCACTCTTCTACGCTGGCATGCGCGGGGCTTCGGCGCAAATCGTCGATGCGTTGCCGCAACCCGGCGGGCAGCTCGCCGCGCTCTATCCCGAGAAGTTCATCTTCGACGTCGCCGGCTTCCCGCGGGTGCTCGCGAAGGACCTCGTCGCGAACCTCGTGGCGCAGGCGGGGCAGTTCGGTCAGCCCGTCCATTGCGGCCAGCGCGTGGTCGCGCTCGAGGAGGCGGCCGAGGGGGGCTTCGTCGTGGTGACCGAGACCGACCGTTTCCCGACGCGTGCGGTGATCATCGCGGCGGGGATCGGCGCCTTCGCGGCGCGGCGCCTGCCGCAGCCCTGCGCGGCGCCGTGGTACGGGCGCGGGATCGACGAGGCGGTGCTCGCGCCGACGCGCTATGCCGATCGACACGTCGCGATCATCGGCGGCGGGGACTCCGCCTTCGACTGGGCGCACCAGCTGCAGGGGATCGCGGCCTCGGTGACGCTCGTGCACCGCAGCGACCGGTTCCGCGCGCATCAGGCGACGGTCGACGCCGTCCTCGCGGCGGCGGCGGAGGGACGCGCGGCGGTCCACACCTTCCACGAGCTCGCCGATGTCGTGGCCGAGGGCGACCGGATGGTCGCGCTCGAGCTGCGCGACCTCAAGGCGAAGACGACGCGCCGCATCCCCTGCGATTTCGTCCTCCCGATGCTCGGCTTCGTGAGCGACATGGGCCCGATGGCGACGTGGGGCCTTCGGCTCGAGCAGGACGAGCTCGTCGTCGACCAGACGATGGGGACGGGGCGCGCGGGGGTCTGGGCCTGCGGTGACGTCACCACGTATCCCGGGAAGCTCAAGCTCATCGCGACGGGGTTCGCCGAGGCGAGCATGGCGGTGAACCAGGCGGTGCACTGGATGCACCCGGAGAAGAAGCTGAGCCCCGGGCACTCGTCGAACCTCGCGATCTTCGGGCAGAAGGACGACTGACATGCGGCGTCGCGTCGGCCGCCGCCTCGCGACCCTGGGCCTCTGCGTCGCATCCGCGGCCGGGGCGCAGGAGACGCGGTGCGAGCGCGGGGACGTGGAGGTGCGCGCGCTGAGCTTCAGCGGGAACGTGGCGTTCAGCGACGCGGACCTGACCGCGGGCATCGTGACGACGCCGTCGTCCTGGGCGCGCCGGACCTTCCGGGTCGTCGGACTCAAGCACTGTCTCGATGCGGACGAGTTCCCGCGCGACCTGCTGCGCCTCACGGTCTGGTACCGCAACCACGGGTTCGTCGACGCGACCGTCGATACTGTCGTGGCGCGCCCGGAGCCGGGCGTCGTGCAGGTCCGCTTCCAGATCGTCGAAGGGGAGCCGGTGCTCGTCGACACCGTGCGGGTCGAGGGGCTCGACGGCGTGCCGGAGGCCGCGCAGATCCGCGAGGGTCTGCCGGCGCGGGTCGGTGGCCGATTCGATCGCTACGCGAACCGGGCGACCCGCGACTCCATCACGCGGCGGCTCCGCAACAACGGCTATCCCGAGGCGGAGACCTTCCTCGGCTATGACACCCGGACGCTCGAGCGGCGCGCGACGGTGCGGTTCACCGTGGTTCCTGGGCCGCGGCGACGCATCGGGGCGCTGCGGATCGCGCGGACGGGGAGTGGCGGCGGCGCGCCGGAGGTGCCCGAGGTCGCGGTCCGTCGGCTCAGCGGGCTCACCACGGGCGACCTCTATCGCGAGCGCCTGCTCGAGCGCGCGAAGCGGACCCTGTACCAGAGCGAAGCCTTCGCGCAGGTGGAGGTGCAGCCCGGGGAGGCCGGGGCGGACTCGCTCCTGCCGATCGATATCGCGCTCACCGAGGGCTTCCTCCGCTCGGCGCGCTTCGGCGGCGGCTGGGGGACCCTCGACTGCTTCCGTACCACGGGCGAGCTGAGCGATTACAACCTGTTCCGCACGGCCACGCGCCTCGAGCTCCGTGGCCGCGTCTCGAAGATCGGCGTCGGCGCGCCGCTCGACGGCGCCGAGTCGTTGTGCAGCGGCATCGCGCGGAGCGATCCCTACAGCGACGTCCTGAACTACTACGTCAGCGCCACCGTGAGCCAGCCGTCGGTGCTGCGCACGAGCTTCGTCCCGACGATCTCCCTCTATTCGGAGCGTCGTTCGGAGTTCCAGGCGTTCCTCCGCACCGCGCCGATCGGCGCGAGCCTCGCGCTCGCGCGCGCACTCCCGAGGCGGACCCACAGCCTTGGCTACAGCATCGAGCTCGGGCGCACGGAAGCGCAGCCGGCGCTCTTCTGTGCCGTCTTCAACGCCGGCGTCGCTGCCGACCGCGCGGCGCGGCCGCGGCTGCAGCGCCTCGCGGTCGTCAGCGCGGCGACGAGCTATGAGCGGACCGATGATCCCGCCGATCCGACGCGCGGCCTCGTCGGGCGCCTCGAGGCGCGGCATGCGTCGAAGATCACGGGGTCGGACGAGGCGCGCCAGTTTACCCGGTTCTCCCTCGACGGCTCCACCTACGTCCGCGTGGCCGAGGAAGCGGTGCTCGCCCTGCGCGTGCGGTTGGGCGGCGTGCTCGGCCCCACCCTCTCCTTTGACGCGACGGAGCGCTTCGTCCCGGCGCAGGAGCGCCTCTTCGCCGGTGGTCCGACCACGGTCCGTGGCTTCCGGCAGAACGAGCTCGGCCCGGCGGTCTACATCCCCGAGGCGTATGACACGCTGACGGCGGCCGGGGCGCGGACGAGCACCTTCGCGGTCGGCGACACGGTGTTCTTCCAGGCCGCCGATTCGACGGCGCGGCGCGCGGTGCCGACCGGCGGCAACATGATGGTCGTCGGCAATCTCGAACTGCGGCTGCAGAGTCCGTTCCTCCCCGAGCTCCTGCGCTGGACCGTCTTCGCGGATGCGGGGCGCGTCTGGAACCGCGGCGCCGGCGTGGAGCGGCTCCGCTTCTCCGCCCTGCGGGTGACGCCGGGCATCGGGGTGCGCATCCGGACCCCGATCGGGTATCTGCGTGCCGACCTCGCGTACAACCCGTACGACCCCGTCGAGGGGGCGGCGTATTTCGATGCGCCGCTCACCGAGGGCGGGGCGCTCTTCTGCGTGAGCCCCGGCAACACCCTCGCGGTCACGAAGCGCGAGGTCGGTGGGGGGCGGGTCGTGGTCGAGCAGGCGACCGGGGCGTGCCCGATCTCGCTGCGCCCGCCGCGCGCCTCACGGTTCCTGCGCCGGTTCACGCCGACCTTCGCCATCGGGCAGGCGTTCTGATGGACCGCCGCCGCCTCGCCGTCCTCCTCGTCAGCGCCCTGCTGATGCTTGGCATCAGCGCGGGGGTCGTCGGCGGCTTCGCCGCGGCGACCCAGAGCATCGGCGGGCGCGAGTGGATCCGTGCGCTCGTCGAGCGGCAGCTCGCGCGCGCGGTCCGTGGGCGCGTGCATCTCGGGACGCTCCGCGGGTCGTTCATCGCCGACCTCACCCTCGACTCGCTCGAACTGCGCGGGCCGGACGAGGCCCTTCTCCTCGCCTCGGGGCCGGTTGCGGTGACCTTCGATCCGCGCGATCTGATGGACGGGCGCATCGTCATCCGCACCGCGGACGTCGTGCGCCCGCAGCTTCATCTCCGGCAGGCGAGCGACGGTCGCTGGAACCTGACGGAGCTCTTCCCGCCGGCGCCCGGGCCGAAGCGCGTGCGGAGCCGCACCGCGTTCGGCAGCATCTTCCTTCTCGAGCAGGTGGCGGTCCGCGACGGCATCGTCGACGTCACGATGCCGTGGAGTCCCGCGGACTCGCTTCGCGGGGCGCGGCGCGACAGTGCCATCGCGGTGGCGCTCGCCGATCCCGCCCCCGAGACGCGGCGGACCCCCACGGGGCTCACGCGCACGTGGCGCTGGACGGGGATGCAGCTCGACCTGCCGCGCCTGCGGCTCGCCTACCCGGACTCGGCGGGGCTCCTCGTCGACGTGGCGCACGCGGCGATGGTCGAGAACGACCCGCCCTTCACCATCCGTGACCTCGCCGGGCAGCTCCGCGTGCTCGGTGACTCGCTCTTCCTCGACTTCCCGACGATGCGACTCGCCGAGTCGGTCGGGCGCGTCGGTGGACGGATCTGGTGGGGTGGGGCCGCGCCCGCGCGGATCCGCGTGCGGGTCGCCGGCGATTCGATCGCGTTGGCGGACCTCGCGTGGATCTCCCCGTCGCTCCCGGAGCGTGGGGGCGGCTCGATGGTCCTCGACATCCGTGACGTCCCGACGATCCGCGGCGGGCTGCAGTTCGCGCTCTCCGACCTCGACGTGCGCACCTTCGGCTCGCGGTTGCTCGGGCAGATGACCTTCGTCGTCGGGGGGCCGGTCCTCGTGATGCGCGACGTCGACGTGCAGGCGGCGCCGGTGGACGTCGCGCTCCTCGAGCGCGTCGGCGGGCCGCTCCCCTATCCCTTCGCGGGGGCGCTCACCGGCCGGCTGCGCGGGCCCGGCGGACCGTTGAATCGGTTCCGGGTCGCCGAGGCGGCGCTCGTGTATCGCGACGCGAATGTGCCCGGGGCACGCACCCGCGCGCGGGGGGAGGGGACCCTCGACCTCCTCCGACCGGCCGTCACCGCGTTCGACGCCTTCCAGCTGCGGCTCGACACGCTCGATCTGCGGACGCTGCAGGCGGCGAATCCGGCGATGCCCGCGCTCCGCGGCGTGCTCGCGGGGACGGTGCGGCTCGACGGGCCCTGGAACGACGTGCGCTTCCGTGACCTCGACCTCACGCACCGCGACAGCGCCTTCGCCCCCTCGCAGTTCCGCGGGTCGGGGCGCGTCACGATCGGCGAGGTCATCCGTTACGACCTCGACCTGCTCGCCTTGCCGCTGGCGATGAGCACGATGGCGCAGTCCTTCCCCGCGGTCCCGCTCCGCGGCGACCACGCGGGCCCGCTCCGCATCCGCGGGACGACCGACTCCCTCGCCCTCGTCGCCGACCTCTCGGGTGCACACGGACGCGTGGAGGTCGACCTCCTGCTCGACAGCGAGGCGCCGGCGTACCGCGTCGTCGGGCGCGCCGCCGTGGCGGGGTTCGATCCGCGCGGGGCGCTGGGGGATTCGACGCTGCCGCGCGGCGACCTCAACGCCCGGCTCGACGCAGCGGTCACCGCCGATTCGTTGGCGAACCTCGACGGGACGCTCGCCCTCTTCGTCGACCGATCTACCATCGAGGGGGTCCGTGTCTTCGACGGCGTGGGGCGACTGCGCTTCGCCGACGGGCGCGTCCATTTCGATTCGCTTCATCTCGAGACCACGGCGGTCGAGCTCAACGGCGTGGGGGCCCTCGGACTCCATCCGGGACGGACCGAGACGCTCGCGCTGCGCGCCCGGGTCGATTCGCTCGGCGGCGTCCGACGGCTGCTCGGTCTCGGCATCGCGGACACGCTCGCGGGGAGCCTCCGCATCGATGGCGGCGCCCGCGGCTGGGTGCGGGACTTCGCGTTCGACGGGCGGCTGGATGGGACAGGATTGCTGCTCGGCGGCAACGATGCGCGAGCGGTCGACGGGACCGTGGCGCTCGCAGGGCTCCCGACGGCGCCGCGCGGCGTCCTCTCACTCGGTGCCGACACCGTCCGCGCGGCGGGCTTCGGGTTCACACGCGCCTACGCGCGCGCCGCCATCGCAGATGGGCAGCGGGGCGCCGTCGAGCTCCAGGTCGCAGGGGCGAGCGGGACGCTCGCGCGGGCCCGGGCGCGGTACGTGCTCGACGCGGACACGACGACCCTCTTCGTGGACTCGCTCGTGATCGCGACGGGATTGCAGCGGTGGGCGCTCGTCGGTCCCGGGCGCTTCACGGCCCATCCCGGTGGGTTCGCGAGCGACGTCTTCGAGTTGCGCGGCGCGACGGGGTCCTCCATCCGCATCAGCGGGGCGGTACCGCGCGATGGCGCCTCGGATCTCGCCCTCCGGGCGGTCGCGCTCCCCGTGGCCGACGTCGCCGAGTTGCTGCAGGTGACGGGGACGCAGACCGGGCGCATCGACCTCGAGGCGCGGGTGACGGGGCCCCGTCGTCGGCCGCGCCTCGAGGGACGCGCGACACTGACCGAGGCCCTGCTGAAGGGGGTGCGCGTCGACTCGCTCACCATCGGGGCGCTCGCGGAGGCCGATGCCCTGCGCGTGACCGCGACGCTCGGCAGTACCCGCGCCCCGGCGCTCGCCGTCGATGGACGGATCCCGATGGCGGTGACCCTCGCCGGCGATGGGCTGCGCCCGATGCCGGACGCCCCCCTGCAGGTGACCGTGCGCTCGGACAGCGTGAGCCTGCGGCTCTTCGACCTCTATACCGCCGCCTCGGTCGGCGACGCGGGGAGTTTCGCCCTCAATCTCGACGTGGGGGGCACGTGGGCGAAGCCGCGTCTGAACGGCGGCCTCGTCGTCCGCGACGGGAACCTCCAGGTCGCGCCGTTGGGGGATGTCCGGTGGCGCGACCTCAACGCCGACATCGGGCTCATCGGGGACAGCATCGCGATCCGGCGTTTCACCGCCACCTCGCGCGCGGAGAGCCGCACCGGGCGCGCCGCCATCGGCGGGTGGGTCTCGCTCGCGGATCGCGAGAACCCCCGATTCGACGTCGCCGTGCGCGCCAACACCTTCCACGTCTACAACGTGCGCGACGTGGCGGACATCGACCTCTCGGACAGCCTGCGGATCGCCGGGTCGCTCTCGGCCGCCACGCTCAGCGGCGCCCTCACCGCCGACCGCGCCATCATCAGCATCCCGGAGGTCGCGACGAAGAGCGTGATCTCGCTCGAGGAGTTCGACCGCTTCGGCATCGTCGACACCGCGGCGCTCGTCGCGCAGCGGCTCCTCCCCGGCGCCTCCTCGCAGTTCGTCGACAACCTCACCGTGCGGAACGTCCCCGTACGGATGGGGCGCGATGTCTGGCTGCGCTCGGAGGAAGCGAACGTCAATCTCGGCGGCGCCGTCTCCATCACCCGCAGTCGCCAGGGCCGTGGGCGGGATGCGGCGGCGCAGCTCGCCCTCACCGGGACGCTGCAGACGGTGCGCGGCACCTATCGCCTGAACCTCGGCCCGGTGCAGCGCACCTTCGAGGTGGAACGCGGGGAGATCGCATTCTTCGGCGAGCCGGACCTCAACCCGACCATCGACATCGCCGCGCTCCACACGGTGCGGCAGTACAGCAAGCAGGGGGCGCAGCCCGACGTGCGGGTGCGGGTCAACATCGGCGGCACCCTGCTTGCGCCGAGCGCCACGCTCTCGACGCCGGACTCGGCGCGCGTGAAGAACGCGGATCTCATCAGCTACCTTGTCACCGGCGGTCCGAGCTTCGAGATCGCCGCGCAGAGCTCGGACTACTACGCGTCGACGGCGGCACGCGTGCTCCTCTCCTCACTCGGGAGTTGGGCGGGGGGGAAGGCGGCGGGTGGGCTCTGCGACGACGCCGTCCTCTCGACGTCGGGCGCCGACCAGTCGCAGCGCGGGCTTGCCAACCTCGGCTCCAGCATCCTCGAGGGGGTCCGGTTCAACTGCGCCAAGCAGGTCGGGGCGAAAGCCTTCGTCCGCCTCGACGCCGGCCTCTGCCAGGTGAGCCAGTTCGTCTCCGGTGGCGGCGGCGGGTCGGCGTCGGCCCTCGCGAACTCCATCGGTGTGAAGCTTGATTATCTCGTTCGGCCGACGCTGACGGTCTCCGCGGGTGTGGAGCCGCCGACCAGCGCCGTCCTTTGCTCGCAGAACGTGAATGCCCGCGGCTTCGTCCCGACGCCGCAGCAGTTCGGCTTCGACCTCTTCCGTGCTTGGAGGTTTTGATTCCATGGTCCCTTCCACTCACCTCCTGATCGTCGACGACGAAGTCGCCTTCGCGGACGCCCTGGCCGACTTCATGCGGTACGAAGGGTTCTCGGTGTCCACTGCGTATGCGCTGGTGGAGGCCCGTGCGGCGATCCGCGCCCGAACGCCGCAGCTCATCGTGCTCGACGTCCGCCTCCCGGATGGGAGCGGCCTCGACCTCCTCGCGGAGCTTCGTGCCCCGCGCCCCGCGGTCATCGTCCTGACCGGCTTCGGCGAAGTCCCGCTCGCGGTCGATGCGATGCAACGCGGCGCGACCGACTTCCTGACCAAGCCGGTCGAGCTCCCGGTGCTCTCGACGGCGGTGCGGCGCGCGCTGGAACGCGTCGCCGCGCGCACCTCCGGCCCCGCCTCGCTCGATGCGGTCGAGCGCGCACACATCGCCGAGGTCCTGCAGGCGCACGGCGGGAACCGCACCCATTCCGCGCGCGCGCTCGGCATCTCGCGGGCCACGCTCATCAAGAAGATCCGCGATTACGGCCTCGGGGCGATCGATGACGCCTCCTGACCACCTCCCCTGTGCCGCCTGCGGCGCCGCCGAACGCGCCGCCGAGGGTGCCCCCTGCGCCGGGTGCGGCGCCTTTCTCTGCGCGCTCTGCACCCTGCAGGGCGTGATCGCCTGCTCGGCCTGCGAGGCGGCGGCATCCGCTCCGCTCTCGCCGACGTGACCCCCTCGCTCGCGCGCTTCGGCCTCGCGGTCGGCCACGCCACCGACGCGGTAGGCGGGACGGGGTGCACCGTCGTGCGCGGTCTCGACGCGCCGCTGCGCGGCGCTTGCGCGGTGATCGGCCGCGCGACGGGGTCACGGGAGCTGGCGCTGCTCGAGCCCGGACACCTCGTCGAGCGCGTCGACGCGATCCTCCTCGCCGGCGGCTCCGCGTTCGGCCTCGATGCCGCCGCCGGCGTGATGCGGTGGATGGAGGAGCGGGGGCGCGGGTTTCCCATCGGGCCCGGCGTGGTGCCGATCGTCCCCGCCGCGGTGCTCTTCGACCTCGCGCCCTGCGGGCGGTTCGATGCGCGTCCGACGGCCGAGATGGCCTACGCGGCCTGCGAGTCGGCGACGGTGGACGCGATCGCCGAGGGCTCGGTGGGGGCTGGCACCGGCCTCACGGTGGGGAAGTGCCTCGGCCCCACAGGCGCGATGAAGGGTGGGCTCGGAATCGCTGTCGCTGAGGGGACGGGCTGTGCCGCGGCCGCAATCGTCGCGGTCAACGCGTTCGGGGACGTTCGGGACGCCACCGGAGGGATCATCGCCGGCGCGCGTACAACGGACGGGCGCTTCGTCGACACCGTGGCTCGGCTCGCCCGGCAGGGGACCCCCCCCGCCTTTGCTGCGGCCGCACCGAACACGACCCTCGCCGTCGTCGCCGTGGACGTCGCCCTCTCACGGCTGGCGCTGCAGGGCATCGCCCGCGCCGCGACCGCGGCCTATCATCGTCGGATCGCGCCGGCCGGCTCCCGTGTCGACGGCGATATCGTCTTCGCCCTCGCGCCGATGGCCGGTCCGGACGGCGACGCGGGACAGGCGGAGATGCTCGCTGTGGAGGCGCTGGAGATGGCGATTGAGCGGGCGGTGCGTCTCGCCCGCGGGCGGGACGGCGTCCCGGGGCTCGCCGACTAGGAGACGAGCCCGCCCATCGGCGGGAGCGTCGGTGTCCCCGTCCGAACGTGCAGCGGCAGCTCCGCTCGCACGCTGCCGTTGACCACCACACGCAACAAGTGGGTGCCGCCCTCCCGCACCGGAAGGTCGAGGGCCGCGATCACCGGCACGTCGAGCTCCATCGCTCCGGGGGGTGGGGCACCGACTTCCAATTCGCCATTCGAGGACCAGAGCTCGGCGCCATCGGGTCCCACCCAGGCGAATCCCAGTGAATGGCGACCGGCGTCCTCCGTGTGCGCCTTGAGGCGTACCACGAGTGTCGCGCGCGGATGCACCGCCGGGAGCGAGGCGACCTGCAGGGCGTCGAACACCCCGAGGATGTTGAGCTTCCCTTCCTGGGAGATGTTCGCGGCGTCGGCGAAGAGGGCGAAGGAGACGTGCATACTGGGAAAGATAGGGGCGACGGGGCGCCGTCGTTAGAATTCAAGGATGTCCACCGCCTCGCCCGCCGCTTCGCCGCGCACGACCCATCGCGCCACCGAGGCCGGCCTCATCGCCATGGCGGTGATCTGGGGTGTGAACTTCTCGGTCGTGAAGTACGGGACGCAGGTGATGGCGCCGCTCGCGTTCAACGTGCTACGGATGGGGCTCGGCTGCGTCGTCCTCCTCGCGCTCGCGTACTGGCGGCGCGGCCCGCGCCCGACGACACGCGACCGGTGGCGCCTGATGGGGCTCGGCGTCCTCGGGCACTGCATCTACCAAGTGCTCTTCATCACGGGGCTCTCACGCACCCGTGCCGGCACGGCCGCCCTCGTCGTCGCTGCGAGTCCGGCGGCGGTGGCGATCGTCGCGCGCGCCTTCGGTCACGAGCGGCTCGCGTCCCGCGCCGTCCTCGGCATCGTCGCCTCGATCGCCGGCGTCGGTCTCGTCCTTGGCGGGAGCCTGCAGGCCGACGGGACGAGCCATCTCGTCGGCGATTTCCTCATCCTCGGCGCCGTCTGCTGCTGGGCCGTCTACACGAGCGGACTGATGCCGCTCACGAAACGGGTGGAGTCGGTGCAGGTGGCGGCGTGGACCCTCGTGGGCGGGGTGGTGCCCCTCACCGTCCTCGCGATCCCCTCGCTCTGGGCGACCGACTGGGCCGCGGTGAACTGGCTCACCTGGGGCTCGGTGGTCTACGCCGGCGTCCTCGCGATGGTCATCGCGTACCTGTTCTGGTACCGCGGCGTCCACGAGATCGGACCGACGCGCACGGCGATGTACTCGAACCTGCAGCCGATCGTCGCGGTGCTCGTCGCGTGGGTCGCGCTCGGCGAGGTGCCGACGGTCGCCCAGGGGCTCGGCGCCGCGACGGTCATCGGCGGTCTCTATCTCTCGCGCACATGACGACGGTCGTCCTCTTCGACATCGATGGCACGCTCCTCTCGAGCGACGGCGCGGGGCGTACGGCGATGGAGGCGGCGCTGCAGGCCGTCTTCGGGACCCGTGGGCCGTCGGGCTACCGGTACGACGGCAAGACCGATCCGCTGATCGTGCGGGAGTCGATGCGGCACGCGGGGCTCGATGACGCGACGATCGAGGGGGGGATGACCGAGGTGATTGCGCGCTATCTCGACGGGCTCGCCGCGCAGCTCCGGGATCCAGTGCGTCTCGCCCGCACGCTCCCCGGCGTCCCGGCGCTGGTCGACGCCGTGCACGCGGCCGATGACCTGATGCTCGGGCTTCTCACGGGGAATGTCGTCGAGGGTGCGACCCTCAAGCTCGACGCGGTGGGGCTCGCGCCGTCGCGCTTCGTGGTGGGCGCGTTCGGCTCCGACCACGCGCATCGGCCCGCCCTCGCCCCCGTGGCGCAGGCCCGCGCCGAGGCGCGACTGGGGCGAGCCATCCCCGGCGACCGCTTCGTCATCATCGGCGACACGCCCGCCGACCTCACCTGCGGCCGCGGGATCGGCGCACGCGCCATCGGCGTCGCGACGGGGGGATACCGACGCGCGGAGTTGGAGGGGTACGAGGCGTTCGCGCTCGTGGATGACCTCGCCGACACCGGCGCGCTGCTGGAGTTGATCCGTGGCGCGTGAGGTCGAGCTGAAGGGAATCGTCCCCGACCTGGCGGCCGCGGTGGCTCGCGTCGAGGCCGCGGGGGGCGTGCCGGGCTTCGTCGGTCGCCTCGAAGACCGACGGTACGACACGCCCGAGCGGGCGCTCGCCCTCCGCGACCACGTGCTGCGGCTCCGCGTCTACCGTGGCGCCGAGCCCGACGGCCGACTCGACTGGAAGGGTCCGACCAGCTACGTCGACGGCTACAAGGTCCGCGAGGAACACTCCGTCACCGTCGGCGATCCGGACGAGCTCGCGACGATGCTCGACCGGCTCGGCTACGTGGTCACGCGCGAGATCGATCGTGAGATCCGGCAGTTCACGGTGCAGGGGGCGGTGGTGCGCTTCGAGCGCTACCCGCGGCTCGACGACCTCGTCGAGGTGGAGGGAGAGCCCGCGGCGATCGAGGCGGCGATCCGTGTCCTCGGGCTTCCGCGGGCGGCATTTACGACCGGGCGCCTCCCCGATTTCGTTCGGGAGTACGAGCTCCGCACCGGCGTGCGCGCCGCGCTCTGCGACCGTGAACTCGCCGGCGACTATCGCTACTCGGCCACCGATGCCTGAGTGCGCGGGGGCGTGTCGGTGATCCTCGGGCTCGGGCTCGACCTCGTGGATGTCGCGCGCGTGGAAGCGCTCGTGGCGCGGCATCCGGCGCGCGCCGCGGCGCGCCTCTTCACCGAGGGGGAGTGGGGCTATGCGGCGACGAAGGCGCGGCCGGCCCTGCATCTCGCGGCGCGATTCGCCGCGAAGGAGGCCGCCTACAAGGCGCTCGCCGGGAGCGCGGAGGCCCGGGCGATCGGGTGGCGCGATCTCGAGGTGGTGCGGGGTGTGGACGGGGCGCCGGCGCTCGTGCTGCACGGCCGCGCCGAGGCGCGCGCACGCGTCCTCGGGGTCCGAGCCATCCATCTGAGCCTCACGCACACGGCCGACACCGCGGCCGCGGTCGTCATCCTCGAGTCGTAGCGGTCGCGGTCGGCGCGCTCGGGGTGGCGCGGCGCCACATCCAGAACAGGCCGGCGACGACGAACGCCATCGCGATCGCCTGGGCCACCGTGAACGGCCCGACGAAGCGGTCGTCCTTCGCGCGCAGGAACTCGACGAGGAAGCGCTCAATCCCCTGCAGCACGCAGTAGACGCCGAAGAGCCAGCCGGCGGCGTGCCGATGATCCTTGAGGCGCCAGAGGATCGCGAACATCACGAGCCCCATCGCGGTCTCGTAGAGCTGCGTCGGGTGCACCGCGAGCACGTACGCCGGCGGCAGGTCGGTGTAGCCGCTGAGGCCAAACTGCTGCACCAGGTTCGCGACGGTGCTCGGCGGTGCGCCCTGCGGGAAGGTCACCGCGAGGAAGCCGTCCCACGGGCGGCCGTAGTCGTCGCCGACGGCCCAGCAACCGGTCCGGCCCACGGCGTAGGCCGCGGCGAGCGCGGGGGCACAGGCGTCCGAGATCTCGGTGAACCGACGCCCCTTGTGTCGAATGACCAAGACGCTGGCGATGATTCCACCGATGAGTCCACCCCAGAAGACGAATCCCGCACGGCTGAACACCGCGCCGGGGTCACCGGTGAGGATGGCGTAGTAGAGCTTCGCTCCCACGAGCCCGCCGATGACGGCACCGACGGTGACGTCCCCCATCACCTCGCCGTCCTGTCCGCGGCGCTCGAGGACGGCGGTCGCGACGATCTGGCCGATCACGAAGGCGAGGAGCATCCCCAGCCCGAAGCCGGTGATCTCGAGGGGGCCGAGCTGGTAGGCGAATGGGAGATGGGTCGTGGCGGCCATACGGGGAAGCTAGCGGCGACGCGCCGTGGCGTCGACGAGCCCTGGCATCGGGGCGGCGGCGTGCGCGGTGAGGCTCGCATCGTCCCGCTCGCCGCGGCCGAGTCGGAAGAGCGCCGCCGCGCCGATCATCGCGGCGTTGTCGGTCGCGAGCCGCGGCGACGGGGCGAAGACCTGGATGCCGCGCGCGACCGCCGCCGTCGTCATCGCCGCGACCAGCGCCCGGTTGCAGGCGACGCCGCCGCCGAGCACGAGGCGACGACGGTCATGCCGCGCGGCGGCGCGGAGCGTCTTCGCCACCAGCGTGTCGACGAGCGCGTCCTGGAAGGCGCGCGCCAGATGGGGACGGTCGCGGTCGAGGTCGTCGCTCGCGCGCACGGCGAGGAGCACCGCCGTCTTGAGTCCGCTGAACGAGACGTCGAGGTAGTCGGGGTCGGTGGGCTGCTGCCCGCCGTGGAGCATCGGGCGGGAGAACCGGAATCGGTCCGGGTCGCCGGAGGCGGCGAGCGCCTCGAGATGCCGCCCGCCCGGATACGGCAGGCCGAGGAGCTTGGCGACCTTGTCGAACGCCTCCCCCGCGGCATCGTCGCGTGTCGCGCCGAGGAGGCGGTACTCGCCCCAGGCCGCGACGTCGATGAGCATCGTATGCCCCCCGGAGATGAGGAGCGCCGTGAAGGGGGGCGTCGCCTCCGGATGGTCGAGCGCCGTGGCGAAGAGATGCCCCTCCATGTGATGCACGCCGAGGAGCGGGATCCCGCGTGCCGCGGCCAGCGCCTTCGCGTAGCTGACCCCCACGAGCAGCGCACCGACGAGGCCGGGCGCGTGCGTCACGGCGATTGCGTCGATGTCGTCGAGGGTGCGGCCGGCATCAGCCAGCGCGCGTCGGGACACGGGGACGATCGCGGCGAGGTGCTCGCGCGAGGCGATCTCGGGGACGACGCCGCCGAAGATCCGATGCACGTCCTGCGAGAGGATCACGAGCGACTCGAGCGCCGGCGTGTCCGCCGGGCCGTGCAGGACGGCCGCGGAGGTCTCGTCGCAGGAGCTCTCGAGGGCGAGGACGCGCATCAGCGGTCGCTCACGGGTCGCTCAGGGGCGCGGTTCGGCGAGGAGCCGCTCGAGCTGCGCGACGTTCGCCTCGCTGTCCCACGCCTCCGCGCCGATGCTGCGGCGGCGGATGGTGCCGTCGCGCCCGACGACGAAGGTCTCTGGGACGCCGGTGGTCTGAAAGGTTCGCTCGATCGCCTTCGTCGGATCGTGCAGGAGCTCGAAGGTCAGCCCGAGGCCCTGCGCGAAGGTGGTGATCGCATCCGCCGAGCCGGGATCGTCGACGCTGACCGCGACGATTTTGAGTCCCTGCGGACCGAGGCGTTCCTGCAGGCGCTGCATCGACGGCATCTCGACGCGACAGGGGCCGCACCAGGTCGCCCAGATGTTGAGCAGCACGACCTCGCCGGCGTAGTCGTCGATCCCCTTCAGCTCGCGGCTCGGTGAGGCGGCGACTGGGCGCGCCGCGAAGTCGGGGGCGTCGGCGCCGATCTTCAGTGGGAAGAGTTCATCCCCCAGTCGCACGGTGACGGCCCAGAGGCCGACGCCGAGCGCGACGGAGATGCCGATGACCAGCGCCCACTGCCGTCGTTCGGTCACGCCTGCTCCGAGCAACGCGCGCGGAGCGCCGCGACTTCGGCCGTCGGATCGGCGGCGGAGAAGATCGCATTCCCCGCGACGAAGGTGTCCGCGCCGGCGCGCCAGCAGGCGGCGATCGTCTCGCGCGAGATCCCACCGTCGACCTCCAGCACGGCCCGGCTCCCCGTCGCGTCGAGGAGCTGCCGCGCGCGCGCGACCTTGTCCACCGACGCGGGGATGAAGCGCTGCCCGCCGAAGCCGGGGTTGACGCTCATGATGAGCAGCAGGTCGAGGTCGGCCGCGACCTCGCGCACCGTCTCGAGCGACGTCGACGGATTGAGCGTCGCGCCGGCCTTCACGCCGAGTTCCTTGATCCGCATCACTTGGCGATGCAGGTGCGGCGCCGCCTCGACGTGGATCGTGAGGGTATCGGCGCCCGCCTGCGCGAACGCCTCGACGTATTTCTCCGGCTCGACGACCATCAGGTGGCAGTCGAGCGGGAGGCGCGTGAGCCGCTTGCAGGTCTCGATGACCTTCGCGCCGAAGGTGAGGTTCGGCACGAAGACACCGTCCATCACGTCGACGTGCAGCCAGTCGGCCCCGGCGGCCTCGAGCATCGCGAGGTCCTCGGCGAGGCGGCCGAAGTCGGCGGAGAGGAGCGAGGGGGCGATACGGACGGAGGCAGCGGGCATCTCAGGCGACTCCTCGGCGCAGGCGCGCCGCGAACGAACCGTCAGTGGCGTGGCGGTGGGGCAGGACACGGAGGCGGCCGGCGTCGAGCGTCGACGCCGGGACCGTCCCCTCCGGCGGTGGCTCCAAGCTCCACTCCGGGTGCGCCGCGAGGAAGGCCTCGATCGGCGCATCGTCCTCTTCCAGCTCGAGGGAGCAGGTGGAGTAGATGAGCAGGCCGCCCGGCGCGACCGCGTCCGCGGCACCCCGGAGGATGGCGCGCTGTACGGCCGACATCACCGCGAGGTCGGAGGGCTTGAGGCGCCAGCGCGCGTCGGGATGGCGACGGAAGGTCCCGGTCCCTGTGCAGGGCGCGTCGACGAGCACCGCGTCGAAGGTGCCGAGCGTGCGCGCCTCCCGCGCGTCGCAGACCACTGGGGTGACGTGCTCGAGGTGCAGGCGCTCGATCGTCGCCTCGAGTCGCGCGAGTCGCCCCTCCGAGGCATCGGCCGCGATGACCTCCGAGGCGGTGCGCGCGAGCTCCACCGCCTTCCCGCCCGGGGCCGCGCAGAGGTCCGCGACGCGGGCCCCCGGTGGGATCGCCGCGTAGCGCGTCACGAGCGTCGCCGCGGGGTCCTGCACGAGGCACCGGCCCTCACGGAAGGCGGTGAGCGCGGTGAGCGCGGTGCCGGTGGGGAGGCGCAGGGCGTCGTCGAGGAGCGGCGCCGGCTCGGTCGTGACACCCTCGGCGGCGCACATCGCCGCGAGCTCCGCGGTGGTGCACCCCCACGGGCGGAGATGGATCGGCGCTTCCGCGTTGTTCGCCTCCAGCAGGGCCTGCGTGGCCGTCGCCCCCCAGCGTGCCACCCACCGCGCGACGAGCCAGCGCGGATGCGAGTGCGTGACCGCCATCGCCTCGACCGGGTCGGTCGGGAGCGGAGGGGCGGGGAGGTCGCGTTCGCGATCGAGGCGGCGGAGGACCGCGTTCACGAGGCCGCCCGCCCCGGGGCCGTGGCGACGCTTCGCGAGCTCGACGGTCTGTGCGATCGCGGCGTAGGCGGGCACGCTGTCCATCTGGAAGAGTTGCGCCGCACCGAGCCGCAGAAGGTCGGCGACGTCGGCATCGATGCGCGCGAAGCCCCCCGTGACGCAGGGCGCGATCCGATGGTCGAGCGCGCCGCGACGGCGCAGCATCGTCCAGACGAGCTCCTGCACCCAGCGGCGATCGCGCGGCTCGAGCGCGGCCGTGCGCCGGTCGAAGGCCGCGTCGAGGAGCACGCCCGACCGCAGGTCGGCGAGCAGATCCGCGGCGGCGCGCCGGGCGTCGGTGATGGTGGCGACGGCAGGAGACATCACGGGAAAGATACCCGGCCCGGCGGTGCCACCGTCCGGCGGGTGCGTCCCCTTGCCTCGGGGGACCGCGGGCGCGTCAGATCGTGCCCGACGGGTCAGCGCTCGAGGAGCGCCCAGCGGTCCCCGACAGCGATGCCGCGGCCCTGGGCCCAGTCGAGCGAGGCGAGACGCCGCCGGCCCGCCGGGTGCACCGACTCGATGGCGACCGCCCCGTCACCGCAGGCGACGACCATCCCCAGCTCCCCCACCTCGAGGACCTCGCCGGCGTCTCCCCGACGATCGGGCAGCAGCCGTGCCCCGAAGCAGCGCACCTCGGCGTCCCGCACGAGGCCCCAAGCCCCGGGCTTCGGATCGTACGCCTGGATCGCGCGTCCGACCTCGGCGGCGGGGCGCGTCCAATCGAGCCGCGCCGACGTCCGGTCGATCTTCGGCGCGTAGGTGCTCGCCGCGTCGTCCTGCGGCGTCGCGGTGAGCTCCCCGAGCTCGAGGAGGGTGACCGCCTCGACGATCGCCTCCGCGCCGAGCTCCGAGAGGCGCTCGGTGAGCTCGCCCCCGGTCTCCCCCGGCGCGATCGGCGTCGGGAGGGTGAGGAGCATCGGCCCCGCATCGAGCGCGCGCACCATCTGCATGATCGTCACGCCGGTCTCGGCGTCGCCGGCGAGGAGCGCGGCCTGGATCGGCGCCGCCCCGCGCCACCGCGGGAGGAGCGAGGCGTGGATGTTCAGCGTGCCGCGCGGCGGGAGGGAGATGACCTCGTCGCGGAGGAGATGCCCGTACGCCACGACGACGGAGAGCTCGGGCTGGAGCGCCCGGATCTCTGCGAGGAACTCGTCACCGCGCGGGCGGTCGGGCTGGAGGACCGGGATCCCCTCCTCGAGCGCGACCTGCTTCACGGGCGAGGGGACGAGGGTGGAACGGGAGCGGCCCTGGGGGCGATCGGGCTGCGTGACGACGCCGACGACCTCGTGCCCCTCACCGATCAGCGCGCGCAGCGGCGGCGCCGCGAACTCCGGGGTCCCCCAGAAGAGGAGGCGCACTCAGATCCGCGGCTCGGCGGCGTGCTCGGTCGTCGGCTCGGGTTCCGTGCCCCCAGGGCCGAAGACGCGCAGCAGTTTCGGATACCGTCCCTTCTCCTTCTCCCACGCGGCGAGCACGCTGCGCCGCTTGAGGAAGCTCAGGTGGTCGATGAAGAGCTTCCCGTGGAGATGGTCGATCTCGTGCTGCAGGCAGACACCGAGGAGACCGTCCGCCGTGACTTCGATGGTCTCGCCGTGTTCGTTCATCGCGCGGACGGTCACTTCCTCGGACCGATCGACGGTGCCGAAGGTATTCGGGATGGAGAGGCACCCCTCCTCCCACTTGATCCGTCCCGCGCGGGCGACGATCTCGGGATTGAACAGCGTGAGCCGCGTCGCCTCGACCTCGACGACGCAGAGTCGCTCGCGACGCCCCACCTGTGGCGCCGCCAGGCCGACGCCGTCGGCGACCTGCATCGTCTCGAACATGTCCGACGCGAGCTGGCGCAGCTCGTCCGTCACGACCGCGACCGGCACCGTCTCCTCGCGGAGGATCGGTGCGCCGAGGACCGTGATCGGGAGGACGGCCATTACGCCGCGACCTCGGCGCTCCCGCCGACGGAGACGATGCGCCCACGCGTGACGATGAGTCGCGCCTCGCCGCTCTTGATCGTGACGTGGTCGCCCAGGCCGGCCGTGGCGCCGGCGGCGATGTGCACCACCTCGCCGACGATCCCGCCGGCGGTCACGATCGCGTCGCCCTTCTTGATGCCCATCACGCGGGCCTCGTGCGCCTTCCGCTCCTTCGCCTGCGGGCGGATGACGAGGAAGTAGAAGATCGCGAAGATCGAGCCGAACATGAACAGCGTGCCGGCGGCGGAGCCGCCCGCGGCGGGCTGCGCGGCGGCGGTCTGAGCGAGGATCGGGAGGAGGGCCATGGTCTCGAGGGTGGAGGGACGTCGGGAAATCTAGCGGCGCGGCTCAGGCGATCAGCATCGCGTCGCCGTAGGAGTAGAAGCGATACCCCTCGCGCACCGCGACGTCGTAGGCGTGGCGCATGAGGTCATACCCCGCCATCGCGGCGACGAGCATCAGCAGGGTCGAGCGGGGGAGGTGGAAGTTCGTCACGAGGAGGTCGGCGCCGGTCGGGCGGTGCGGCGGGCGGATGAAGATGTCGGTCTCGCCGCTCCCCGCGCGGAAGGCGCCCGCCGTGTGGATGGTCTCGAGCGTGCGCAGGGCGGTGGTCCCGACGGCGCAGACCCGGCCCCCGCCCGCGCGGGTCGCGTCGAGGCGCGTGGCCATCTCGGGTCGGACCTCGTACCACTCGCGATGCATCCGGTGCGCGGCCGGGTCCTCGACATCCACGGGCTTGAAGGTCCCGGCTCCCACGTGCAGCAGCACCTCGGCGCGCGTGATCCCCTGCGCCTCGAGGGTGGCGAGGAGGTCCGGGGTGAAGTGCAGGCCCGCAGTCGGGGCGGCGACGGAGCCCTCCTCGCGCGCGTACACCGTCTGGTACCGCTCGGCGTCATCGGCGCCATCGGCGCGGGCGATGTACGGCGGGAGCGGGATATGCCCGTGCGCTGCGATCATCGCGGCTGGGTCCTCGGCGAGGAGCCGGACCGCGCGTGTCCCCTCCGCGGTCGGTTCCTCCACGTCCACGGCGAACCCCGCCGCGATCGTGACTCGACGTCCCGGCTTAAGCTTGGCACCGGGCTGGACCATCGCCTCCCACCGGCCGTCGGCGAGCGGGCGGAGCAGCAGGATCTCCGCTGGCGCGCCCGAGGCGCGCGTCCCCAGCAGCCGTGCGCGGAAGACGCGCGTGGTGTTCACCACGAGGGTGTCGCCGGCGCGGAGGAACCGCGGCAGATCACGGAAGGTGTGGTGCGCGACCGTGCCGGCGGTGCGGTCCACGACCATCAGGCGGCTCTCGTCGCGCCGCGCCGTCGGGTACTGCGCGATCCGGTCGGGCGGGAGATGGAAGTCGTAGTCCGCGGTGCGGAGGCCGAGGGCCGGCGTCTCCGGGGCGCGGCGGTCGTCGCCGTCGCCCATCGTCAGAACAGGTCGGCCTGCGGGGCGGGCGGCGTCGCCGGGGGCGGATAGCCGAGGTGGCGGTACGCCTGCGCGGTGGCGACGCGGCCGCGCGGGGTGCGCTGCAGGAAGCCGTGTTGCACGAGGAAGGGCTCGTACACCTCCTCGAGCGTGTCGGGCTCCTCACCCACGGCAGCGGCGATCGTCGTCACCCCGACGGGTCCGCCGTCGAACTTCTCGATGATGGCGCGCAGGACGCGCGTGTCCATCTCGTCGAGCCCGAACTCGTCGACGTCGAGCATCGCGAGGGCGTCCCGCGCGACATCGCGCGAGATGTGCCCGCCCGCGCGCACCTGCGCGAAGTCGCGGACGCGCCGTAGCAGCCGGTTCGCCACGCGCGGGGTCCCGCGCGCGCGCCGCGCGATCTCGTGCGCGCCCGCGGCGTCGATTCCCGCCCCGAGCACGGCGGCGGTGCGGTGCACAATCTCCTCGATCTCCGCCGCCGGGTAGTAATTCAGCCGGAGCTCGATCCCAAAGCGGGCGCGGAGCGGCGCCGTGAGCATCCCGAGCCGCGTCGTCGCGCCGAGGAGCGTGAAGCGCTCGATCGGCATCGTGATCGTCTGCGCCTTCGGGCCCTCGGAGAGGCGGATGTCGATGCGCGCGTCCTCCATCGCGGGATAGAGGAACTCATCGATGACGGGCCGCAGGCGATGGATCTCGTCGATGAAGAGGATGTCCCCGGCGCGGAGGTTCGTGAGCGTTCCCACGAGGTCCCCCGGCTTTTCGAGCGCCGGCCCCGACGTGGTGTGGAGGTTCACGCCGAGTTCGCGCGCGATCAACTCCGCGAGCGTCGTCTTCCCGAGGCCCGGCGGGCCGAAGAGGAGCGCGTGGTCGAGCGGTTCCTTCCGCGCGAGCGCCGCATCGAGATAGATGCGGAGCGCCTCCTTCACCTTCCCCTGCCCGATGAACTCCGCGAGCCGCTGCGGGCGCAGCGAGAGTTCCACCACCGACTCGTCGGCGAGGGACTCCGGGGTGGTGATCTCGGGCCGGCTCATCGCGGGGAATCTAGCCGAGCGCGGCGAGCGACCGGCGGATCAGGTCGGCTGTCGACTCGCCCGTGGGGGCGCCCTCGAGGGCGCGCCGGACCGCGCGCTCCGCGTCCGATGCGCCGTACCCGAGCGCGACGAGCGCACGGACCGCATCCGCCCCTGGGCCGCCGCTGCTCCCGCTCCCCGCGCCAGAGACCGGACCGGCGGGGAGGTCGCCCCCCTCGAGCTTGTCGCGCAGCTCGAGCACGAGCCGCTCGGCGAGCTTCTTCCCCACACGGGGCACCTGCGTCAGCGTCGCGAGATCCCCCTCGCGCACGGCGCGCACCAGCCGCTCCGCGGTCAGCGTCGAGAGGAGGTTCATCGCGAGCGAGGGGCCGACGCCCGTCGTCCCCATCAGGCGCTGGAAGAGGCGACGTTCCTCGGCCGTCGCGAAGCCGAAGAGGAGCCACGCATCGTCGCGCACCACAAGTGCGGTATGCAGCGCGATTTCGCCGCCGGGGCGCGGGAGCCGCTCCAGGACGGCGAGCGGGACGAGGATCTCGTACGCGATCCCGCCCGCGGTGAGGACCTCGATGCGGTCGATCGCGTGCGCGACGAGGGTGCCCTGGATGCGCGCGATCATCGACGGCTCCCGGCGAGGGCGCGGGCCAGCGGCTGGCGGAGCGCACAGGTCAGCGCCGCGGCGACGCCGTCGGCGGCGTCCGCCGGCTGCGGGGGGGACTTCAGGCGGAGGAGCTGCGAGACCATGTATTGCACCTGGGTCTTGGTGGCGGCGCCGGTGCCGGTGATCGCCTTCTTGATGTCGGCAGGCGGGTATTCGTGGATCGGGAGCCCGGCCTCCGCGCCCGCGAGGAGGATGACGCCGCGGGCGTGGCCGAGCACGATGGTGGTGCGGACGTTCCGCGCGTAGAAGATCGCCTCGACCGCCATCGCGTCGGGCCGATGGCGGGTGAGCAGTTCACGCACGCCCTCGGCGATGTCGCGGAGTCGCTCGGCCAAAGGTTGTGTGGGGGCCGTGCGGATCACGCCGCACTCCACCAGCGTGGGACGCGGGTCGGCGCGCACGACGCCGAACCCGGTGACCGCGGTGCCGGGGTCGATGCCGAGGATCAGCACGGTCGGCCCCGGGGCACGCCGCTCACCCCGCCGACATCTCCGACATATCCATGTCGAAGTTCGCGTCGACCTTCTGCACGTCGTCGAGGTCCTCGAGCGCCTCGAGGAGCTTGAGCAGCTGCTCCGCCGTCGTTCCCTCCACGCGCACCGTGCTCTTCGGGATCCACGCGAGCGCGGCCTCTGACGCGACGAGCCCCGCGGTCTCGAGCGCCCGCGAGACCGCGTGCAGGTCGGCCGGCGCCGTGGTGATCACGAAGTGATCGTCCTCGCGCGCGAAGTCCTCGGCGCCCGCCTCGAGGATCGGTTCCATCACCGCATCCTCGTCGCGGCCGTTCGCCGGGACGGTGATCTGGCCCTTCCGGTCGAACATGAACGCGACGGAGTTCGACGTGCCCAGGTTGCCGCCGCCGCGCGAGAGTTTGGCGCGGATCTCGGCCACCGTGCGCGTCGGGTTGTCCGAGAGGGCTTGGATCATCAGGGCGACGCCGCCGGGGCCGTACGCTTCGTACAGCACTTCGACGTAGTCGACGCCCTCGAGTTCGCCGGTCCCCTTCTTGATGGCGCGCTCGATGTTCTCCTTCGGGCAGGACTGCGCTTTCGCGTTGTCGATCGCCGTGCGGAGCCGCGGGTTGCCATCGGGGTCGCCCCCGCCGGACTTGGCGGCGACGGTGATCTCACGCAGGAGCTTCGTGAAGATGGCGCCGCGCTTCGCGTCGGCGGCCGCCTTGTAATGCTTGATCTGCTTCCACTTACTATGACCGGCCATCGGACGCGTCCGTCAGGGAGGGCGGGGCGGGGCCGCGAGTCAGTTCCAGCGGACCGTGAGGCTGCCGCGGAACCCGGACAGGCGAGTCTCGCTCCCGTCAGTGAGGTCGAACAGGGTCCCGGTGCTGAGCCCCACCGAAGGATACACGCCCAGCGCGCCGATGCCGACCCGGGCCCGGACCCCAAGGCTCAGGAGGTTGCCGGCGCGGACCCCGCCCGCGGACCAGAGCCGCGTCTCGACGTTGGGCTGCACCAGCGTCGAGCCCCACATCACGCTGACGCCGGTCGTGAGGTTGAAGACGTTCTCGCGCGGGGCGAGGCCGCCGACCTGCTCGCCTTCGAGGCGGAAGAGATTCCAGGTCGAGATGAACGCATCGACGCCGCGGACCGGCAGAGCGAGCGAGGCCGAGGCGATGATGCGATCCCCGGTGCTGACCGCGGTGGAGTCGGCGACGTCCTCGCCGAAGGTCGAATACGAGAGGCCGAGGTCGAGTTGTCCGTCGCCGACCGGACGGTCGATGCCGACGCGGAGGCGCATCTCGTCCGCCGGGGTGAATCGATACGCGACATCCTCCACGGCGAACGCGGCGAACTCCGTGGAGCGGCGCAGGCTCCCGCCGAGGCCGAGGTTCCAGGCCCCGATGGGTCGGGCATAGGCGAGCCCGCCCGTGACCGCGAGGCCGTTCCCCATCGACGAGACGGCATAGTTGAGGAAGTCGTTGCCGATCTGCCCCGCCGCCTCCTGCTGCGCTTCGGGGATCAGATACTGCCCCGTCGGCAGGTTGAGGCCGAGCGTGACGAGCATGTTGTCGCCGATGGCGAGGTTGCCACGGAGCTGCGTGTCGGTGAGGCCGGAGATGCGGCTCGTCGTCACCCCGCCGGCGACGACGCCGGAGGTGGCGAACGCCGTCGAGATGTCCATCCCGAATCGCGAGGAGATCGGGAGGAGCACGACGACCGGCATCGTGGTCTGGGTGACCGTCCGCTGCGCATCGCCGGTCCCGATCTGATACGAGGTCACGGTGGGCGCGCCGATCACCGCACGTCCGGCCTCCTGCGCTGCCGCGGAGGTGGCGATGAGCAGCCCACTCGCGAGGAGTGGAGCGAGGGCCCCGGCAGCGGCGTAGCGGCTCACGGGCGCCGGATGATGATCGTGACCGTGCCCGTGCGCACCGGCGTGTCCACCGCGGTGGTGCTCGTGCTGGCGTCGCGCTGCGGGGTCGGGGCCGCCGCCGGCGCACCGCTCGAGGTGGTCTGCACCGAGACGGCAGGGGGATTCAGCGACTGCGACGCGTTCTGCAGCGTTCCCGACACCCCGGCGTTACTTCCCGCGGGGGCGCCTGTGCTGCCCGTGACGGCTGCCGCGACGGTGGCCGCCTCAGCCGTCCCTTGGATGCTGGCCTCGATCGAGGTGGCGTTGACCTGCACCCCCGTGCTCGCCGCCTGCACCGCCACGCTCGTCGACTGCGCCCGGACCGCCGCGAGGCCGAAGCCGGGGTCGAGGGAGCGTGCATCGTCGAAGTACTTGGCCGCGTCCTCGAACCGCCCGTCGTCCGAGGCCTGCAGGCCGCGGCTGTAGGCGAGGAAGGCGTTGAGGTTCGTCGTCGGGCGCCGTTCCACCAGCTGTCGCTCGGCCGGCGTGAGCTGTACGCCGAGGCGCTCGAAGAGCCCGAAGGCGAGCTGCTTCTCCATCGCGAAGAGCGCGTCGAGGGTGTTGGTGACCGTCGTCCCCTCGCCGAAGCGTCCGTCGGCGACCGTCACCAGGCGGGCGTCAAGCGTGAGGCCGCTCGCCCCCTGCTGGAGGATCAGTCCGTTCACGAGCGTCCCCGCGCGCATCAGTCGGCCGGCGCGCACCGCGCTGCCCGAGTCGACCGCGCCCGAGGCACCGAGGGCGATCTCGTCGGCGAGGGCCTGCATCCGGTCGCGCTCGACGACGGTCAGCTTCGCGGAGCGGCTCAAGTCGGTGATCAGCAGCTCGGCGAGACCGCGCTCGAGCGGCTTCAACGTCGTGTCGGTCCCGCGGAAGGTGAGCGGCGGGACCGCGATGGTGAGCGGCGAGCCCGGTGCCCCGGCGAGTTGAGCCTCGTTCGCGACGGCGGCCTTCGCCGCGGCGACCGCCTCCAAACGCGAGAGGGAGACGAGCCGCGCGCGGATCTGGTCCTTCGTCCGCCGGCTCACGCCGAACTCGAGGTACGCCTCGTACGAGCGGCGCGCCGCTGACAGATCGTTCAACGCCTCGGCGGCGAGGCCGGCATAGAGGGCGGAGACGCCGTCCCGCGGGTCGAGCGTGCGGGCGCGATCGAGCACGGGCGCCGCCTCTTGGAATCGCTGTGCTTTGTAGTAGGCGATCCCCAACGCCCGGAGCGCGGGGACGCTCTGCGGGCTGCGTGCGCGCGCCGCTTCGAGGCGGGCGATCGGGTCACCGCGCTGCGCCGCCACCGGTGCGACCACCAGCAGCAGGAGCAACAGGGCACGGGACATCAGACGCATGCACGGCTCCAGAGTAACGAGACGGACCATGGCCTAAGCTACGGATGTCCGTCGGCCACCGGCAAGCGAATCAGCTGCGCCGGAGCTGCGCCGCCAGGCCAGAGAGCTCGGTCCGGGCCGCTCGGGTCAGGCTCTCCTCCAGCGCGTCGCGCAGGGCCACCACGGCGTCGGCCGCCGTGGCCGCGTCCGCGCCCTCGCTCGCCGCCACCGCGCGGAGCACCGCCGTCCGTACCGTCGAGGCGAGCGTCACCGCTGGCAGCCAGGCGCGGATCGCCTCCGCCCGACGGGCCCGGGTCTCCGGGGTGAGGGCGGTATCGCCCCTTGCGCCTGAGATGAGCCGCACCGCCATCACGCCCGCCATCAGCGCCTCCCGGCCCCCGCCGTGCGGCGCCTCCGCGGCGGCGTGGAGCAGCGCCGGCGCGGGGAATCGGGGGCGGGGCATCGCGAACGCGGGCGACGGGACCTTCATCTCAAGAAAGTGGTGCGCGGCGCGGCATCGGGGGAAGAGGGTGATGGATGGCCCCGCGGGGCGGGGCTATCTTCCGACGATGCACGTCTATCGACGGCTTCTGCCGTTCCTCCGCCCGCACCGTGGGCGACTGGCCGGCAACGTCGTGCTGAACATCATCGCGGCCGCGCTCGACGGCGTCGCGTTCACGCTCCTCATCCCCTTCCTGAACACCCTGTTCGGGCTGCCGGCGCAGATCGCCGGCGGGATGGGGTGGCTCACCCGGCTGCAGACGGGGCTGATCGGCCCCTTCCTCGACCCGGCCGACCCGATGGGATCGCTGCGGCGCGTCATTCTCGTGCTCATCGGGATGGTCGCGCTCAAGAACCTCTTCCTCTGGGGCGGCGGACAGTTCGGCGCGTCCCTCCAGGAATACATCACCCGCGACCTCCGGCACGCGGTCTTCACGCATCTCCAGCGACTCCCGCTGCCCTGGTTCAGCCGGATGCGCACCGGACAGGTGCTCGCCCGCGTGCTGACCGACACCGAGCAGACGAAGGCGGTCCTCGCCGAGGTGGCGACGCGTTCCGTACAGAACGTGGCGTCGATCGTCGTGACGGTGGTCATCCTCTTCCGGATGTCGCCGCGGCTCACGCTCGCGGCGCTGGTGATCGCGCCGGCCCTGATGGCGCTCCTCCAACCGCTGCTGCGCCGGCTCCGCACCGGCCACCGGCGGTTGCGGCACGAGTACGGCGAGATGACGAGCGTGTTGCAGGAGGTGGTGAGCGGGATCCGCCTCGTGAAGTCGTTCCGCGGCGAGCGGTACGAGGAGGGACGATTCCTCGGCGCCTCGGCCGGCTACTCGCGCGGGATGACGCGGATGCAGCGACTCGCGCTCCTCGCCGGCCCGTTCACCGAGGTCCTCGGGACGTTCATCGCGATGGGCGTCCTCTGGCTCGGCGCCCGCGAGGTGCTCGAGACCCGGACGATGGATGGCGGCATCCTCATCACCTTCATGGTGCTGGTGATGCGACTGCTCCAGCCGATCAAGCAGCTCTCGCAGGCGCCGACGACGGCGCAGCAGTCGTTCGCCGCCGCGGAGCGTCTCTTCGAGATCCTCGACCACCCGACGGAGACGGCGACCGATCGCGGCCATCGTCCCGTCACGGCCTTCGGCGACGCGATCGCGTTCGAGGGGGTCGGGTTCAGCTACGGTGATGCCCCCGTGCTCGCCGACATCACCTTCACCGCGCGCCGCGGTGCGGTGGTCGCCCTGGTCGGGGCGAGCGGGGCGGGGAAGAGCACCCTCGTCGACCTCCTGCCGCGCTTCATCGAGCCGACCGCCGGCCGGGTGACCCTCGACGGCGTCGACACGCGCGAGATCCCGCTCCCCGCGCTCCGCGCCCTCACCGGCATCGTGAGCCAGGACACGGTGCTCTTTCACGATACCGTGCGCGCGAACATCGCGTACGGTGCGCCGGACCGGTACACCGCGGCGCAGATCGAGGCCGCGGCGCGCGCCGCGAACGCGCACGAGTTCATCCAGGCGCTGCCGCAGGGCTACGACACCATCCTCGGGGAGCGCGGGACCCTGCTCTCCGGCGGGCAGCGGCAGCGCCTCGCCATCGCGCGCGCCCTCCTCACCGATCCGCCGATCCTCATCCTCGACGAGGCCACCTCGGCCCTCGACACCGAGAGCGAGCGGCTCGTGCAGGAGGCGATCGACCGCCTCCTCGCCGGACGGACCGTCTTCGTCATCGCGCACCGCCTCTCAACGGTCGTCCACGCCGCACAGATCCTCGTGCTCGACCGCGGCCGGATCGTCGAGCGCGGGACCCACGCGGAGCTTCTGGCCCGCGACGGCGCGTACGCGCGCCTGCACGCGATGCAGCAGCCCGGGGTCGCGCGTGGCGGCTGACCGGGTCGTTCGGCCCCCGACCCTCGCGCAGCGCCTCGAATACGCCGCGCTCCGCGCGGCGGCCTTCCTCCTCCGTCCGTTCGGGTGGCGCGCCGCCTCGGCCGTCGGCGCCGGTGTCGGCGTCCTCGTGTATCGCGTGCTCCGTCTCCGGGCCGACCGCGTGGAGCGCGCGATCCGCGCCTGCTTCCCCGACGTACCGGAGACACGGGTGCGGGCCATCGCCGCGGCGAGCTATCGCAGCATCGGTCGCGTGATGTTCGAGAGCATCTATCTCTCGCGCGCCACGCCGGCCGAGGTACGCGAGGCGTTCGGCGGGGTCGAGGGACGCGACGTCCTCGAGGCCGCCTACGCGCAGGGGAAGGGCGTGATCCTCGCCGCCGGGCACATCGGCAACTGGGAGCTGAGCGGCGCGTGGCTCGGCGCCTCGGGGCTCCCCGTGGATGGCATCACGATGCATATGGCGAACCCGCTCTCCGACCGGTTCTTCGCCCGCACGCGCGAGCGGCTCGGGATGCGCGTGATCTTCGATGATGAGGCGGTGCGTGCCGTCCCCCGCGCGCTCCGTGAGAACCGCGCCATCGGTTTCGTCTCCGACCAGAGTGCGAAGGGGCTCGCCAGCACCATCGTCCCCTTCTTCGGGCGCCCCGCGCGCACGCCGCGCGGCGCCGCGGTCTTCGCGATGCGCGGGGACGTCCCCATCGTCTTCATCTCCGCGATCCGCCAGCCTGACGGGCGGTATCTCGAGCGCTTCGAGGCGGTCCCACTCGTCCGCACCGGCGACCGCGACGCCGACGTCGACGCGACGGTGCTGCGCTACACGCAGGTGCTCGAGCGGCTCGTGCGCGCGCATCCCGAGCAGTACTTCTGGCAGCACCGCCGTTGGAAGGGCCAGCCAGCGGAGACGCCGGCGCATCTCCGCGAGCCGTGAGCGCGCCGATCGGGTACGACGTGGACGCGCTCCGGGCGCGGGAGTTCCCGTGGGAGGCCGCGGGCGAGGCGATCCACCTCGACCACGCGTCGGTCGGTCCCGTCCCGCAGCGCGCGCGCGACGCGGTCGCCGCGTACGAGACGCGGCGTGCGGAGCCGCACCGGCTGGGAATGGAGGACTTCGCTCCCGTCCTCGATCGGGCGCGCGCCCTCGTCGCGTCGCTCATCGGCGCTGAGGCGGCGGAGATCGCGCTCACCACGAACACGAGCTGGGGCATCAACCTCGCGGCGTATGCGCTCCCGCTCGGGCCCGGGGACATCGTGCTCGGGAGCGAGGGGGAGTTCCCGGCGAACGTCTATCCGTGGATGGCGGCGGCGCGCGCGCGCGGGTTCACGTATGAGCGCCTCCCCCTCGCCGGGAGCGGCCCCGATGTGGCGGCGCTGCTGGCGCGTGTCGAGCGCGATCCGCGCGTCCGCGCGGTCGCGCTCAGCTGGGTCTCCTTCTGGAGCGGCGCACGGATCGACCTCGATGCGATCGGCGCGGCGTGCCGCGCGCGCGGCATCGCGTTCGCCATCGACGTCATCCAGGGGCTCGGGCCCCTCACGCTCGACCTCCGGACGACGCCGGCGGACATCGTCTCCTGTGGCGCGCAGAAGTGGCTCTGCTCGCCGTGGGGGAGCGGGTTCGTGTACGTGCGGCGCGCGCTCGTCGAGCCGCTCGAGCCCCCCGCCGCGGGGTGGCTCGCGCAGGCGAGCTCCGGCGACTTCGGCCGCTTCCTCGACTACGACCCCACCTGGCACGCCGATGCGCGGCGCTTCGAGGTCGGCACGATCCCGTATCAGGACATCGTCGGGATGAACGCGACGCTCGAGCTCCTGCACGCCCTCGGTCCCGCCGCGGTCGCGGCGCACGTCCGCGGGCTCACCCGCCGGCTGCTCGACTGGGCGGCGACCGCGCGCGACGTGCGCGTGCTCACACCGACGGACGACGCGGCCCGCGCGGGGATCGTCGCCCTCGTGACCCCCGACGTCCCCGGCGATTCGGCCCGGCTCCGCGATGCCGGGGTCACGCACTCGGTCCGCGAGGGGGCCCTGCGGCTCTCGCCGCACTTCCACAACACCGTCGCCGACGTCGACGCCGCCATCCGCGCGATCGGGCGGTAGCGGTCCGTTATCTTTCGTCGGTGTCCGCCCCCGATGTCTCCGCCGCCTCACCGGCGCCCGCCTCCTCCCTCGACGCGCTGATCGCGCGGCGTCGCACCTTCGCGATCATCTCGCACCCGGACGCGGGGAAGACGACGCTCACCGAGAAGCTCCTCCTGTACGGCGGCGCGATCCATCAGGCCGGCGCCGTGAAGGCGCGGAAGTCCCAGCGGCATGCGACCTCCGACTGGATGGCGCTTGAGCAGGAGCGCGGGATCTCCGTGACCTCGTCGGTGTTGCAGTTCGAGTACCTCGGCTACCAGGTGAACCTCCTCGACACCCCGGGCCACCAGGACTTCGGCGAGGACACCTATCGCACCCTCGTCGCCGCCGACAGCGCCGTGATGCTCCTCGACAACCGCAAGGGCGTCGAGGAACGGACGCGCCAGCTCTTCGACGTCTGTCGTCGTCGGCGGATGCCGATCTTCACCGTCGTGAACAAGTGTGACCGCGTCGGCGAGGACCCGCTCAAGCTCGTGAGCGACCTCGAGGCGGAGCTCGGGATCACCGCGGTCGCCGCCCACTGGCCGATCCACCAGGACACGGCGGAGCAGGGAACCGTCTTCGTCGGGGTGTACGATCGTCGGCGCACGCGCGCCCATCTCTTCGAGCGCGGCACCCATCACGGCGCACAGCGCGTCGAGACCCGCGTCGTCGACCTCGACGGTCCCGCCGACCCGCGGCTGGTCGCGGCCCTCGGTGGCGACGAGACGGCGCAGGCGGCGGTCGACAAGCTCGCGCACGACGTCGAGCTCCTCGACCTCGCCGGGCACGAGTTCAGCCCCGAGGCGATCATCGCCGGGGAGCAGACCCCGGTCTACTTCGCTTCCGCGATCACGAACTTCGGTGTCGAGCCCTTCCTCGAGGATTTCCTCCCGCTCGCGCCGTCACCCGTGGCGCGGGAGAGCAGCGCAGGACCCGTCACCCCGGGGCTCACGGCGTTCACCGGCTTCGTGTTCAAGGTGCAGGCGAACATGGATCCGCGGCACCGTGACCGGATCGCCTTCGTGCGGGTCTGCTCCGGGCGCTACGCCGCCGGTCTCGAGGTCGCGCATGTGCGCACGGGGAAGAGCTTCAAACTCGCCCCGCCGCAGCAGTTCCTCGGGCGAGAGCGGGCCTTCGCCGAGGAGGCGCTGCCCGGGGATGTGGTGGGGGTACACGACCGTGGTTCGTTGCGCATCGGCGACACGCTCGCGAGCCCCGAGGCCCCGCGCGACGCGTCGGGACGGCTCCTCGAGTACGTGGGGATCCCTCGTTTCGCCCCCGAGCACTTCGCGCGCATCCTCTCCAAAGACCCGCTCCGCCGGAAGGCGCTCGACAAGGGGCTCCGCGAACTGACCGAGGAGGGGGCCGCGCAGGTGTTCTTCGCGGAGTCCGTGCTCGGGCCCGTCCCGATCGTCGGGGCCGTCGGGCTCCTGCAGTTCGACGTGATGCTGCATCGGCTCGAGCACGAGTACGGCGCCCCCTGCACCCTCGAGCGGGTGCCCTTCCGGTATCCGCGGTGGGTGACCGGCCCGCAGGCGGCGATCGAGCGGATGGGGGAGGCGCAGGACCTCTCGCTCCTCTACGACGCGAAGGAGCATCCGGTGCTCCTCTTCCGGGACGAGTGGCGACTCCGTTGGGCGCTGGAGCGGGCCGAGACGCTCGGGCTCGCCTTCCACGAGGCGGCGCCCTGAGGCACTCCCGCGGCGGAACGGTTGCGGCCGCCGCCGCGTAGTTAACGAGTCGGCTTCCCGAGACGTAGATACGGGAGTCCGGCCTTCATGCCTGATGGTGCGGGTCTCCCGGGCCGCCAAGCCGCTTCCTTCGTCCTTGTCCGAGTGCCTTCGTGACGCTTCGTCGTCTGCTGTTCTCGTTCGTCGCCCTCCTGGGCCTGCTCCTGCGTCCCTCGTCAGCCGTCGCCCAGGGGGGCGCCGACGTCATCCGCGGGCGCGTCGTCGGCCCCGACGAGCAGCCCCTCTCCGGCGCGATCGTCACCGCCACCTCGGTGAGCGGGAACGTCAGCCGCCGGGCGCGCACGGGCCGCGATGGCCGGTACACCATCATCTTTCAGGGCGGCGACGGCGATTACTTCCTCCTCGTCCAGTCGATCGGCTACGCCCCGCGCCGCTTCCAGGTGAAGCGCGTCGCCGACGAGGAGATCCTCATCGCCGACGCCAAGCTCGCCTTCAACGCGCAGGCGCTCGACACGGTGCAGATCGCCGGCGAGCGGAACCGCGTGAACCGCAACGCCGGCCAAGACGACATCGGCGGCACCGAGCGTGGCGTCTCCGCCTCGAACCTCGCCGCCGACCAGCAGGGCGACCTCGCCGCGATGGCGGCGTCGATCCCCGGTGTGCAGTTCGTCCCTGGCGCCGACGGTGACCCGTCGGGCTTCTCGGTGCTCGGACTCACCTCCGACCAGAACGCCACGACCCTCAACGGTCTCAACACGGGCGCCTCGAATCTTCCGCGCGACGCGGCGGTCTCGAGCTCCCTCGTCACCGCGCCGTACGATGTCTCGCGCGGCGGGTTCAGCGGCGGGCAGTTCAACGTCCGCAGCCGCCCCGGGTCGAACTTCCTGGTCCGCTCGACGAGCCTGAACCTCGACCAGCCCTCGCTCCAGTGGACCGATCCGGCCGGCCGGTCGCTCAACCAGGAGTACGCGAACACCTCGGCGGGCGGAAGCCTCAGCGGGCCGATCACCTTCGATCAGGCCTTCTACAACTTCTCGTACCAGGTCGGGCGGCGCTCCAACGACCTGCAGACGCTGCTCAACACCGACGCCGTCGGCCTGCAGGCGTCGGGCATCGCCGCCGATTCGGTGACCCGCCTCCTCGGCATCCTCGGGTCGGCGGGGATCCCCGCCACCGTCGGTGGGATCCCGAACGACCGCACCAGCGATCAGCTCCTCTTCTTCGGCGCCCTCGACTGGGCGCCGCCGTCGTCGCTGACCGGGCAGGCGCTCAACGTCTCGTTCAACGGCAGCATCAATCAGCAGTCGCCGGCGAGCGCCCTCGGCTCGACCCTCCCCGCCGCGAGCGGCGAGCGGACCAACGGGAGCGGCGGGGTGCAGCTCCGGCACACGAACTTCTTCGGGATCTTCCTGAGCGAGACGAACCTCGGGTTCAGCAGTTCGCGGAACGTCGCGTCCCCGTATCAGCTCCTCCCGGGCGGTACGGTGCTCGTGAACTCGACCTTCGGGGACGGCGCCAACGGCGTGACGAACGTGAGCTTCGGCGGGAGCCCCTTCCTCAACACGACGCAGACCACCGCGAATCTGGGGTTCAACAACCAGCTCTCCTGGTTCAGCCTCAACAACCGGCACCGGCTGAAGTTCACGACCGAGCTCCGGCGCGACGCGTACACGAGCGAGCAGACCGCGAACCAGTTCGGGACCTTCCGATTCAACTCGCTGGCGGACCTCGAGAACGACGTCCCCGCCAGCTTCACGCGGCTCCTCCTTCCGCGCACGCGCGAGGCGAGCCAGTGGATCGGCGGCGCCTCCCTCGGCGATTCGTGGCGCGTGAAGCCCGACCTGCAGCTCCAGTACGGTGTCCGCGTCGATGGGAACCGCTTCGAGGACCGGCCGGGCTACAATGCGGCGGTCGAGTCCGCCTTCGGCGTCCGCAACGACGTCCTCCCGAACTTCGTCGGCGTGAGCCCGCGCCTCGGCTTCTCGTGGACCTACGGTGTGGCCCCGCAGATCCCCGGGTTCGAGGGCGCCGTGCGCGGCCCGCGCGCCGTGGTGCGCGGCGGCGTCGGCATCTTCCAGAACTCGCCGCAGACGCGGCTCACCGGGACGGCGCTCGACAACACGGGACTCGCCACGGGCCTCCAGAACCTCGCCTGCACCGGCGCCGCCACGCCGATCCCCGACTGGGCGACGTACGGGCTCGATCCCTCGCAGATCCCCGACGTCTGCGCTGACGGCTCCCTCGGGTCGGTCTTCTCGAACAGCCGCCCGAATGTCTCCCTCTTCAGTTCCGACTATCGGCCGCAGCGGTCGCTCCGCTCCAACCTGCAGTGGACCGGCGCCGTCCTCGACGCCCGCTTCACCGCGACCGCCGAGGTCACCTATTCGCGCAACGCGTTCCAACCGAGCTTCGTCGACCTGAACTTCAATCCCGTCACGCGCTTCGCGCTCGCGAGCGAGGGGGGGCGGCCGATGTTCGTGAACGCGGCGAGCATCGTCCCGTTCACCGGCGCCATCGCCCCCGGTGACAATCGGATCTCCGCGCAGTTCAACCGCGTCACGCAGCAGGTCTCGGACCTGCAGGGCGAGAGCCGTCAGCTCTCGCTCCGGCTGTCGCCGACCCGCTTCAGCACCGGGGTCACCTGGTCGCTCGCCTACGTCCTCTCGGACAATCGGGACCAGGTCCGCGGCTTCCAGAACACCGCCGGCGACCCGCGACTCATCGAGTGGGCCGCGAGCGCGTTCAATTCGCGGCATCAGGTGAGCTTCAGCCTCGGCTACAACTTCTTTGATGCGGTCCGCATCAACTGGTTCGGCAGCTTCCGCGCCGGGAACCCGTACACGCCGCTCGTGTCCGGTGACGTGAATGGTGACGGGTACTCGAACGACCGCGCCTTCATCTTCGACCCGGCCTCCGCGGCGGATCCCGCCGTCGCGACGGCGATGACCTCGCTCCTCGAGACGACCGACCGCGAGGCGCGGGCGTGCCTGCGCGCGCAGCTCGGGGCCATCGCCGGGCGGAACAGCTGCCAGGGGCCGTGGATCCAGACGGCGAACCTCAGCCTCTCGCTGAATCCCGTGAAGTTCCGCCTCCCGCAGCGGGCGACCCTCTCGTTCAACGTCGCGAACCCGCTCGGCGCCGCCGATCTCCTCCTCCACGGCGAGGACGGGATCAAGGGGTGGGGCCAGGCCCGCATCCCCGACCCGACGCTGCTGTATGTGCGCGGCTTCGACCCGGCGACGCAGCGCTTCCGCTACGACGTCAACCAGCGGTTCGGCAACACCAGCCCGCAGCTGAGCGCGATCCGCGCCCCGGTCGTGCTCACCGTGCAGCTGCGGTTCGACCTCGGGCCCACGCGTGAGCGGCAGATCCTGCACCAGACCCTCGACCGCGGGCGCTCCCTCCCGGGGAACAAGGCACCGGAGGCGGCGCTCAAGGCCCAGTACGGCAGCGCCGGGCTGCCGAACCCGATGGCGACGATCCTGCGTCAGGCCGACACCCTCCGGCTCACCAGCCCGCAGGCCGACAGCCTCGCGACGATGAACCGCTGGTACCTCATCCGGCTCGATTCCATCTGGTCGCCGGTCGCGAAGCGGTTCGCCGCGCTCGGGGAGTCGTACGACCGCGAGGCGGTCTTCGCGGAATACACCAAGGCCCGTCAGGGCTCCGTGGATCTCCTGCTCAAGCTCGAGCCGCGCCTCAACGCGCTGCTCACGCGCGAGCAGAAGCGGAAGCTCCCGCAGTTCATCGCCGTGTATCTCGATCAGCGCTATCTGCAGTCGGTGCGGAACGGAACGGCCGGCACGGGGTTTGGTCTCCCGGGCGGCTTCGACGTCGGCGCGATGGGTGGTGGCGGGATGCGGATCGAGATCCGTCGCTGAGGCCCGTCGTCCGAGCACGACGCACCGTTCGCTCTCCCCGCGGGGTCGCGGGGTCGTCCGTCTTCTTCACACGAGAGTTCGTCATGTCCCGTCATCACCTCGGCGCCCTCGCGGCGCTCCTCCTCGCCGCGGTCCCCGCCGCGGCCCAGTCGCGCCTCCCGGCCATCCGTCCCCTCGGCCCGATCACGGCCCGGTCCGCGGAGCCGCTCGGCGCCGTCTCGGCGGCTGTGCCGCTCCCTGACGGCCGGGTGCTGGTGAATGACGTCCTGCAGCGTCGCGTCGTGATGTTCGACTCCACGCTCGCGCAGGTCAGCGTCGTCGCAGATACCACCAGCGCCACGGCGAACGCCTACGGCGCGCGCGGCGGCGGCCTGATCGGGTACCGCGGGGATTCGGCGCTCTTCATCGATCCGGCCTCGCTCTCGATGATTACCGTGAACCCCAAGGGGGAGCTCACGACCGTCCGCGCGGTGCCTCGGGCGAATGAGATCGCGGCGCTCTCTGGCGCGCAGGGGCGTCCCGGCTTCGACGCGCAGGGGCGGCTCGTCTATCGGGCGACCCCACGGCCGCGTGCGGCGCGGCGCGATGCGCGTCCGGTCGTCGGCAACTTCGTGATGCCCGAGCTGCCGGACTCCGCGCCGATCGTCCGCCTCGATATGGCGAACCGGACGGACGATCTGGCGAGCCGCGCCAGCGACACCGTCGCGGCGCTCAAGATCAACCGCCCCGACGTGAAGGTGACCCAGGGCGCCGACGGGCGGGTCAGCGTGAACACGACGGTGCACCCGATGCCCTCGCTCGACGAGTGGGCCCTGCTCGCCGACGGCTCCGTCGCGGTGATCCGGGGCCACGACTTCCACGTCGATCGCTACAAGCCCGATGGCACGGTGACGTCGTCACCGAAGCTCCCCTTCGATTGGCAGCGCCTCGACGATGACGCCAAGGCGTTCATCATCGACAGCGCGCGCACCGCGATGGAGAAGCAGCGTGAGGAGGCGCAGCGGATGATGGCCAACGCCGGCGGCCCGATGGCCTTCATGCAGGCGGGGGGCGGCGAGATGGTGATGTCCGCGATGGGTGGTGGCGGGATGGGCGGCGGCGGGATGGGCGGCGCCTTCGTGATGATGGGCGGCCCGGGCGGCGGCCCGCCGCAGCGTGGCGGGCAGGGTGGTGGGCAGGGGGGTGGCCCCAACGGCGGGCGTGGTGGGCAGGGGGGGAACGGGTTCCAGCTCCCACCCATCAACCTCATCAATCCCAGCGAGCTCCCTGACTACCGCCCGCCCTTCCTCGCGCAGGCTGCCCTCGGCGACCTCGACGGGAACCTCTGGGTCCGCACCACCGCGGCGCCGACCGGTGACGGTGGGGCGATCTACTACGTCATCGACGCCAATGATACCGTCTCGGACCGTGTCCAGGTTCCGCAGGGGCGGATCATCGCCGGGTTCGGGAAGGGCGGCGTCGTGTATCTCGCCTTCCGGGACACCGAAGGGCGTGCATTCCTCGAGACGGTTCGCGTGCGCTGACACGCCGCTGCAGCAGTGAAGAAACGCGGGGTCCGGCAGGTGCCGGACCCCGCGTTTTTCGTGGAACATGTATTCCAGACAATTTTTTTCGCCTTTCCCTTGCCGCTCGTCCCGGGAGGGCATACGCTTCATATATCGCCGGTGAGAACGATTCTCATCTCGATAGGACCCTGCCGAATCGATCCGCTGACGTGACCACCGGCTCCGCGCGCGAACTCCCCGTCTGCACCTGCCCGCTCGTCGATTCGGCGACCGGCGCCGAGGCGACCGTCGTCGCCATCGCCTGTGCCGACCGCGACGCCTGCCGCCTCCGCGCGATGGGCGTCTACGAGGGCGCGACCGTCTCCGTCATCGACAAGAAGCACTGCCTGCTCGTGGACGTGCGCGGCACCCGCCTCGCGCTCGGCGCGGAACTCGCCGAGGGCATCACGGTCCTCACGCGGGGCATCCCCGCCACCTGAGGATGATGGCCGTGGGAGCCCCGGGCACCACCCCGGCGCCGACTGCGTTGCGGGTGGCGCTCATCGGCAACCCGAACACCGGGAAGAGCACCCTCTTCAACGCCCTCACCGGCCTGCGGCAACGGGTGGGCAACTTCGCCGGCGTCACCGTCGAGCGCGTCGAGGGCGGCTATCAGATGCCCGATGGTCGACGCGTCACCCTCGTCGATCTCCCGGGCGCCTACTCGCTCGCCGCCACGTCCCCAGACGAGCGCATCGCGCTCGATGTGCTGCGCGGACACGATGGCCGTGAGCCTCGCCCGGACGTGGTGCTCGTCGTCGTGGATGCGACGCATCTCGGCCGAAACCTCTTTCTGGCGAGCCAGATCTGCGAACTCGGGCTGCCGGTCGTCGTCGCGCTGAACCAGGTCGACGCCGCCGCCACGCGCGGCATCACCATCGACGTGCCGGCGCTGATCCATGAGCTCGGCGTCCCGATCGTCCCGACGGTCGCCTCCCGCGGTGAGGGGCTCGACCCGCTGCGACGCGCCCTCGTGACCGCGTCGACCCTGCCCGCGCCGGGGCCGCGCTTCGCCCTCGATGAGTCGGCGGAGACCACCGCGGCCCGCTACGGCTGGATCTCCGACGTCGTCGCCCGCACCGTCACGCAGCGCGCCACGTCCGCCGGCTCGCCCAGCGACCGGATCGACACCGTCGCGCTGCATCGGCTCGGCGGGCCGCTCCTCTTCTTCGTGGTGATGGCGCTGGTCTTCCAGGCGGTCTTCTCCTGGGCGACCCCCGTGCAGGATGCGATCGAGGCGGCGGTCCTCGGCGTCGGGCACACCGTCGGCCAACTCGTTCCCGCCGGTGACCTTCGCTCCCTCGTCGTCGACGGGGTCTTCGCCGGCGTCGGGTCGGTCCTCGTCTTTCTCCCGCAGATCGCGTTGCTCTTCGCCTTCATCGGCGTGCTCGAGCAGAGCGGGTACATGGCGCGCGCGGCCTTCCTGATGGATCGGCTGATGCGTCGTGTGGGGCTGAACGGCAAGAGCTTCATCCCGATGCTGAGCGGCTATGCCTGCGCGGTCCCCGGGATCATGGCCACGCGCACCATCGAGGATCCGAAGGATCGGCTCGCGACCATCATGGTCGTCCCGCTGACGAGCTGCTCGGCACGGCTTCCCGTCTACACGCTGCTCATCGGCGCCTTCGTACCGGCGGTCCCGCTCCTCCCCGGTCTCGATCTGCAGGGCGCGACGATGCTCGCCATGTATCTCCTCGGCACCATCGTCGCGCTCGGTATCGCCGCCCTCTTCCGTCGCACGCTCCTTCGCGGGCCGGTCCGGCCGATGATTCTTGAGCTCCCGCCGTACCGGTGGCCGTCTCCGCGCTCGATCGCGGTGACCGTGTGGCAGCGTTCGATGCTCTTTCTGCGGCGCGCCGGCACGGTGATCCTCGCGCTCAGCATCGTGCTCTGGGCCCTCGCGACCTTCCCGCG
>JARIFA010000040.1 GCA_031127075.1 Gemmatimonadota bacterium | reverse complement strand
CACACTTGTCTAAACGAAGTTACAATAGGTTTATCAGCTTAGGATGGCGCATGTTTATGAGTTCTGCCCCTTATCGAATCCCTTCAACCGCGCCCGCGAGTTCCGTCGAGGCCGAACGTGCTTCTATGCCGGAGGTGCTTCGTTCACTCAAGGACCTCTCAAACGTGGGGTTTGTCGCGTATCCGAGGCTTACGGGGCAGGTGTGCTGTGACATGTACGGAGACCTCCCGTACGGGCTTTTTACGCTTCCTCGCGCGGTGGTCAGAGGTGAGCATGGTTTTGTCTTTACCAACGAGCGACTTCCAATCGTTGAGCAGAACGCGGGGCTCCTTCGCAAAAAGAAATTCGTGCGCGCGAAGTTTGACGAGGTTTCGGAGAGCATAGGCGAGCCCCTCCGTGTTGGCGAATTGGTATCTCTCGTGTCGCGCTGCAACGACTGCTTTTGGCATTGGATGATGGATAATCTTCCGAAGGTCATGCTCGCTGAGGAGTGCGGCTTTAAGGGGGCGTATCTTTTACCTCCATCGTCCAAGACTCCATGGGCGACAGAGAGCATGAAGCTGATGCGTATCTCGTCTGAGCGGCTCGTGTACGCCGATCAGCGTGAGGTGGAAGCCGATCGACTCTATGTGCCGTCCTATTTCTGTGGTTTTAACGCGCATCACAACATTCCTTTCATGAAGATGTATCGTGATTGGGTGCGGGCCGCGATCTCCGCTGACTCAATTCATGGCGAAGAGCGAATCTTCATCGGGCGGCGCGAGTCTGCGAAGGTTCGACGGGTTGTGAACCAAGGCGATGTGGAGCAGATACTTAAGGGGTACGGAGTTAGGACGCTCTACTTTGAGGATCTCTCGCTACGAGCTCAATTGGAGCTCGCGTGCGCTACCAAAGTGATGGTCGCTCCCCACGGCTCGGGTCTGAGTCACTCTCTCTTTATGAATGAGCGTTCGGTTCTTATCGAGTTCTTCCCCTACAAGGGGCATCAGGCGTGCGATTGTTACGAAACGCTCTCTCAAGTGACCAATCATCGGTACCGTTCCTTGGAATCGGTGGGAGATAGGGCCGGAGATATCGAGGTGAACCTGGAAGATCTGAATAAGATCCTTACTGAGGAATTATGACCAGCGCCCTCTCAACGGACGTGAGCGTTTCGCGGTATCGCTGGGTTATTTGCGCACTTCTGTTTTTCGCGACGACCATTAACTATATCGACAGGCAAGTGCTTGGGATTCTGGCACCCACGTTGCAGGTGGAGATCGGATGGAGTGAGCTTGAGTATTCGTCGATCGTCACGGCTTTTCAGGCGGCGTACGCGATCGGTCTCGTGGTCTTTGGATGGCTCATCGATAAGGTCGGGAGTCGAGTTGGACTGCTGGTCGCCGTATTCGCGTGGAGCTGCGCCTCAATGGCTCACGGATTTGTGAGCGCTACGGCAGGCTTTGCGCTCGCTCGTTTTGCGCTGGGGCTTTCTGAGGCGGGAAACTTTCCAGCGTCGGTAAAGTCAGTCGCTGAATGGTTTCCAAAGCGAGAGCGCGCGTTCGCTATCGGTATCTTTAATTCTGGTTCGAATATTGGGGCGATTCTGACTCCGCTATTTGTGCCGTGGATCGCTATCACATGGGGCTGGCGGGCGGCATTTATCGTTACTGGAGTGGTCGGCGTAGTGTGGCTGTGCGCCGCGGTCGTTTTCTGGCGTCCCGCTCAAAGAGCTCTGGACGGTGACGAGCCTTCCGGTAAAGTCTCGTGGAGGGATGTCGCGTCTCATCGAGCTACCTGGGGATTTGCGATAGCCAAGTTCCTGACAGATCCAATTTGGTGGTTTTACCTGTATTGGGCTCCAAAGTACCTTGGGACTCAATTTGGAGTTCAGCTCTCGGGCCTTGCCGCTCCGTTGGTGGTAATATACCTGATGGCGGATGTTGGGAGCGTTGCGGGGGGATACGCTTCCGCGCGGCTCGTGAAGAGGGGGGCGGACGAGCTTGCGGCGCGACAGCGGGTGATGTTGTGGTGCGCCTGCATCGCCCTCCTTGTGGGGTTTGCCGCGGTAGCCCCGACTTTGTGGTTTGCGGTTCTGTTGCTTGGGCTCGCGACGGCCGCTCATCAAGCCTGGTCAGCGAACCTCTTTGCGACCGTGTCGGATGTTTTCCCAAAGGAGTCTGTCGCCTCAGTAATTGGACTCGGTGGAATGCTTGGAGCTGTCGGCGGAATGGTGATCGCCACCGTAACCGGGCTGGTGTTACAATACTCTGGCTCGTACGTAGTTCCATTTGTGATATGCAGCCTCTCCTACCTGGTGGCATGGTTTGTGTTTAGGACTTTCGTAGGATCGCGAAAAGAGATTTGAGCTGATGTCGATTCCAGTTGAAAAAGTTTCGTCGTTTGAAGAGCGTCTGTCGATGCTTCGGGGGCGGTTTGCTGATGCGTGGCCAGGTTCCGACAGTGCCGATCGCTTTCTCGTCACGGTGCCTCTTCGCGTGTGTCCGTTAGGAGCGCACAGTGATCATCAGGGTGGTATCGTTACCGGATTAACGATCGATCGAACAGTGCAGCTTCTTGGTGAGCGAGTAAGTAGCGCAACCGTTTCGGTTCGTAGCGCCAATTTTGATGGAGAGTGTTCCTTTTCATTCGATAACATTGCTCCTAAGGTATCTGGTGAGTGGGGGAACTATCTTCGTGGCGCGGTGAAGGCGCTTGTCGCCTCGAAAGGCGAGCTGGCTCATGGCTTTCGAGGTGTTCTGCATGGAGCCATGCCTATAGGAGGATTAAGCTCCTCGGCCGCGGTAACGATCGCTTACCTTAAAGCGCTTGAGTATGTGAACGGAATCGAGTCATCGAATCTTGAGACGATCATGCTCGTGCGGGCTGTGGAGAATGGGTACCTTGGCTTGCACAACGGAATTCTCGATCAGTCGGTTATCGTGTCTGGAAAGCTCGACGCGCTAACGGTCATTGACTGCTCATCGCACACCATCTCGTCTCTTCCGCGATCCCAGTCGGCACCGCCGTGGGAGATTATGGTTGTGTACTCGGGGTTAAGTCGCCAACTTACCTCTACTCCGTTTAATCAGCGGGTCGCTGAGTGTCATGAGGCCGCGCGCGAGTTGTTGTCGTTTGCCGGTAAGCCTGTCACAGAAAAGCCACTGCTCGCAGACGCTGGTGACGCGCTTTTCGAGACGTATGGGGCTCGTCTACCTGACCACCTGAGACGACGGGCGGCCCATTTCTTCACCGAGCGGGCCCGAGTTCGGAAAGGGATGGAGCTGTGGTCTCAGGGGGAGATGGAGAGCTTCGGTATGCTCGTTACAGCGTCCGGTGAAAGTTCGATTGTGAACTATGAAGCTGGAAGCCCCGCCCTGATCTCATTGTATGAGATCCTTGCTGGCACCCCTGGTGTGTACGGCTCTCGGTTCTGTGGTGGTGGTTTTCAAGGCTGTTGTCTCGCTCTCGTGGATCCACGTCGAAGGGACGAGATCTCGGCGGCCGTTCATGAAGCGTATGGCAAGCGTCATCCTGAACTGCAGAACGAATACTCGATTCATTTCTGTCGGTCTAGCGATTCCGTATCTGTGGAGGAGCTTCCATGATTGATACCGCGGTTATTCTCGCAGCTGGTAGAGGCTCTCGCTTAAAGGAAGTGACGGCGACTCGCTCGAAGGCGATGGTTCCTATCGCTGGAAGGCCGGTCATCGCCCGAGTGATGGATGAGTTCCGGGCTGCCGGTATCTCTAAGTTTATAGTGGTTGGCGGTCCGCACGATACTGAGCTGGCTGCGTTTTGCGCCACGCTCCCGATGACCACATTTATTGAACAGTCTGTCCCGAAGGGTAGCGGCGATGCGTTGTTGCAATGTGAGCGGAGCGCCCCTGAAAGGTTCCTGGTGTGCGCGTGCGACAGTATCGTGCCGGCGGACGATCTCCGAAGAGTGCTCGCTGAGGATTCGCCTCACTGCGTTGCGATGATCGGCGTTATTGAGGTTGCCCCAACGGTATCGCTCTCTTCTCGGTCGGTGGTCGTTATGCATGGCGATCGCGTTGAGTCGATTGTGGAGAAGCCGAGCCCAGAGCAGCGGACTACAAATCTCTCCTCGTTGCCACTCTACATCGTGTCGAGTTCAGTATTTTCCGAGCTGAAAAAGCTTTCACCGTCTCCTCGCGGTGAATATGAGTTGCCGACAGCGTTTCAGTCGTTGATAGGACAAGGCTCCGCGATTCGAGGAGTGATGGTTAAATCAAGGTTGGATTTGACAGACCAAGCCGATCTTCTGCGTTTAAATGAAAAGTTTCTAGGTCAGCAGGCACCTGCCGTTCAGGTTTTTAATACGTTTATCCCGACTAGCGTGATAGTTGAGGGGCCGGTGCTGATCGAGAGCGATGTAACGTTGGGCGACGGGGCTTATATTGGTCCTTTTGTCTATCTTGAAAAGGGCGCCACTATTTCGAGTGGAGTTCGGCTGGAGCACGCGGTCGTGTTGCGCGGCGCAAAAGTCACCTCAAACGCTTCAGGGCGCGTAATTGCCTGAAGAGCGAACATCATTTCGGACATACAATGTATGTATCTGGAACCTTCCTCAGTTCCGCCTTGAACTTCTTGACTGATTTCTGTTCTTGTAGTTTCAGATGGCCAAGCCCGGCTGGCCATGTTCCGGTGTAGATTCTGGTGAAGAGTTTGATGTAGGCGTCTTTCGGCACTGTGATTGTTCGACAGCCAGTGGAGGCCGCGCTTGACTCGCATTTGAGATATTGATTTCTGGCTGAATCGAATGGTGGGCGCATTCCGGCCAGAGCGCTAGCTGCTCGTTTGAGGAATGGGGGACTAAACTTACCGTTTGCCGGCTTCCACGTCTTCTTTTGTACAGCAGCGAGGGATTGTTGAACGAGCTTTTGAACTACTGATTGGGTGTGGGTAAACGGTAGCTGTATGAGGGTAGAGGTCAGGATCTGACACTGGCTAGGTATGGCGGCATCGGTGCAGTAGGACGGCTCACTTGGTACTGGTATGTCGACGCCGAGGAATCTCCACACTCCGGCAAGTCCGTCAGCGCGTGAGAAGTGACTCTCCGGCACGGTGAAGCCCGAGGTTCCAGGGGCGAACAACTCTACCGGCGTGCCTCCGCCAGTAACGGAAAGAATAGAGTTCATGTTTGGATAGATGAGCGGAATCGTAAGCGCAAGATCGGTCTGATTCGTGGCTGAGAAGTAAATTGTGGACGTGCCCTGCACAAGTAGCCTGCACGGTGGCCGCACTCCATTAATGAGTCTTGTTGCCTGGATGGTTAACGGGCTCTGACTTAAGAAACCACTACCCGTATCGTAGAGCATTGGGAACGAAATCGCGTCGAGCGCTGAAGTAATAGAGTATGACACGGCCACATCGAGCGGTTTTATAATCGTTCCCGTCTCGTCGGTTACAGACACCTCTGAGTTAAATTGAATTGGAACTCCCGCGATCGGAGTCTGTTCGATCAGCACCTGGAAGGTTACATCACGAATAACCGGTGTTGGTGTGGCGGTAGGCGTTACCGTTGGCGTGCTGGTCGCGGTGTTGGTTGGTGTGACGGTCGGTGTCGGTGTGACGGTAGGGGTATTTGTCGGCGTCGGTGTCTCTGTCGGTGTGTTTGTTGGAGTGAACGTCGGGGTGACGGTTGGAGTATTTGTAGGTGTGCGTGTCGGAGTAACCGTCGGAGTAACCGTTGGCGTATTCGTAGGTGTATGAGTAGGGGTGTCGGTAGGCGTCTCAGTTGGTGTTCGAGTTGGTGTTCTTGTCGGAGTAACCGATGGTGTTGAGGTTGGCGTGTGTGTTGGGGTTTCGGTAGGTGTGTTCGTTGGAGTGCGAGTTGCGGTGTTGGTTGGAGTGATCGTTGGAGTGTCTGTCGGCGTTTGTGTTGGAGTTGCCGTTGGAGTCACTGTAGGCGTGTGACTTGGCGTAGCGGTCGGAGTGACCGTTGGCGTTTCGGTTGGTGTCTGAGTTGGGGTTTCTGAAGGGGTTATAGTTGGCGTGTTCGTAGGGGTTTCTGTCGGAGTAATCGTTGGCGTTGTTGTCGGCGTAGCTGTAGGAGTTGCCGTTGGTGTAACCGTTGGGGTATCGGTCGCTGTCTCTGTTGGTGTCTGCGTTGGAGTATCCGTTGGGGTGGCGGGAGGAGTTTCGGTTGGAGTCGTTGTTGGCGTCTCGGTTTGAGTATCTGTCGGCGTAATAGTTGGCGTTAGAGTTGGGGTCTCCGTAGGGGTGTGAGTTGGTGTCGGCGTATCGGTTGGGGTGTTTGTCGGGCTAGCAGTTGGTGTTTCCGTCGGTGTCTCTGTTGGAGTTGTTGTTGGTGTTTCGGTTGGTGTCGCGGTCGGAGACTGCGTTGGTGTTTCAGTCGGAGTATCCGTCGGCGTTTGTGACGGAGTTTGGGTTGGTGTGCTTGTTACCGTGTTGGTCGGGGTATCTGTTGGTGTCGGTGTCGGTGTGCTTGTTGGTGTCTCCGTAGGTGTCTCGGTCGGGGTTTCGCTAGGTGTGGCTGTCGGCGTCCCCGTCGGCGTGGACGAAGGGGTATGAGTTGGGGTTTCTGTCGCCGTGTCCGTCGGTGTCTCTGTTGGAGTGCTCGTCGGAGTGGCCGTTGGAGTTACGGTTGGAGATTCCGTCGGTGTCTGACTCGGCGAAGCGGTTGGAGTGCTTGTCGGGGTAGTGGTCGGGGTATCTGTTGGTGTGTGTGTCGGGGTGTGCGTTGGGCTCGCGGTAGGAGTCGCTGTTGGGGTTTCGGTCGGAGTGTGCGTGGGTGTTTGACTTGGCGTGTCGGTTGGTGTGTCCGTTGGAGTCTGTGTCGGCGTCTGGCTTGGGGTGTTGGTTGGCGTATTGGTTGGTGTCTCGGTTGGAGTCTGAGAAGGCGTCTGTGTCGGTGTTAACGTTGGAGTTTCTGTTGGGGTGAGTGTTGGTGTCTCGGTCGGGGTGTGAGTTGGAGTCACTGTCGGTGTCTCGGTTGGAGTCTCCGTAGGAGTTTCGGTCGGTGTGTCTGTTGGCGTGGATGTTGGCGTGCGCGTTGGTGTTTCGGTCGCCGTCTCCGTTGGCGTAGCAGTCGCCGTACTTGTCGGTGTTTCTGTCGGAGTCTGAGTTGGGGTTTGAGTCGGAGTTTGAGTTGGAGTTTGTGTTGGGGTGCGGGTCGGGGTTTGTGTTGGCGTGGAGGACGGGGTTTCCGTTGGTGTGGAGGTTGGAGTTGATGTCGGCGTCAGTGTTGGTGTCTCGGTCGGTGTCGCTGTAGGAGTTACGGTAGGCGTTTTGGTCGGCGTCTCCGTCGGGGTTGTGGATGGAGTTGAAGTTGGCGTCTCCGTGGGAGTTTGAGATGGGGTGTTTGTCGGTGTGTCCGTTGGTGTCTGTGTTGGTGTTGAGGTCGGTGTGTCTGTTGGAGTGACGGTTGGGGTTCGAGTTGGCGTAGCGCTAGGAGTGTTCGTTGGTGTTTGAGAAGGCGTGTGCGTTGGTGTTTCTGTCGGTGTCTCGGTCGGCGTACTGGTTGGTGATTGCGTAGGTGTGTTTGTCGGAGTCTCTGTCGGGGTGTGAGTCGGAGTCTGGGACGGCGTATGTGTTGGTGTGTGCGTTGGTGTTTTCGTCGGTGTTGCCGTTGGAGTTTCGGTAGGAGTGTTGGTTGGTGTGATGGTTGGCGTTTCTGTCGGCGTTAACGTTGGAGTTCTCGTCGGTGTTTCGGTGGGCGTGTGTGTTGGGGTCTGAGTCGGTGTTTGTGAAGGGGTAGATGTTGGAGTTTGAGTCGGAGTCTGAGTAGGTGTTTCAGTAGGGGTATGGGTCGGGGTCTCCGTAGGTGTTCGTGTTGGAGTTTCTGTTGGGGTTACCGTCGGAGTTTGCGTTGGAGTTTGTGAAGGCGTTTGTGTTGGAGTTTCTGTTGGTGTCTGGGACGGTGTGTTTGTCGGGGTGTGGGTTGGAGTATGAGTTGGCGTTGTCGTCGGTGTGCTTGTTGGCGTCGCTGTTGGTGTTCTCGTTGGGGTTTGGGTCGGAGTGTCCGTCGGAGTTTCCGTAGGTGTTTGGGACGGTGTGTTGGTTGGTGTTCGTGTCGGAGTCTGAGTTGGAGTGGTTGTAGGTGTTTCGGTTGAAGTGTTCGTTGGGGTTTGCGTCGGGGTTTGCGTTGGCGTGCTGGTAGGGGTCTCGGTAGGTGTTTGTGTTGGAGTACGAGTAGGAGTGTGAGTTGGGGTCTGAGTTGGCGTTTGTGTTGGAGTTAGCGTTGGGGTCTGCGTCGGAGTGTGTGTTGGTGTGGCGGTCGGTGTCTCAGTAGGCGTTCCCGTCGGAGTTTCGGTCGGTGTCTGAGTTGGTGTGTTTGTTGGGGTGCGGGTTGGAGTGTGTGTTGGAGTATGCGTTGGTGTTTCCGTAGGTGTGCGCGACGGTGTGTTTGTCGGTGTTTCTGTCGGTGTTTGAGTTGGTGTTTGAGTTGGGGTTTGAGTCGTAGTTTGAGTTGGAGTTTGTGTTGGGGTGCGGGTCGGGGTGTGGGTTGGCGTCGCGGTTGGTGTTTCCGTCGGGGTTTGTGTTGGCGTCTCAGTGGGAGTTCGTGTCGGTGTCTGAGTTGGGGTTTGAGTCGGGGTTAGAGTTGGTGTTTGCGTCGGAGTTTGGGTTGGTGTCGCGGTTGGAGTTTGAGTTGGCGTGAGCGTTGGAGTTTTCGTTGGTGTCTGAGTTGGGGTTTGGGTCGGTGTTTCGGTTGGAGTGTTTGTCGGAGTTTGCGTCGGAGTGTGTGTCGGCGTCGGTGTATTAGTTGGTGTCGCGGTTGGTGTTTGTGTCGGTGTCTGAGTCGGGGTTTGCGATGGTGTTTGTGTGGGAGTGAGAGTCGGCGTTTGTGTCGGGGTTTGGGTTGGCGTCTGCGTCGGTGTCTGAGTCGGGGTCTTTGTTGGTGTTTGTGTTGGAGTTACGGTCGGCGTCTGCGTTGGCGTTGCAGTTGGAGTCTGAGTTGGAGTCGCGGTTGGTGTTTGAGTGGGAGTAGTCGTTGGGGTTTGTGTCGGCGTCTGCGTTGGCGTTGCAGTTGGAGTCTGAGTTGGAGTCGCGGTTGGTGTTTGAGTGGGAGTAGCCGTTGGGGTTTGTGTCGGTGTCTGCGTTGGCGTCTGAGTTGGGGTTTGAGTTGGCGTTTGAGTCGGTGTGTGTGTTGGCGTTTGGGTTGGGGTTTGAGTTGGCGTTTGGGTTGGTGTTTGTGTCGGCGTAGGCGTGTTGGTCGGAGTAGCGGTCGGCGTTTGTGTGGGCGTCTGGGTAGGCGTTTGCGTGGGGGTATGAGTAGGAGTTCCTGTGGGCGTTTGTGTCGGAGTTACTGTTGGCGTGTTTGTCGGTGTCTGCGTTGGTGTTTGAGTTGGAGTGGCTGTAGGGGTCTGAGTTGCCGTTTTAGTCGGTGTCTGAGTAGGCGTGTTGGTTGGTGTCTGCGTCGGAGTGGTCGTCGGTGTATTTGTTGGGGTGGCGGTTGGAGTTGGAGTGTCGGCGTAGGCGATAATGTCCGCCTCGGCCCCGCCAACGTCGGTGAGTGAGTACCACGCGGAATATCCTTGCTGCGGGAAGTATTGCACGCGCGCGCGCCAGTGGTAGGCAGTGCCGATGCTCAGTCCTGTTATGGTGTTTGCAAGGTCAGTTCCATTAAGGGTCGTGTCGGTCCAGCTGCCGTAGGTGAGGCTTGTATTGTCGAAAGCGGTTCCCACCGCTTTGCTCTCAACGATCAAACGCGCGCTCGTACGGCCTACGGGTGGTTTGGCTTTCAACACAACGCTGTAGCTTGTAGATCCAGTGTCCGCGAGCCTCTGCACTATTGTGCCACTTGAATTCTTCTGTCGAGGGGCGACCGCAAGCCCTGGGCCGGAGTTTCCGTAGTAGAGGTACATTTGACCTTGGTCGTATAGACCTACAAGTTGATGCCACGCTCCTACGAGCACATCTGAGAACCCGTCTCCGTTCACATCTCCGGCAGACGACACGGATTGACCGTAGTAGGGAGCACCTGCCGAGTTGCTTTCTCCGGTCCAGCTGGCGGTGGTCTGTGTCCCTGTAGAGGAACCTAGGTAGATAAACGCCGCGCCTTCATTCGTTGTGCCGTTGCTGTACGTACGAGCGCCGACGATCACATCGCTATATCCGTCTCCATCGACGTCACCGGCCGAGGCTACTCCGAGTCCAAGGTTCGCGTTCGCCTGATTGCTCTCGACCTGCCATGCGGCGGTTGTTTGAAGTCCACTCGCTGAACCGTGATAGATCCAGGCTGCTCCTTCGGAGCTCTCGCCGCTCGACGCGCCCCAAGCGCCGATGATTACGTCCGAGTAGCCGTCGCCGTTTACATCTCCAGCGGTGTTGGAGGCGGCCATGTAAGCATTGGCGATGTTAGACTCCGCGCTCCATGCGGCTGTGGTGGCTAGTCTGGTCGCGGACCCAAGGTATAACAGCACTCGCCCCTCTGAGGCTTGTCCGTTAGAGAAGGCGGTACCGCCGACAAGAATATCAGAATATCCATCTCGATTGACGTCTCCAGCTGTAGCTACGCTTGATCCATAGTACGCGCTTCCCGCGTCTGATTCCCCGTGCCAACTGGAGGATGACAGCAGTCCGGTTGTGGAGCCCTGGTAGAGCCATGCCCCGCCTTCATCGCTACTGCCATTATCAAAGAGCGTTGCTCCAACCACAACGTCCGAATATCCATCGCCGTTCACATCGCCAGCGGATGATACCGAGGTTCCGAATTGAGCGCCGCTTTGGTCAGATTCTGCCGACCAAACGGCAGTGGTCGCTACTCCAGATACCGATCCGTGGTATACAAAAACCCTCCCTTCATTGTTTTGGCCGTTATCGTAGGTGTTTGCTCCCACAATGATATCTGAGTATCCATCGCCGTTAACGTCGCCTGCTCCCGATACGGAATATCCATAATGGGCGTACGCGACGTTCCCCTCGGACGTCCACGCCGCTGTTGTTGGTATTCCCGTTGAAGATCCGAGATAGACGTACGCGCGCCCCTCTTCTGTTTGGCCGTTTGAGTGCTTGTAGGCTCCGACAATTACATCTGAATACCCATCGGCGTTTACATCGCCTGCGTTTGCTACGCTAATGCCAAGAGCGGCGTAGTCTTGGCCGCCTGTTATTGTTCGTCCGGCTGTCGTGTTGAGCCCTGACGCCGACCCTCTATACAGAGAAGCAATTCCCTCATCCGCCGATCCGTTGTCGAACAGGTTCGCGCCGATAATGATATCGGAGTAGCCGTCGCCATCCACATCTCCGGCGGTCTCTGCTTGTGCTCCGAAGTTGGCGGACGCCTGATTCGCTTCCGCCGTCCATGAAACGAATGTCGATAGTCCTGTTGATGTTCCCTGGTAGAGATACACCTGCCCCTCAGCGTTCTCCCCGTTAGAGAAACCTATAGCGCCGATAATCACGTCAGCGTATCCATCGCCGTTGGTGTCGCCAGCGCTCGCCGCAGAGAGCCCGTATCGGGCATTATTTTGCGATGAGGATCCAGTCCACGACGCGGTTCCAGCAGGCCCACCTGATGAACCTACATAAAGATAGGCCCTTCCTTGGCTTGAGGTGTGGTCTGGCGCCCCCACAACTATGTCGCTATACCCGTCTCCGTTTACGTCACCAGCCGATGCTACTCGAGCGCCAAAGTACGCGCCGACCGAAGCACCTTCTGCAGACCAGGCCACTGTGGTTGTCAATCCGGCGGCGGCGCCGTAGTACACCCATGCCGTGCCTTCATCCGTCTCTCCGTTGTCGTATCCATAGCCACCCACGATAACATCAGAGTATCCATCACCGTTCACATCGCCTGCCGTGGCAACGCTACCGCCCATCACTGACGTGGTAACATTTGGCTCTCGTGACCACGACGACGCGGTTGAAAGGCCGGTCGCTGAACCGAGATACCCAAACGCCTTCCCTTCATTCGGTTGTCCGTTGTCGAACCCGGTTGCGCCAACGATCACGTCGGAGTACCCATCCCCGTTCACGTCGCCCGCGGTGGCTACAGAGATGCCGAGGAAAGCGGATGCTTGATTTGAATCGCGAGCCCATGCAGGGGTAGTAGCCAAGCCGCTCGAAGAGCCGTGATAGGTAAACGCCATACCCTCGTTGTTCTGCCCGTTTGAGTAATTGTACGCTCCTACGATCACATCTGAGTATCCATCCCCGTTTACGTCGCCAGCGGTGGCCACAGAGGTACCAAAATAGGCGGAAGCCTGATTGGAATCGCAAGTCCATGCTGGTGTTGTCGCCAGGCCGCTCGAGGACCCGTGATAGACGTACGCGATGCCTTCGTTGTTCTGCCCATTCGAGTAGTTGTTAGCACCTACGATAACGTCGGAGTATCCGTCACCATTTACGTCTCCAGCGGTATTGACACTTATACCGAGGTTCCCTGATGCCTGGTTTGAATCGACCCGCCAAGCGGGGGATGACGCGACAGGGTCGACGGTAACAGGATACACGGCGTTCGTGTCGTCGAATTTTATCGACAGCGCCCCACCAGTCTTGGAGGTCGAGTATTCGATAGTGCCGCCTAACGAGCGACCGGTAGAATCCCAAATTTTCAGACCGGCATACGAAAGCACCGGAGCGCCATGTTTGGCGAACGTCAACGAGTCTTGAGTGGCGCTCGTGACGGTCATGGTGGTGCTGACGCGTCCAGTTAGTATTACATCTCCACGGGCTTTGCCGGCAGGCGGCGATTCTAAGGTAAAGCCATGCTCGATTCCCTTTGTTGAGTTTTTGAACCACTGGGAGATCGAGTCTGAGTAGGTTACATGCACGGCGTCTTCCGCGCGTTTAACGGTTCCGGGTCCGACCTTTTCCAAACGCGCGCCCCGTCCGACGGAGTAGAGCTGGTAGGACCACGTCCATTCGGGTTTCCTTGAGTTGCGTCTCTTCTGTAGCTCGTGCGGTAAGATTGGAGCCTCAGGACCCTCGTTTGGCGAATCCGGTGTAATCTCCCAAGCGCTTTCGGTAACGCGAGATGTCAGCTGATGCCGGCGATTTTCAAAGAGAAAGTTCGTCGCAGTCGGACCGCCATCAGACTTTGGCAAAAGGCCTTGTTTTTCTAGTTCGGACTCGAGGACGGCTCTCCATGACTGAGGAATGTCGTCGGAATGCTGCTGAGGCGGAAAAGTTTGTGTGTTTTGCGATCCGCCTTCTTGCACGCTTCGTAGCGCTCGGGTGAACGCGGTCTCGGGAGCAAGCGAGCCACGCTCGGTGTCGATGTACGTTGCGAGCGTAAGTAGGACGATGGCTATGGCAAGAAACGCTTTTGAGGTTCCGCCGCGTTCGTGATGAACTCGGTGCAGCTTTCTCTCATGCGCCGTCGAGCAGAATCGCTTCTCGTCGAGCGCGCATCTCTCGAGTATGAGCAAACGCGAAACGCGGCTAGGTGAGCATGAATTTTCCCGCGCCTTGAAAATTAATTTCCGAAGCGCATATACGGATTGGATTACGAAGAAAAGTTTTTGAAGTGACGCGTGTAGTAAGGGATCGAGCTGAAGATGATGAGCGTGGCGGAGGGCGCTCGACAAAAATGAGAGTGTAATAAGGGAGTGCGCAAGGCGCAGCACGTACCGGAGCGTTGAACACCCTCGAGAGAACGACTCTCTCCGCGTGCGTTGTGATGGGGAGCCTTGTGGCTCGTCCATAAACCTTATTCTCGCGTAGTTAACTCGTAACTGCGAAGTTCGTTGTGAAGACGGAGTGCGGAAAATTGTGTGCTACGATCTCGTACCGCTTCGGTAGCGTGTTCCGTTCTCTGCCGCGCCGCGTGAGAGTGAATGTTCGCGAGGCGTTAGCCGACCTATCGAACGTTTCTTCACTACGCGTGCCTCCTTCACACTCGACCCTCACTTCGCCTATTGAGGGCCGATATCTGTAAGATGAGGGGGGTTAAGTTGTTGTTTCTTCTGGTTTAAACGGCCATAAAAATAATTCTCGCGTTCAAACAGTTAGTTACGGATTTTTGACACCCCGTCGCATTAAAAAATGGCTTAAAGCCCTACCGTTTCGGGGCTGTTTCCGGGTGTCTGGGTAGCGGCTCCTTGAAGTCGGGGTTCCGTTTGATGACTGATGCTCGCGCGCATATCGGGGATTGAGCGAGCGCACAAAGGGTGTCACATTTCGTCCTGTGTTACGTTACCAAAGGATTCAACATGGCAACAAAGAAGAGAGCAGCTAAAAAGACAGTAGCAAAGAAGACCGCAAAGAAGACGGTTCTCAAGGCTGCTCCAAAGAGCGCAAAGGCCGCGAAGACGGGAAAGGTCGTGAAGGCGAAGATTCCATTCATCGCGACAAAGGAAGGATTGGATGAGCTCCGGTATCACTGCCAAGGGATCATGGATCTCGTTGGTGAGTACCTTGTGATGAACAATCCAAAGATCTCTCAGAAGGAGTTTCAGACTGAGGCTCAAGGTATGATTCGCTCGTTCTTCGGAATTGAGAAGTCCAAGGGACGTTAGTACGGTGCGCGTCGTGCGCAAAAATAGAGGAGGCGGTCATCGCGCGTAGTGCGCGGGGCCGCCTTCTGAGCGTAAAGCTCACAGTGAGTATCTGTGGTTATACCGCGCCTATTATTAAGCGGATGGCTCAACCCCCCAATCGTGATAAGATCTTTCCCATGAATCGAGCATTTTTTCTGTCTGCGGTTTTGCTAAGTGTGGGGTGCTCCCCGTCAACGATATCTGAGAAGTCTCTGCTTGTTACTTCGGATTTACCCACTGAGAGTGCCTCTACTCACGGTTTTCGGCTTGATTCTGTCGCGACCCATTCAGCGGCGTTGAGTTGGGTAAAGCTTGATCCCGCTCCCCAAGACCTGAAGGTCCGCGCTTCATCTGCTTCCTCGCCAGATATCATCGAAACGCGCGTGCCGGTATCCTCGTCTATGGCTGTTATCGATGGGCTAAAAGCCGAAACTGAGTATCGTGTTGACCTCGTGTCCTTCGAGCCAGAGATTGTAGTCGCCTCAGTGAACACTCGAACGAAGGAGCCGAAGGCTGATAATGTTCGTGTCTCGGCGGTTGGTTCTCACACCGCTCGTCTTGATTGGGACGATCGAAGCGATGTCGAGAAAGAGTATCGCATCATGTCCGCTGACGTCACGGATGGTTCCTCTAGCGAGGTTTCGAGCACCGTCATTGGAACGGTTCCGGCTAACTCGATTAGTTATACCGCGACTGGTTTAGAGCCTGGCCATCAGTACGAGATGTGGGTTGTGGCGATTGAAGACGGAGAGGTTGCTCGACCTTCTACCCATGTGGTCCTTAAGGCGCGCGCAGCTTCGTCAGAGGCTCCGGTAGCGTTGGATGTTGAGCAGTTAAGCTCCGCCTTTATAACGTTGCGCTGGGAGGATAAGAGTGACAATGAAGATGGGTTTGTTCTTTCTGTAAGCGGTGACCAAGGGGCCACCTGGTGTGAGCAGGTGGACGCTGTCGGTCCGAATATCACCAGCTCGATTCTTGAGGTTCATAGCCAAGAGGAGTCAGCGCCGACTGCGGATATTCAAACTCCGGACGTTCCCAATCTCGAAGGCGTAGACTGCTCAATGATCGCTCGGCTTAAGAGCGGCAGCTCGTACCTATTTCGAGTTCAGAGCGTAAAGGGCCAGGAGCTCTCTCTGCCGTCAAATGAGCTTGCGGTTTCCATTCCGTGAATCAAAAGATGGGCATTGCCTAGGGGTTTCTGAGAACATCCGTGGCGATGAAAATCCCTTTTTTCAACAGGAAAGCATCGATTATACGGTTCGTTGGGTATCGGTGTTCTCATCATAGGTGGGATAGTGTCGAGTATCGTTAAGCACCGGCTTGGAGCGCCCGATAAGGGAATGGGCTCAGTCGGCCCGTGGAGACGATCGTGGAGAGATGGGTATCTAGCTGAGGTTGTTACGGATATTGCTCAAGTGGCGTGGGGCGTTTAGGGGCGCCATGCGAGGCAATTTTCTTGACGAACCAAGGGGTTACGCTGTATCATCCCGCGTCGCTCGTAGTGACCCATTCGGGGTTGCGTCATTGACGTTGGCTTTCAACAAAGGTCTCGTTGGTCTCTTGCGCTCATACTTCACTTTATCGGTCCGGTGAATGTGTGTGTTGCAGGCGGAGCTTTAACTAGAAAAGAGGATCGAAAAGATAGGCTGTTTAACAGTTATGGTTAGTTCATTTTCAGCAGGCTCCTTCGGTGGATTCAAAGGAAACGAAGGTGAGTCCGCATTCGCTTCAGAGTTTGAAGCGCTCATGCTTGGCCGTTTCGGCAACATTCGTCCAGGAAAGATCGTTCCAGGAAGCATCACCCACATCGGAAAAGAGATGGTTTCCGTTGATATCGGATTCAAGTCCGAGGGCGTAGTTCCAACTGAGCAGTTCCCACACGTTGAAGGGAAGATCCAGGCTCAGGTTGGTGATCAGGTAGACGTTTTCATCATCGCTCTTGAGAACGAGATGGGACAGGTTCTCCTCTCGAAGGAGAAGGCAGATCAGAAGAAGATCTGGGAGAAAGTAGAAGAGGCATTCAAGGCCGACGCTAAGATCAACGGTAAGGTCATCCAGAAAGTTAAGGGTGGATTGCAGGTTGATATCGGAATCCCAGCGTTCCTTCCAGGTTCGCAGATCGATATCCGTCCACACCGCAACCTCGACAAGTTCCTTGGGCAAGATTACGAGTTCAAGGTTCTCAAGATTACTCGCGACAAGGGCAACATCGTCCTTTCTCGTCGCGCGGTTCTTCTTAGCGAGCGTGATGAGCTCCGAACAGCGACCCTCAAGGTTCTTCAAGAGGGAGTTATTATGGAGGGAGTTGTTAAGAACGTTACCGATTACGGCGCGTTCATCGACCTCGGTGGTATCGACGGTCTTCTCCACATCACTGACATCTCGTGGGGACGTATCAATCACCCATCCGAGAAGCTCTCCGTTGGTCAGACAGTTCCAGTCGTGGTTCTCAAGTACGACCACGAGAAGGGCCGTGTCAGCCTCGGTATGAAGCAGCTTCAGCAGGATCCATGGCAGACAGCTCACGAGCGGTTCCCAATCGGTGGCCGTGTTAAGGGGCGCGTTAAGTCTGTTACTGACTACGGCGCATTCGTTGAGCTTGAGGAAGGCATCGAGGGTCTTATCCACGTATCTGAGATGGCTTGGACGAAGAAGGTTCGCCATCCGTCGAAGATCGTTTCTGAGGGTGAGGCAGTTGAGGCTGTTATCCTTGGGTTCGACTCTGAGCAACAACGCATTAGCCTTGGACTCAAGCAGCTCCTTCCAAATCCATGGGAAGAGCTCCAGAGAACTCACCCAGTTGGTTCTCGAGTTAAGGGCAAGGTTCGTTCGATCACTGAGTTCGGTATCTTCGTTGGTATCGAGGATGGAATCGACGGTCTTGTGCACATCTCCGACTTCTCTTGGACGAAGCGCATCAAGGATCCTAAAGAGATCCAAGAGCTCTTCAAGAAGGGAGATGACGTTGAGGCAGTTGTTCTCGACATCGATACCTCAAATGAGCGTTTGAGTCTCGGCATCAAGCAGCTTGGAGAGGATCCATGGGATACAATCGCGCAGCGCCACCCAGTTGGAACCAAGGTTAAGGGTGCTGTTACCGCTGTCACTGAGTTCGGTATCTTCGTTGAGATCGAGAACGGTGTAGAGGGACTCATCCACAACTCTCAGCTTGGTGTAGAGAAGGGGCAGGATGTTGCGGCCCTCTTCCCAGTTGGAACTCAGGTTGAGGCCGAGGTTACTAACGTTGACACAGCTGAGCGTCGTATTAGCTTGAGCTCTCGCGCTATTAAGGAGCGTGGTGGACGCAAGGATTCGTACGACAGCTACATGGCTGACGAAGAGGCTCCACGTGTTACGTTCGGAGATCTCATTCGTGAGCAGATGAAGAGTGACAAGGAGTAATCCTTCGTAACTTTTCAAAAAAGGAAAGGGCTCCGGAAACGGGGCCCTTTTTTTTGGCTTATTGAGAATTAGCCTATACGCGAAGCTACGTGCTACTTTGCGGAATCTACAGGTTCGGCTTGGTCGTATACGCATTCGAGGTAATACTTAGAAAGTGCGTTTAACAACTCAGCGGAGATTTCCCCTATCGCAGCGCCGCCCAAGCCGATCAGTGTTAACTCTCCCCTCTGAGCTTGTCGAATAATCTGTTCGACTGAGGCGTCGCCCACAGTGAGAGTTCTCACCGGTATTCGCTTACCATTTTTGTCTTTGACGTTACCCTTATGAAGCTCTTTCATGAGTGTCGAAGGTCGTATCCCGCGCACTTGAATTCCGTTGTCCCGAAGCGCCGCGGTTACACCAGCCGCGCACGAGAGGCATCTCGTGCGGTTGATCTTGAATTCTGGAATATTAGCGTCGATGACGAACGCAATATTCGCGCTAACCGTAGTTCCTTTCTCTTTGACACTGCTCAGAATGCCGAAGTGGGCGGTAGAGCTCTTACGTTTGGATCGCTTGCCAGCGATGGACATCTTGTCTCCCACCACGGCTACATGGGCTTGGTAAGATCGGCGCCCTCTTTGGCTATTGCCAGTCACAATGACGCTACCATCCGCTCGCTTAATTCCGTCAACAAACAACGCGTCGTATGGTCCCTCTTTCTGAACGAGCGTCGTATCGTTCTTATCGATTTTGGTCGCGCTCGGTCTTTGAGATCGCGGAGGAGTTTTCCCAGTCCCTGTCGTGGCAGGTGCGCGCCGTGTTGGAGGAGCGGCTTTTACTGGTACAATTTTAGATTTTGGATGACTGCCGACCGCTAAAACCACATCGCCCACCACCTGGCTTACAGTGTTGATTTTGTC
>JARIFA010000039.1 GCA_031127075.1 Gemmatimonadota bacterium | reverse complement strand
GCGAGGATGCGGTGACAGATGGTGTCGCCGAGCACGAGGTCGATGGTCGGCGCGGGCGCGGCCGCGGCGTCGCGGTAGTCGTGGTGACCCCGCCCCGACTTGCGACCGAGCCACCCCGCCTCGACGAGGCGCTGCTGCGTGACCGCAGGGCGATACCGCGGATCCTGGAAGGTCGCCGCGAAGACCGAGCAGGTGACCGCGAAGTTCACGTCATTGCCGATAAAATCCATCAGCTCGAAGGGGCCCATCTTGAACCCGCCGCGCTCCCGCATCGCCCAATCGATCGTCGCGGCGTCGGCGATCCCCTCCTCGAGGATCCGCAGCGCCTCGCTGTAGAACGGGCGCGCCACGCGGTTCACGATGAACCCCGGCGTGTCTTTCGCGACCACGACGACTTTTCCCCAGCCCGCGGCGAGCGCGCGCGCGGCCGCGGTCACGGCGGGGTCAGTGACGATCGCCGGGATGACCTCGACGAGCGGCATCACCGGCGCCGGATTGAAGAAGTGCAGCCCGATCACACGCGCGGGGTGCACGCTGGCGCCGGCGATGGCGGCGACGCTGAGCGACGAGGTGTTCGTCGCGATGACCGCGTCGCTGGCCAGCACCGCGTCGAGGGCGCGGACGAGGGCCTGCTTCGGCGCGAGCGCCTCGACGATCGCCTCGACGACGAGCCCACAGGACGCGAAGGGCGCGAGCGCCGCTGCGTCTGCTCCGACGTGGTACGTGATGCGGGCGAGTACGGCATCCGCGGCCGCCCGGTCGAGCCGCCCCTTCTCCACCTCGCGCGCCATCGCCTTGGCGTGGCCCGCGCGGGCGCGCTCGATCGCCGGGGCGTGTGCGTCGGCCAGATGCACCGGATGCCCGTGCGCGGCCGCGACCTGCGCGATCCCCGCGCCCATCGCCCCGGCACCCACGACGCCGATCGGCGTCGACGAGGTCCACGCGGGCATCGTCATCGGCCCTGATAAACCGGGGCGCGCTTCGCGAGGAAGGCGCGCACCCCTTCCTCGTAATCCGCCGTGCGACCCGCCTCCTGCATCAACTTCGCCTCGAGCTCGAGCTGCGCCTCGAGCCCGTTCGCCCACGAAGCGTTCATCGCCCGCTTGGTGAGGCCGAACCCACGCGTGGCCTGCGTGGCGAGCTGCGCCGCGAGCGCGAAGGCGCGCTCCAGCAGCGTCTCGGCTGGCGCCACCTCCCAGATCAATCCCCACGCCTTCGCCTGCGCCGCCGTGAGCTTCTCCCCGAGGAAGAAGAGTCCCGTCGCGCGCTGCGGGCCCACGAGCCGCGGCACGAAGAAGGTCCCGCTCGTGTCGGGGATGAGCCCGAGCTTCGCGAAGCTCTGCACGAAGGTGGCCGACTCCGCCGCGATGGTGAGGTCGCAGGCGAAGGCGATGTTCGCCCCGGCGCCGGCGGCCACCCCGTTCACGGCGGCGATGACGGGCTTCTCGAGGTGCCGGATGGCCTGGATGATCGGATTGAAGCTCGCGCGGACGACCTCGCTGATGTCGGGCATCGGACCGTCACCAACCGGGAGGACCTCGCTGAGGTCTTGGCCGGCACAGAAGCCACGGCCGGACCCGGTGAGGAGGACGGCGCGGACGGCGTCCTCCGCGGCGGCCGTCGCCAACTCGGCCTGCAGCGCGGCCGCCATCGGCCGGGTGAACGAGTTCAGGACCTCGGGCCGGTGCAGCGTCAGCACCAAGACCCCGTCGCGGAGCTCCCGGAGGATGAGCGGGCTGGACATATCCGAAAGATAGGGGCCGTTCCGCATCTCCGGGCCCCCGGTCAGATTCCTCCTATGCCTCGCGCCCCCCTCCCCGACCTCGACTGGCGTCGCATCGCCTTCCACGTCCTCGCCTCTCGGGCGATGGACGAGTTGGAAGAGGCGATCAACCGGGGCGAGCGCCTCGGGGCCCGCCCCGAGTCCGGCGGGCGGAAGCAGGTCCCGCGCGAGCACCTCGTCCTCTACCAGTTCTCCGCCCGCGGGCACGACGTCGCGCAGTGCATCCTCGGCGCGATGCTCGATGGCACCCGCGACGCCGCCGGCGCCTACTATCGGAGCCGCCCGCTCCTGCTCGCCCTCGGACTGCCGTACGCGGACGCCCTTGGCTCGCCGCTCGGCCGCAGCGGCGGGTTCTCCGACGGCCGCGACATCGGCGTGGTGTGCAACCTCCCGCGCGCCGAAGGCCCCGTCGTCCTCCCGATGGCCGGTGACGTGGGCTCGCAGTACACGCCGGTCGCGGGCTGGGCGCAGGCGATCACCTACCACCGTGACGTGCTCCGCGACACGCGATGGCAGGGGTCGATCGGCGTCGCGCTCGGCGGCGACGGCTCCGTCGCCACGAACGGCTTCTGGTCGGCGCTCACGATGGCGACGACGCTGCGACTGCCGATGCTCTTCTACGTGGAGGACAACGGCCTCGGCATCTCCGTCGGGGGCGAGATGCAGACGCCGGGCGGAAACATCGCGGCGAACCTCGCCGCCTTCGGCGACCTCGTCGTGCGCGATGGTGATGGGTGCGACCCGATCGCCGCGGCCACCCTGCTGCAGGAGTGCGTGGCGCACGTGCGGAGCGGTGCCGGCCCCGCGCTCGTGCGGCTCACCGTGCCACGCCTCTCGAGTCACTCGGGCCCCGACAATCAGAAGGGATACCGCACCGAGACGGAGATCGCCGCGGACCAGGCGCGCGATCCACTCCCCCGTCTGAAGGCCGCGCTCGTCCCCGCCGTGATGTCGTCGGCGGCGTGGACCGCGCTCGAGGCCGAGGTGCTGGACACCGTCGAGGCGGCACTCACGGAAGCGCGGGCGAGACCCGCGCCCGACGCCGCCACCATCGCCCGCTACGTCTACGCCGACGAGGGCCCCGCCGCCGACGCCATCCTCGGTGGCCTCGTCCACGTCGAGCGCGAGGCTCTCGCCGGCACCGACGTCCCCTCGCCCGATGGACCGCCGCTCCGCTTCGCCGAGGCCGTGCGTCGGACGCTGCGCCACGAGCTCGCGGTGAACCCGAAGCTCGTCGTCTTCGGTGAGGACGTGGGGAAGAAGGGGGGCGTGCACCTCGTGACGGAGGGACTGCAGCGCGACTTCGGCGTCTCGCGCGTCTTCGACACGAGCCTCTCCGAGGAAGGGATCATCGGACGCGCGTCGGGGCTCGCGATGAGCGGGCTGATGCCGGTCGCCGAGATCCAGTTCCGGAAGTACGCCGACCCCGCGACGGAACAGCTCAACAACACGGGGACGATGCGCTGGCGCACCGCGAACCGCTTCGCGGCACCGATGGTCGTGCGGATGCCCGGGGGCTTCGGGAAGGACGTGGGGGATCCCTGGCACAGCCTGAGCGATGAGGTGCGCTTCGCGCACGCGTACGGGTGGCAGGTGGCGATCCCATCGAACGCGTCCGACGCGGTGGGACTCCTCCGCGCGGCGATGCGGAGCCCGAACCCGACGATCTTCTTCGAGCATCGCTCGCTCCTGATGACCGGGACCGGCAGCGCGCCGTACCCGGGCGATGACTATGTGCTCCCCTTCGGCCGTGCCGCGGTGCGGCGGGCCGGCACCGACGTCACGCTGGTCACGTGGGGCGCGATGGTGCATCGCTGCCTCGAGGCGGCGGAGCGATTCGGGGACCGCGTTGAGGTGATCGACCTCCGCACCATCGCGCCGTGGGATCGCGACACGGTGCTCGCGTCGGTCAGCAAGACCGGGCGGTGCGTGATCGTGCACGAGGACAACCGCACGGCGGGATTCGGCGCGGAGATCGCGGGCGTGGTCGCCGAGGCGGCGTTCTGGCGCCTCGATGCACCGGTGCGGCGCGTGGCGCCGGCCGACATCCCGATGCCGTACCACGAGGTGCTGCTGGAGGCGGTGCTCCCAGGGGTGGAGCGGATCGCCGAGGCGCTCGAAGAGACGCTCTCGGCCTGATCCACTCGCCGGCTCAGTGGAAGAGCACGTGCCAGACCACGTAGAGCCAGCCGAAGAGTCCGTGAACGATCGCCCAGAAGACGGACTCGTTCAGGTGGAATGAGATGGCCATCGCGAGCGCGGAACCGAAGCCGACGCCGGCCTTGGTGACCTCGAAGCGGGTGGTGGTGCCGTTCATCGGGGACTCGGGGTGGAGGGGAGTGCGGGAGAAGCTATCGGCGTCGCGGCCAGCGCCGCCACGACCTCGGCATCGGTGACCTGCGGGAAGTCGACATACCACTGGGCGACCGCGAGGAATGCCGCCGGCCGTCGGAGACAGACGCACCCATCGGCCTCACGCCCCAACGCGTCACAGGTCTCCGGTGGACCCACCGGCACGGCGACGATCACCCGTGCCGCCCCGAGCTGCCTGACCGCCGTGATGGCGGCCCGCATCGTGGCTCCCGTGGCGAGCCCATCGTCGACGAGGAGGACCGTCTGTGCTCGGCAGTCGAGCGGCGGCCGACCCGCGCGGTAGGTGGCCTCGCGTCGCGCGAGCTCCGCGGACTCCCGTGTGATCGTCGCCGCGACCGTCGCCTCGTCGATCGCCCCCTGCGCGATGATCACGCGATCGAGGTACGTGACCCCACCGGTCGCGACGGCGCCCATCGCGAGCTCCTCCTGCCACGGGACGCCGAGCTTCCGCACGCAGAGCACGTCGAGGGGGAGCGCGAGGGCCGACGCGACTTCGACGGCCACCGGGACCCCGCCGCGTGGCAGCGCGAGCACCACGGTACGCGGACGGTGGGCGTGCGCGGCCAACGCGGCGGCGAGCGCCCCTCCCGCCTCGTCCCGATCCGTGAACCGCGCCCCATCCGACACCGCGCCTCCCGCCCTGCGGCCGCGATCAGATCGCCTTGAACTCGTCGAACGGTTGCCGACAGCTCGTGCAGACGTGAATCGCCTTGCAGGCGGTACTCCCGAACTCACTGCGCAGTTCCGTCGCAGCGGAACCGCACCAGGGACACGGCACCGGCGGTCGCGCGCGCGTGAGGGTGACGAGGGCGCCGCCGTCCGCCTTTCCCGGAGGGGCGATCCCATACGCGCGTAGCTTCTCGCGCGCCGACTCGGGGATCCAATCCGTCGTCCACGCCGGCGAGAGCACCGTCGTGACGGTGACAGCCGCAGCCCCGGCGGCGAGGAGGGCGCTCCGCACGTCCTTCTCGATCTCGAACATCGCGGGACAGCCGGAGTAGGTCGGCGTGATCGTCACCGCGACCGCGCCCGCGTCATCCACCACGACCGCGCGAATGATGCCGAGCTCGACCACGCTGATGACCGGCACCTCGGGGTCGGGGACGCCTTCGAGGGCGCGCCAGGCGTCGCCTGCGGTCAGCATCGACCGGCGTCCGGGCGGATTGGCGCGCCGCTCACCACGTCGCGCCGGGGTGCGCCCGCGCGACGCTCTGCATCACCGAGAGGAGGTGCCCCAGATGCTCGGTGTGCCGCCCCACCCGTCCGCCGTGCCGCATCGGCCCGTCCGCGGGCCGTGTGAGCGTGGCACGCTGGAGCACGTCGTCGACGACCTGATCCCAGCGCGCGCGGATCGACGCCATATCGACGGTGATCCCGAGCGCCGCGACGGCCGCATCGACCTCGTCCTGCGCGAAGAGCTCCCCCGTGTAGCGCCAGCAGTCGTCGAGCGCGCGCTGCACCCGGTCGTGGCTCTCGGGCGTGCCGTCCCCGAGACGCACCACCCACTCCGAGGCGTGGCGCAGGTGATACTTCGCCTCCTTGATCGCCTTCGCGGCGACACCGGCGAGCCCTTCGTGCGTGGAGGCGAGGAGCGCCTCCCAGAGGAAGACGCTCTGTGCGCTCACGAGGAACTGCCGGACGACGGTGAAGCCGAAGTCCCCCTTCGGCAGCTCCATCAGGAGGGCGTTCCGGAATCGGACGCCGTCGCGCCAGTACGCGAGCGCATCTTCGTCACGCCCCTGCCCTTCGGCCTCGCCGGCGAGCCGGAGCAACGACGCCGCCTGCCCGATGAGGTCGAGCGCCATGTTCGAGAGAGCGATGTCCTCCTCGAGGATCGGGCCGTGCCCGCACCACTCCGAGAGGCGATGCCCGAGGATCAGGCGGTCATCGCCGAGGCGCAGCAGGTATTCCACGAGCGGTGGACCGAGCACCGGGCCGCGGGACGCACCGGCGACGGCACGGCCCCCCGCCTGGGCCTCGCCCGTGGCGATCCCGAGCTCCTCGGACTCCGCCATCAGAAAATCCGGATGCCGCGCGGCGCGATGTAGAACTGCGGGTGACGATACGCCTTATCGTTCCCCGGGTCGAAGAACGGGCCCGCGTCGGACGGGGCCGAGGCCGTGATCGCCGCGCTCGGCACCACCCAGAGATTCACCGCCTCGCCGCGGCGCGCGTAGACGTCGCGCGCGTTCTGGAGCGCGTGCTCCGCGTCCGTCGCGTGGACGCTCCCCGCGTGCTCGAAGGGCTGCCCCTGGTTCTCCTGGGTGAAGACCTCCCAGAGGGGCCAGTGGCTGTCGCCGACGGGGGCGCCCGTCACGTCGCTCATCAGGCAGCCGCCGTGGCCTGCGACCGCTTGGCGGCGTGCGCGGCGGCCGCGTCGCGCACCCAGCGGCCCTCGTCGTGCGCCGCCCGGCGCGCCTCGAGGCGCTCACGGTTGCACGGCCCGTTCCCGGCGATGACCTCCTGGAACTCCGACCAGTCGATCGTGCCGAAGTCCCAGTTCTTCGTCTCGGCGTTGTAGCGGAGGTCGGGGTCGGGGAGCGTGATTCCCAGCTCCTGCGCCTGCGGGACGGTGAGGTTGATGAAGCGCTGGCGGAGCTCGTCGTTCGTCTTCCGCTTCACACGCCACTTCAGCAGCTCGGCGGTGTTCGGCGAGTGCGTGTCCGACGGGCCGAACATCATGAGGGAAGGCCACCAGAAGCGGTTCACGGCGTCCTGCAGCATCTCGCGCTGGGCGGGGGTGCCCTTCGCGAGCGTCATGCAAATCTCGTAGCCCTGCCGCTTGTGGAAGTTCTCTTCCTTGCAGATGCGCACCATCGCGCGGGCATAGGGGCCGTACGAGGTCTTCGCGAGGATCGTCTGGTTCACGATCGCCGCACCGTCCACGAGCCAGCCGATCACGCCCATATCCGCCCAGGCGAGCGTCGGATAGTTGAAGATGCTCGAGTACTTCGCGGTGCCGTCGAGCAGCTGGTTGTAGAGGTCGAAGCGGTCGACGCCGAGCGTCTCCGTGCCGCAGTAGATGTAGAGGCCGTGCCCCGCCTCGTCCTGCACCTTGGCGATCAGCGAGAGCTTTCGCCGGAGACTCGGCGCACGCGTGATCCAATTCCCTTCCGGGAGCATCCCGACGATCTCGGAGTGCGCGTGCTGCGACATCATCCGGGTGAGCTGCCGGCGATAGCGCTCCGGCATCCAGTCCTTGGGCTCGATGCTCTCGCCCGCGGCGATGCGGGCCTCGAACGCGGCGACCTGGGTCGGGTCGTCCGTCGGGAGGGGGCGGGTGGTCTCGGGCATAGGGGAGAATCTATATCTTGCACCCATGACCTCCAGCGCCCAGCCCGTCCCCGAGGGGACCGTCCGGACCGCCGTCGCCGACGGCATCGGCACCGTCGAGTTCGCCCACCCCAAGGGCAACTCGTTGCCCGCCAAGTTGCTGGTGGAGCTCGCCGAGGCGATCACCACCGTCGGGGCGGACCCTGCCGCCCGGGTGATCGTGCTCCGGAGCGCCGGGAGCTCGACCTTCTGCGCCGGGGCCTCCTTCGACGAGTTCCTAGCGGTGTCGAGCCCCGAGCAGGGGCAGGCTTTCTTCTCCGGGTTCTCGAAGGTCATCCAGGCGATGATCCGGGCGCCGAAGTTCGTGCTGACCCGGGTCCAGGGACAGGCAGCCGGCGGGGCGCTGGGGCTGATCGCCGCGAGCGACTACTCCATCGCCGTGCGCACCGCGCGCGCGAAGCTCAGCGAGCTGCAGGTGGGGATCGGCCCCTTCGTGGTCGGCGTAGTGATCGAGCGGAAGCTGGGGCTCGCCTCGTTCATGCACCTCGGCGTGCACGCGGACTGGCACGACGCCGAGTGGTGCGAGCGGCACGGGCTCTACGCGATGCTCGTCGATGATATCCCGGCGCTTGACGACGCCGTGGCGGCGCACGCCGCGCGGCTGGCGGCGTCGAACCCCGAGGCGATGCGTGAGATGAAGCGGGTGTTCTGGGCGGGGACGGAGGACTGGGGGGAGCGGATGGCCGAGCGCGCGGGGATGAGTGGCCGGATGGTGCTGTCGGAGTTCACGCGAGCGGCGTTGGAGCGGTTCCGGGGGCGCTGAGCACACCCCCAAGCCCATCAGCGACTGGATGGCGCGATATCTCGATGCGAGACCGCTGTTGCCGTCGACGACCTACAGCGCCATCACCGCCGCCTCGAACGTCTCGGCGAATCCCCCCGCCATCTGCCGCGCCGTCGCCGCGTACGCGGCAGGCTCCAGCGCCGCTGCCGCCCTCAGCACCGTCGACACCTCGAACGGTACCCCGTCCGCCTTCGCGAGGTACTCCTCGACCGCGGTGAGATACCCCATCATCCCGCCGAGCTCCGTCGGGCAGTAGGACTTCTCGGCGCGCCGAAGCGCCTCGGCGCCCCTGGGATCCGGCATCGCGAGATTCTCGCTGCCGCACACGACCGTCGTCCGCGGGTTCGCGGCGATCGCCTCCACCGTCGCATTGTCGAGTGAGCCGCCCGCGGCATTCACCACGACCACATCGACCGCCTCACGTATCACCTCGGCCTTCCCCTCCGGCGCCACGGCGCGGATGCCGAGTGCCTCGAGCTGATGCCGCCGCTCCGGCCGCGCCTCGACCACGATGAGCGTCGCGTGCAGCGCCCGCAGTCGCTCCACCATGTGCATCCCGATGTTGCCGCAGCCGATCAGCGCGATCGTCGCACGCTCCATCGGTACGCCCGCCGCCCGCAGCATGCCGTGCAGCACCTGGAAGTTCCCTTCCGCCGTCGGCCCAGAGGTATCCGCGACGACGCTCCCGCGATACCGCGCGTTGAGATAGGCGAGTGAACCGGTGAGCCCATCGGACATCATCCCGTGCCCGAGGTCCTGCCCCGTGACCAGGGCGATCGCCGCGTCACGCTCGATCGCCTCGAACGCCTCGATCGCGAAATCCAGCAGCGCACGATCGTTCGGCTGCCCCACGCGGGCATCAGGGGTCGGGGCCAACACGCACTTCCCCCCCACCACGCGAGCGAGGTCCCGCTTCGCGAGCGGACCGCCGACGCCGAGCACGCGCGACCAGCGCACCTTTTCCTCCATCCCCATCGCGAGCGCGATCGCCTCGCGCTCCGGGGTGAACCCTGGCGACGAGGTCCGCGCCTCCGGCGCGATCCGGAACCCACCGAGCGAGAGCTTGCCGGACCCCGGCTCGGCGTGCGTCGCGACCGCGAGCACCCAGCCCGTCGCCGCATGCTCATAGCGATGCACCCAGACGTCGGGCGAGGACGAGGAGGCGAGCGCCGGGAGGATTCGCCGGGCGTCGTCGGGCGGAAGGAGGGTCGCGCGTATCACGTCGGGAAACCTACAGGGTGAGCTCCGGGGTATGGGAGCCATGCGAACGCGACGCCTCCTCCCCGCCGCCATCATCGCCCTCCTGCTCGTCATCGGTAGCGCGACCCTCTGGATGCTCCGCGACCCGGAGCCGGTCTTCGGTCGCCGGAGCGGTCCACTCACGGAGGTCGACACGCTGCCGAACGCCGCCCACGAGGACAGCGGCACCCTCGTGCTACGCCTTCGTGCCGCGACCGGGCTGGCCGCGACCCTCGCGGTCCGGCCTGCAGCGCCGGTGCCGCGAGTCGCCGACGCGGACCGGCCGACCGGAGCGATCGCCCCGACCGGCGTGGCACGACGCCCGCTCGTCCTCATCCTTGGCGGCCAGCAGCGTGGCCGCGGGGCGGTTGCCCTCGTCGATTCGATCCCCGGCGTCGTGCTCGCCGCGCTCGACTATCCGTACGAGGGGAACCCGGCCCCGCGTGGCCTCGTCGCGACCCTCGCACAGGTGCCCGCCATCCGGCGCGCCTTCTATGACACACCGCCCGCGGTCTCCCTCGCGCTCGACCACCTCCTACAACGCCCCGACGTCGACCCCACCCGCGTGGAACTCGTCGGCGCGAGCTTCGGCGCCCCCTTCGCGACCATCGCCGCCGCGCGCGATCCGCGCATCGCGCGCCTCTGGCTCGCGCAGGGGGGCGGACGTCCCTTCCTCCTGATCGACGCCTCGCTGCGACGCGACGTGCCGTGGCGGATCCCGCGGTTCGCGCTCGCCGGTCTGGGGACCCTCCTCATCTCGGGACCTCGCTTCGCACCGGAACGATGGATCGCTCGCGTGGCCCCGCGCCCGGTCGTCTTCCTCGACTCGCGCGACGACGAGCGCATCCCCGAGGCGTCCCGCGAGGCGCTCTTCTCCGCCGCGGCGGCGCCGAAGTCGCGCATCTGGCTCGACGGCCCGCACATGCTGGGGAGTCGGCCGCAGGTGATCCGCGCGGTGGTGGATTCGATCCTCCCACAGATCGTGGGCACACCAGCGACGTCGTCGACCCAGTAGGCTCGATCCCGTTGCGTCGGATCCGTCAGACGAGCACGGCCCTGCCCCTCCGCCCCCGCTTCGCCGATACTTCGGGGTGGCCCACTTCTCGTTCGAGACCTCGCACCACGACGGCGCCGCCCGCGCCGGCCGCTTCACCACGCCGCACGGGGTCGTCGAGACACCGGCCTTCATGCCGGTCGGAACGCATGGCACCATCAAGGGGCTCTCGGTCGATGAAGTCGCCGCCGCCGGTGGCCGGATGATCCTCGGCAACGCCTTCCATCTCTACCTGCGGCCCGGCGACACGATGGTCCGCGCGCTCGGCGGCCTCCACGCCTTCACGCGCTGGGAAGGGCCGATGCTCACCGACTCGGGGGGCTTCCAGGTCTTCTCCCTCGCGCAGCTCCGCACCGTCACCGAACAGGGGATCGTCTTCCGCAGCCCGCTCGACGGCTCGATGCACGACTACACCCCTGAAGCGGTGATGCGGATCGAGCGCAACCTCGGCGCCGACTGCATCATGCAGCTCGACGAGCTGATCGAGGGCCGATCGGATGAAGGCGCGTCGCGCGCGGCGATGGAGCGTTCGCTCCGCTGGCTCGATCGCTGTCGCGTGGAGTTCGACCGCCTCACCCGCGAGGGACGCGCGCCGATCGACTCACTCGAGGCCCCGGCGGGGGCGCCACCGCTCGCGACACACGACCCCGTCACCGATCTCGCCGCTCCGCCACAAGCGCTCCTCCCGATCGTGCAGGGCGGCGTGCACCCCGAGCTCCGGCGCGCCTCCGCACGCGGGATCCTGCAGGCGGGGGACTGGGACGCCATCGCCATCGGTGGCCTCTCTGTCGGCGAGCCGAAGCCTGCGATGCACGCGACGCTCGAAGTCTGTCACGGCGAGCTGCCCCCGACGAAGCCCCGCTACCTGATGGGCGTGGGTCATCCCGACGACCTCGTCGAGGCGGTCTCGCGCGGCGTCGATCTCTTCGATTGCGTCGCGCCGACGCGGATGGGGCGCCACGGCACGTTCTTCACCCCCGATGGCACGGTGCAGGTGAAGCGCGCAGCGCACCGCACCGACCGACGTCCGCTCGTCGACGGATGCCCCTGCCCCGCCTGCACCCGCTACGACCGCGCCTACCTGCGGCACCTCTTCGCCGCCGGCGAGATGCTCGGCCTGCGCCTCCTCGCGCTCCACAACGTCACGTTCCTGCTGACGCTGATGTCCGATGCACGGACGGCGCTCCGCGAGGACCGATTCGCCTCGTGGAGCGCCGCCTGGCTGGCGCGCTATCGCGCCGCCGCGCGCTGAGCGCGCACCGACGCTACCGGCCGCTCGTCGTCCCCACCGCCGCCGTGCGATCGACCACCAGCGCGTCGACGAAGAACTCCATCATCCGCTGCTGATTCACCGAGGTGTGGCCCTGGTCAGGGCCCACCTGCACCTCGAAGCTCTTCCCCGCCCGTTGCAGCGCCTGGATCAGCTGCATCGAGTTGTTCGGGTGGACGTTGTCGTCGGCGGTGCCGTAGTAGATGAGGAGCCGGCCCTTCAGGTTCGCGGCGTACTCCATCGCGCTGCCTCCCCGGTAGGCGTCGGCGTTCACCTGCGGCGTGTACATATACCGCTCGGTGTAGATGGTGTCATAGTGGTGCCAGCTGGTGACGGCCGATGAGGCCGACGCGGCCGCGAAGGCATCAGGATGCCGGAGCAGCGCCATCGCGGAGGCGTAGCCGCCGTAGGAGGTGCCGAAGATCCCGACGCGCGTCCCGTCGACGAAGGGATAGGTCGCCGCGAGGTGCTTCGACGCGGCCGCGAAGTCGTCGATCTCGACGACGCCGAGCTTCTCGTAGATGGCGTCGAGCGCGCGCTTCCCGCGGAAGGCCGCGGAGCGGACATCGAGCGTGACGATGAGGAAGCCGAACTCGACCAGCGGGAGCGGCGGGCCGAAGACCTCGCGCGCGCCGTTCGTCGCCGGCCCGCCATAGACGGAGAAGAGGACCGGATAGCGCTTCGATGGATCGAAGTTCGACGGCTTGTGGAGCATCCCAAAGAGCGGGGTCGTGCCGTCGGCGGCGAGATAGGTGAAGCGCTCCGGGGCGCGGAAGCCGGCTGCCGTGAACGCGCTCACATCGCTCTCCGCCACCGGCGCCCCGACCGCCCGGCCGTTCGCATCGAGCACCCGCGTCACCGGCGCGACGTCGTGCGCCTGCGCGACATCCACGACGTGCGTCCCCGTCGGGGAGACGAAGGCCGTGTGGGTGAGCGTCGAGTCCGTGAGGCGGCGGTCGCCGCGTCCGTTCAGCCCCACGCGATGCAGCTGGAGCTTCAAGTAGTTGTCGCCCGTGCGGGCGTAGTACCAGAGCTGCCCCGCCTGCTCGTCCACGTGCACGATGCCCGCGACCTCCGCCTGATGCTGCGTAAGCGCCGTGAGGAGCGTGCCGTCGATATGGTAGAGATAGTAGTTCTTGAACCCCGACCGCTCCGACTCCCAGATGAAGCGCTTGCCGTCGGCGAGCCAGCGGATGGGTGGGGAGTTCTCGGTCCAGCTCGCCGGCCACGCCTCGCGGACGATCACGCGGCAGGCGCCCGTGGTGGGCGCGCAGGCGGCGAACTCCATCACGTTCTGCCGGCGATTGGTGCGCCGCAGCAGCAGTTCGGACCCATCCGGGCTCCACGAGATCCCGTAGACGTAATGCCCGACGACGTCATCGGTCAGCGGGCGCCCGTCGCGCGCGTCGATGCGGATCGTCCGGCCCGTCGCGAGGTCGTGCACGAAGAGGTCGACGATCGGGTTCTCGGTCCCCGCCTTCGGGTACGCCTCGGTCATCGCGGCCCCGGCGACCGTCGTCTGGTCCATCTGCAGCACGTAGTCCCGCACGGGGCGCTCATCGAACCGGTAGAACGCCAGCTGCGCGCCGGAGGGGGACCACCACATCGCTGTGATCTGGTCGAGTTCCTCGCCATAGACCCAGCTCGCGGTCCCGTACTTGATGCGGCCGGCCTCGCTGCCGTCGGTGGTGAGCTGGCGCTCCGCGGATCCATCGCGGTTCACGATCCAGAGATTGCGGTCACGGTAAAACGCCTTCTTCGACGAATCCGCGGCCCACGCCTCGGTGAACTGGCGGCCGCGCGCCGGCCCACCGACCCGTCGGCCGCCGTTCGCTCCCGCCGCCGGCGCCCCGACCTCGGTCACCTGCTTAGTCGCGACACTCCACTGGAACCGCTTGCCGTCCCGCACGAACTCGAACGACTTGCCATCCGCGGCCCACTGCGGGGCGATCGCGCCCGACTTGATGAGACTCGCCATCCGCGGGGCGTTCGCCGCGTACTGGGCGTAGCCGGGCATTGAGCGGAGGCGGTCCTGGGAGCCCAGCGGGAGCGCGTGAAGCGCCTGGAAGGCAAGAAGCGCGAAGAGAGAACGAGAGCGCATGGAGAGGGCTGAAGGCTGGAGGCTGAAGGCTGAAGGCTGGACGCGCTACCGGCTGGGCCAGGGGGTGCCCTGGTCGCGGCGCGTCACGGGACGAACCCCCTTGTACGCGAAACGCTGGACACGCTTCCCCTCGTAGGTCTCGGTCGTGAAGATGTTGCCCTTCGAGTCCGTCGCGATGCTGTGCACGGCGAAGAACTGACCGGGCTGCCGCCCGCCGTCACCGAACATCGTCAGGATCTCGAGTGACTGGCGGTCCATCACGTAGATGCGCTCGTTCTTCCCGTCCGCCAGAAAGAGGTACTTCTGCTGCGGATCGCGCGAGAAGGCGATGTCCCACACCGCCCCGTCACCACGGGTCCGCGGAGCCACGCGGACCTCCTTCACGAAAGTGCCATCCCGCCGGAAAACCTGGATCCGGTTGTTCGGACGATCACACACATAGACCAGGCCATCGACGGCGGGCTCGGCGCAGTGCACCGGGTTCCGGAACTGCGGAATCAGCGGCTTCTCCGGGTCGTATGGGCCGTAATTCGAATCGCTCGGCACATTCCCATAGGCCCCCCAGAATCGCTTGATGCGACCCGTCGCCATGTCGAGCACGGCGACGCGCTTGTTCCCATAGCCATCCGCGACGTAGACCTCGTTCTGTGACGCGTCGAACGCGACCTTCGCGACCCGGCCGAACGCATCCATGCTCCGCGAGTCGGACGCGCGCCCGGGGACGCCGATCTGCTGCAGGAAGCGGCCGTCGCGCGTGAACTTGAGGATGTGCGAGTCGGCGGCGTTCACCGAGTCGCGCGTGCCGTTCCCGCCGATCCAGACGTTCCCCATCGGGTCGATCGAGATGCCGTGGTTGCTCCCGGGCCAGGTGTACCCGTCGCCCGGCCCGCCCCACGCATTGACGAGGTTGCCCTCGGGATCGAACTCGAGGACCGGCGGCGCGGCGGTGCAGCACGGACCGACGAGCGCGTAGCCGGCCTCGGTGCGGGCGTTCAACGTCGCCCCGCCGCGATGGATGATGTAGACGTGGTCGCGCCCGTCGACGCCGACCCCGATCGTCGAGCCGAGCACCCAGCCGTTCGGCAGGGGCTTGGGCCAGAAGGGGTCGACCTCGAAGACCGGCGCCTGGACCGCCGGTTGTGCGAGGGAGGCGACGAGCCGGGACTGCCCGACCGCGAGCGTGAGGATCGCGGCGCCCAACGCGCCGGTGACGAGCAGCGTACGACGACGCATGATCTCTCTCCGTGGGGATGACGGCCCTGTGCGAGGGCGCGCGGAATGCTATATCTCGACGCGATGACGCACCAGAGACGCGCCGTGGCGCCGGATCGTTGGTCGTGGGCCGGTCGTCGACGGGTGCGACGATGCGCCGCGCTGCTGGCGCTGCTCGTCACGCCGGCCTCGGCGCACGAGATCCCCGCGCGCGCCGTCGTGACCATCCACGTGGTCCGCACCGCGGACACCCTCCGCCTCTGGGTCCGCGCCCCGCTCGAGGCGATGCGCGACGTCACCATCCCCGAGCGCGCCGACGGGACGGTCGACCTGGGTCGTCTCCGCCCCGCCCTGCACGAGAGCGCGACGCTCTGGATCGCGCCGGGCCTCGGGTTCCGCGGCCCCGCCGGCGCCCGACGGGAGCCGCGCGTGGTGGACGCCCGCGTCGCGGTGCCGACCGACCGAAGCGCCGACGACCTCGACGCGGTCATCCGGCACTTCGCCGCGCCACCGCTCGACAGCGCCCCGGGGCTCCGGGTGCACAGCGCGTGGCTCGACGTCGCCCTGGTCCTCGCGGTGCCGCTCGACGAGCGACTCACCGTCGAGCCCACCTTCGCGCATCTCGGCCTGCGCACGACGACCCAGTGGCGCTTCCACGAGCCGGACGGCACGAGCCGCACGCTCACGTATGACGGGGACCCGGGCCCGATCCCGCTCCGGCCGCGCGCCTGGGATGCGCTCAGGCGCTTCGTCCCCGACGGGGTGCGCCACATCCTCGGCGGCCTCGACCACCTCCTCTTCCTGCTCCTCCTCGTGCTCGGGGAACGGCGGTGGCGTCCGCTGCTGGGCACCGTCACCGCCTTCACCGTCGCCCACGCGCTCACCATCGGCGCGACGGCGCTGGGCGTCGTGCCGACGGGCGCTTGGTTCAGCCCGCTGGTCGAGACGACGATCGCCGCCTCCGTCCTCTGGCTCGCCCTTGTTCGGATCCTTCGCGACCCGGCGCGTCCGGCACACGGCTGGCCGCTCGCTTTCACCTTCGGGCTCGTGCACGGCTTCGGCTTCGCGATAGCCCTCGGCGACCGCCTGGCATTCGCCGGTGCGCATCGCGTGAGCGCGCTCGCCGCCTTCAATGTCGGTATCGAGGTCGGCCAACTCGTGGTGGTGCTCATCGCGGTCCCGGTGCTGCACTGGATGCTTCGCCGCGCGGGCGAGCGCGCACGCCTCCTGACCATCGTCCTCGCCGCGCTCGCCGCCGACGTGGCCTGGCACTGGCTGCTCGCCCGCGGCGAGACGCTCCAGTCGGCGCTCGCCGTCGCGACGCTCCCGACCTGGGACGCGGTGGCCCTCCTCGGGCTGCTCCGTGGCCTCCTCGTGGCCGTCGTGGCGCTGGCCCTCGCCCTGCTTCTGCGCCACTTTCTCCCCCGTCTCCGTCTCACCTGACCGATGCCGCGCCGACGCCCCCCACGCCTCCTCCTCAGAGCCCTCCCGTTCCTCGTCGTCACCCTCGCCGCCGTCGCGCCACCGCGCACGACGATGGACGGCGTCTACACCGCCGCGCAGGCCACGGCGGGCCGCGACCTCTTCGCGAGCGCCTGCCAGAGCTGCCATTCGCCGACCGTGCATGCGGGCCCGCCCTTCAAGGCCAAGTGGTACGGCCGCGACCTCGGCGAGCTCTTCGGCTATCTGCGCGCCGAGATGCCGAAGTCCGATCCCGGTTCGCTGAGCGATGAGGAGTACGTGCAGTCCATCGCGTATCTCCTCCGCATCAACGGGATGCCGGCGGGCCCCACGCCGCTGTCCACCGATTCCACCGCGCTCGCCGCCATCCGACTCGATTCGCTCCGCTCTCCCACCGCTCCGAGGTCACGCTGATGTCCCGTCCCGTCGCCCGCCTCCTTCTCGCCGCGCTGACGCTGCCCTTCACGCTGATCGCACAGAGACCGCCCGCCCGCCCCGGCACCCCGGTCGCACGTCCCGCCGGTGCGCCGGCGCGTCCGGCACCGGCGGCGCGGCCCGCGCGCCTCGCGAGCGCCCCGGGCGGTGATGCCCCCGTCACCACCGGGCTCGTGCGCGGCAACGCGCCCGGCGAATGGCGCTATTGGGGCGGCGACGCGTGGAGCACACGCTACTCGCCGCTCGACCAGATCAACGCGCAGAACTTCGACTCGCTGCAGGTCGCGTGGCGCTGGAACGCCGGCGCGTTCGGCCCCGACGAGTACTACCGCACCACGCCGCTCTACGCGAACGGCCGGCTCTTCACCGTCGCGACCACGCGGCGCGCGGCGATGGCGCTCGACCCCGAGACCGGCGAGACGCTTTGGATGTACCGGCTCGAGGAGGGGATCCGCTGGCAGAAGGCGCCGCGGCAGTTCGCCGGCCGCGGGCTCGCCTACTGGACCGACGGGCGCGAGGAGCGCGTCCTGCTCATCACCCCGGGCTATCACCTGATCTCGCTCGATGCGAAGACGGGGCGCCCCGACCCGCGCTTCGGCCGCGGGGGCGTCGTCGACCTGCAGGACGGCCTCGGGTTCCCGCTCGTCCCGCTCGCGGTTGATGACTCCGGTCCGCTGATCATCTCCGACGCCGCGCCGCTCCGGCGCGCGCGCGCAGGTGAGGGGTGGGACCCCGTGAAGAAGATCGGGGCGGATGGCAGCGTCGGCATCGACCCCGTGCACGGCCAGATCGCGAACAGCTCGCCCGCGATGATCGTCAACGACGTCGTCGTGCTCGGCAACTCCTCCATCCACGGCTACTACCCGATCCGCGCGCACAACCTCCCCGGCTACGTCCGCGGCTTCGACGTGCGCACCGGGCGACAGCTCTGGAAGTTCAACCTGATCCCGCAGCCCGGTGAGTTCGGCGCCGAGACGTGGGAGCGTGGCTCGCGCATCGACTCCGACGGCGTCGGCAAGGTCGATCCCTGGGCCACCTACTCCGCCGACCCCGAGCTCGGCCTCGTCTACATCCCGACCGGGATGCCGCTGATGGACGAGTACGGCGGTCATCGCCCGGGTGACAATCTCTACGGCAACTCCCTCGTCGCGCTCGACGTGCGGACCGGCCAGCGTCGCTGGCACTACCAGCTCGTGCACCACGACATCTGGGATTACGACACCCCGATGGCGCCGAACCTCCTCGACATCACCGTCGACGGCCGGCGCCGGAAGGCGATCGCGCAGACCACGAAGCAGGGGTGGATCTACACCTTCGACCGCGCCACCGGCGAGCCGATCTGGCCGATCGTCGAGACGCCGGTCCTCGCGAGCGACGTCCCGGGGGAGCGCGCCGCCCCCACGCAGCCGATCCCGTCGCGCCCCGCGCCGTACGCGCAGCAGGGGCTCGTCGAGGCCGATCTCATCGCCTACACGCCGGCGATCCGCGACTCGGCGCTCGTCCTCGCGCGGAAGTGCCGGATGGGCCCGTACTACATCCCTGCCGTGCTCGCAGACGGCTCCGGCCCGACGGGGCTCCGCTGCACCTGGTATGCACCGGGCGCCTCGGGTGGCGTCAACATCGACGGCGGCGCCGCGGTCGATCCGGAGACCGGGATGATGTACGTCGCCGCGCTCAGCGGGCTCTCGACGATGTCCCTCGCGAAGGACCCCTGCAGCGAGTTCCGCTACAGCTCCCCGCGGGACAACTGCGGCCTCATCGGCGCACTCCCCGCGCCGGCCGGCTATACGCCCCCCACCACGCGCGGTGGCGGCTTCGAGGGCCGCGGCAACGCCTCGATGCTCCACGGCGTCTCGATCCTCAAGCCGAAGGAGCTCGGCGGCATCACCGGCTACGACATGAACGCCGGTGACAAGCGCTGGTGGATCCCGAACGGCGGGTGGA
>JARIFA010000038.1 GCA_031127075.1 Gemmatimonadota bacterium | reverse complement strand
CGGGATCTTCATCGGCCGACGAATCGGAATCCGGGATCGCCCCTACCGGTTTGGTGCATGGCGGTCGCGTTCATTCCAGAACTCTGGCGAAGCGCTGGTCACGCGGGTGTTACGGGCGAATTTCCGCGCACCGGACTACCACCTGATGAACCATGTCACCATTCAGATGGACGACGGCACGACGCAGATCGACCACATCCTCGTGTCTCGCTTCGGGGTGTTCGTGATTGAGACGAAAGACTTCTCGGGATGGATTTTCGCCAACGACGCCGACCGACTATGGACGAGCGTGCACTATCGAGAGAAATACCGCTTCCAGAATCCCCTGCGACAGAACTTCAGACACGTGCTGGCGGTGCAGACCTTGCTGCATTTTGTGCCTCGGGAAGACGTCCACTCGATCGTTGTGTTCAGCGGCACTGCCGAGTTCAAGACGGGCATCCCCGATGGCGTGCTCCACATCGAGAACCTCGCCGACCACATACGAAGGTACACCGATGAGCGGCTCGTACTGAATCGCATGCAGTACGCCGTCGGCCGTCTCGAATCAGAACGGCTCCTCCTCACCGATGAGACCGACGTGCAGCACGCCGAGAGCCTCAAACAACGCTTTGGTGGCGCACGCAGCTGAGGAGCGCAAGCGGGTGCCTTGTGACTCCACCCGACCGTCTCTGCCTTGCCCCACTCTGCCCGACCCGCGACATTACAGGTTCGCTCGGCGCCCATTCGCCGGCCGAGAGGAGACGTGGCCGAGAGGCTGAAGGCGACGGTTTGCTAAACCGTTATACGGGCTTAAACCTGTATCGAGGGTTCGAATCCCTCCGTCTCCGTGGTACGGGTCTGCCGCGCCCTCGCGCCGGTAGGCCCGTTCGCACATCCAGACCCCGATGACCGCACCCACTCCGCCGCGCCTCCGCTTCGCCCCCTCGCCGACCGGCTACCTCCACGTCGGCGGCGCGCGAACCGCCCTCTTCAACTGGCTCCTCGCCCGGAAGACCGGCGGCACGTTCCTCCTCCGCATCGAGGACACCGACAAGGCGCGGTCCACCGACGACTCCACGCGCGCGATCTTCGAGGGGCTCACCTGGCTCGGCCTCGACTGGGACGAGGAGGTTGTCTTCCAGGGCGCGAATCTCGAGCGCCACCGCGCCGACGCCGCCCGGATGCTCGCCTCGGGCGCGGTCTACCGCTGCTTCTGCACCAGCGAGGAGCTCACCAAGCGCCGCGAGGAGGCGGAGGCCCGCAAGGAGGCGTTCAAGTACGACCGCCGCTGCGACCTGCTGCCCCCCGCGGAAGTGCAGCGCCGCGTCAGCGCCGGGGAACCGCACGTGCTCCGCTTCCGCGTCCCCGCGGGCGAGACGGCGTGGGACGACCTCGTCCACGGCGTCATCACCTTCCCGAACAAGGACATCGAGGACTTCGTCATCCTCCGGTCCGACGCGACGCCGATCTACAACCACGCCGTCGTCTCCGACGACATCGCGATGGGCGTCACCCTCGTGATGCGCGGCGACGACCACATCTCGAACACGCCGAAGCAGATCCTGCTCTATCAGGCCCTCGGTGCCACGCTCCCGCGCTTCGGCCACCTGCCGATGATTCACGGCACCGACGGCAAGAAGCTCTCCAAGCGCCACGGCGCCACCGCGGTCGGCGACTATCAGCACCTCGGGATCCTCCCGCAGGCGATGGTGAACTTCCTCGCCCTCCTCGGCTGGTCCCCCGGCGGTGACTTCGACGAGGTGATGTCCCTCGAGCAGTTGATCGAGGCCTTCTCCACCGACGGCCTCCTCCGCAAGGCGAGCGTCTTCGACCCGAAGAAGCTCGAGTGGATGAACGGGCAGCATCTCTCCCGCCTCCCGCTCGAAGCGCTCGAGCCGCGCGTGACGCCGCTGCTCATCGCGGCCGGGCTCGCCACCGCCGACGACCTCGCGGCGCGGCGCGACTGGTACTTCACCCTCCTCGACCTCCTGCGCGTCCGGTCCCGCCTCGTCGACGACATCGTCCGACAGGCGGGGCCCTACTTCCGCGACACGATCGAGTACGACGCCGACGCGGTGGCCAAGCAGTGGAAGGAGCCCGCCGTGGTGCGCCCGCTCCTCGCCGCCACGCGCGAGACGCTCGCCGCCCTCCCCGACTGGGCTCCCGCCACGATGGAGGAGGCGCTCCGGGCCCTCGCCGAGGCGCAGGGCGTCGGCGGCGGGAAGATCTTCCAGCCGCTGCGCGTGGCGCTCACCGGCCTCGGCGTCTCGCCGGGGATCTTCGATGTGATGGTCGCGCTCGGCCGCGCGCGGACCCTCCAGCGCATCGCGGACGCCGAGGCGCTGCTCGGGACGATGGGGTGAGGCGTCAGGGCGCCGTGCGGATGCGCACGGGGCCCGATCGGCGGATCGCTACGCGTCCAGCGTGCGGTCCGCAGCGATGACGGTGTTGAGCAGCACGTCCACGCCGTTCGCGATGTCCTGCGGCCGCGAGAACTCGCGCGGCGAGTGACTGATCCCCCCGACGCTCGGGACGAAGATCATCCCCATCGGGCAGACGTGCGCCATCTCCTGCGCGTCGTGTCCCGCCCCGCTGGGCATCCGCTGCGTGCCAAGGCCGAGCGCCCCGGCACTCGCCTCGATCCACCCCATCACGCGCGGGTCGGCCATCGCCGGCTCGCTGCTCGTCGCCTCGCGGAAGCTGAAGGTGGTGTTCGTCGCCGCGCCGATCTCCCGACCGAGCTGCTGGAAGCGCGCGGCGAAGCGCGCGACCTTCGCCGCGTCGAGATCTCGCAGGTCCACCGTGAGCTGCACCTGCCCGGCGATGACGTTCCGTGTGTTCGGGAGCGCCACCACGCGCCCGATGGTCGCGACCTGGCGGCCCGGCTCCGAACGAATCGCCTCGTTCACCGCGAGGGTGAACTTCGCCGCCGCGAGCATCGCATCCTGACGCTGATCCATCGGCGTGGCGCCCGCGTGGTTCGCGAATCCGTCGATCGTCACCTCGAACCACTTGAGCCCGACGATGCCGAGCACGACACCGATCGGCGTGCCGGACCGGTCGAGATTGCCGCCCTGCTCGATGTGCAGCTCGAGGTAGCAGGCGACGCTGCCACGCGGCCGGACGACCTCCGCGAGCCGCGCCGCATCGCCACCGATGAGGGCGATCCCTTCACGGATCGTCTTCCCCGAGCGAGCGACACCGTCGAGATCCACCGGTGCGCCGATCGCGAGCTTACTCCCGATGGTGCCACCCTCCTCGTTCTGCCAGCAGACCACGTCGATCGGGTGCCGCAGCCGGACCCCCTGCGCCTGCAGGGCCCGCGCGACGCCGATCGCCCCGAAGGTGCCGACGGGACCATCGAAGTTCCCGCCGTCGGTGACGGAATCGACGTGCGAGCCGATCACGATGGCGGGCAGGCGCGGGTCACTCCCCGCGACGCGCGCGACGATGTTGCCGGCGGTGTCGATGCGCGGCGTGAGGCCCGCCGCGCGGTAGAGGTCGAGCGTGAAGGCGCGCCCCGCGAGGTCGCCCTCGGAGTAGGCGACGCGGTTGATCCCGCTCGCGGTGCGCCCGACCGCGTCGAAGCGCGCGAGCGCCGCGTTCACCCACGCGCCGTCGGCGCGGAGCGGGGCAGCGCCGAATGACCGTTCGAGGCCCACCAGGAGCGTCCCATCGCGACCCGCCCCGATCCACCGATCGAGCAACGGGAGCGCGGCGAGCGTGGCGGCCTGCTCGACAAAACGGCGACGATCGACGGTCATAATACAGGGGGACGGGGGGTGGTCGTGGCGGATGGCGCCGAGCTGCCGCGACGCGCCGCCTCGGCCTCACGACGCTCACGCTCCTTCCGCTCGCGCAGCGCCCGGACGGCGGCGTAGAAGTCATCGTCGCGCGCGCGACGCTCGGCCTGCTCCATGATCTCGCTGCGCATCGAACTCAGCCGTCGCGCGCGCTCCATCTCGAGGCCGTTCGCCGGCACATTGAGCGGGAGCAGCGCGAGGAGCGCGGTCGGGATCGAATACTTGCCGAGCCGGATGTACTGCGGGTCCATCCCGTACTTCCGGCCATTGCGCTCCCAAGTCCAGTCGCCCGGTTGCCGCCCCGTGGGCGCCGCCCGACTGACGGAATCGACGAAGCGCTCGCCGAACGCGTGCAGCACCGCCTCCAGCGAATCGGCGCGGTTCATCGGGAAGGGGCGCGGTTCGTCGTACGGGCGCGGCGTGGGCCAGAGGCGCGGATCGTTGAACCCCGGTTGGATCCCCTGCAGCGGCCCGCCACCACCGATCACGGGGCCCGACCCCGGCCCCATTGGCGTGGCGCGGCCAGGGCGCGTGGGCACGCCGGTCGGTACCACCTCGGGCGCGATGAGCGGCTCCGGTGCGACCACCGGCTCCGCCGGGGTGGCGGACGCTCGACGCCCATCGCCGCCGTCGCGCGGGCGGGCTCCCGGCGGGCCGACGCGTACCGGGGTGGGCACCACGAACGTCACCCGCTGCTCACGAACGAGATCGCTGAGGCCACCGAAGAGATCCATCGCCGCCGGGAAGACGACCATCCGCGCGAGCACGACGACGACCACCAGCTGGATACCGAGCGCGACGATCGACGCGCGCGGGTCACGGCGCGGCGTGGCCGGCAGGATGTGCCGCCGCGGCGCAGGCATCAGCCGGCGCGCACCGGATTGCTGACGCGGCTCCATCCGGGGACTTCGACCTCGACCACGTCACCGGGCGCCAAGGGCCCCACCCCCTCCGGCGTCCCCGTCAACACGATGTCCCCCGGCTCGAGGGTGACCCACGTCGAGATGAAGGCGAGGAGGTCCGGGATGGTGAAGAGCATCTCGGCGCTCCGGCCGCGCTGCCGCTCGACACCGTTCACCCGCGTGATCACCTCGAGAGCGGCGAAGTCGGGCGTGCCGACCCGCTCAGGCCCGATCGGGCCGAAGGTGTCGGCGCCCTTCGCGCGCCACCACTGCACGTCCGACTTCTGGAGGTCGCGCGCGCTCACGTCGTTCACGGCGACGATCCCCCGCACCGCCGCGCCCGCCTCCGCCGGCGTGGCCTTCGTGAGGCGCGCGCCGATGACGAGGCCGATCTCTCCCTCGAAATCGACACGCCCGACGTCGGGCGGCAGAACGATCGCCTCGCCATCGGCGACGATCGAGGACGGCGGCTTGAGGAAGACGACGGGCGTCGTCGGGACCTCGTTCCCCATCTCCTTGGCGTGCTCGCGGTAATTGCGGCCCACGCAGACGAGCTTTCCCGGTCGAGTCATGTCGGGAATCTACCCTCTGGAGGGGGTATCGGTCCCTGACGAGTAGAAGGCCCGAAGCCCGTCGCGCAGAAGGGCCCACGGCCCTTGCAGCCGGGCCGCCGGGGGCAGCCCCTGCAGCAGGCGACGCCCGTACCCCTTGGTGACGACGCGTGGGTCGCAGATGACCACGACGCCGCGATCGTCCGCCGTCCGGATCAGCCGGCCGAACCCCTGCTTCAGCCGCAACGCCGCGTGCGGAATCATGTACTCGTCAAAGGCGCTCCGCCCCTCGGCCTCAATCGCCTCGCACTGCGCCGCCGTGACCGGCTCCGTCGGGACGCGGAACGGGATGCGCGCGAGGACGAGTCCCCGGAGCGCGCGGCCGGGGATGTCGACTCCCTCCCAGAAGCTCGCCGTGCCCACCAGCACGGCGTCACCGTGGGCACGGAAGCGGCGGAGCAGATCGTCGCGCGGCGCCTCGCCGTGCACCAGGAGGGGATGCGCACCCGCCACCCCGCGCTCCCGCAGCACGCGAGCGGCCTCGCGCACGTCGCGATGGCTCGTGAAAAGCAGGAAGACCCCACCACCGGCGAAGGCGATGAGATCCTCGGCCGCGCTGAGCGTCCGCGCGAAGTGTGCCGCGCCATCGAGGTTCGGCGCCGGGAAATCGCTCGGGATCGCGAGGACCGCCTGCGTCGGGTACGAGAAGGGCGACGCGAGCGTCGCCGTCACCGGCTCGAGCTCCGGATCGTCGAGCCCGAGGCGGCGCGTGAGGAAGTCGAAGCCGTCGCCCACGGCGAGCGTCGCGCTCGTCACGACCGCCGTCTCGACACGACGGAAGAGGTCCTCGCGCAGCACCGGTGCGAGGTCGAGCGGGACGGCCGTGGCGCCGATGTTCCCCTCGCCGCCGCGGCGCTCGAGCCAGCGCACGCGCGGGAGCCCGTCGCGCTCCGGCCGCAGCGCCGCCCGGAGCGCGTCGCCGGCGCCGGACAACCGACGGGTGACGCCGCGTACCTCGTTCAGCAACGGGGCGAGCTCCTCCGCGCGCCGCTCGTCGCTCTCGAGCCGCTCGCGCACCATCCGCAGGCCGTCACCGAGCAGGTCGATCTCCGCGAGCAGGTCGTCGAGCGCGACGCCGAGGCCATCGCTCCAGATCGCGTCGTCGGCGAAGGCGTCGGTGAGCCGGACCTGCGGCTCGTCCCGCGTGGCCAGCCATCCCACGAGGAGGTCACAGAGCGCCGCCGCCTTCACGCGCGACGTGTGCAGTGATGGCGCGAGGCGCGCACGCAGCAGATCGAGGCTCGCGACGCTCAACAGGTCCGTGCCCTTGGAGAGCGCGCGCTCGAGTGCGGGGAGGAGCCCCTTGCCGCGCCGGTCCAGTCGATTGAAGAGCCGCTCGAGCGAACGCCGGGAGACCTCCTGCCCGAGGTGCGACGCGGCGGCGTCCTCGAGGTGATGCCCCTCGTCGATCACGAGGCGCTTGAAGGCGGGGAGCACCGCGGCCTCGTCCCAGCGCTGCGACGCGCGCCGTACCGCGAGGTCGGCCATCAGCAGGTGATGGTTCACGACGATCACGTCGGCCTGCGCCGCGGCGCGGCGCGCCGTGAAGACGAAGCAGCGTTCGAAGTGGGGACACCGGAGCCGCGTGCAGAGGTCCCCCTCCGCCGCGACCTCGTCCCACACCTCACCGCGTGGCGGGTCGGGGAGGTCGGCGAGGGAGCCGTCGGTGGTCTTCTCCGCCCACGCCTCGATCGCCGCGAGGTCGACCGACGCGGCATCGTCGAAGAGCGCCGGTCCCTGCGCCCGCGCCTGCTCGAGCCGCTGCAGGCAGAGGTAATTGCGCCACCCCTTCAGCAGCGCGAATCGCACCTTCTGGTCGGTCAGAGCCTCGGCGAGGAACGGCAGGTCCTTTCCCGTCAGCTGCTCCTGCAGCGTGATCGTGTTGGTGCTGACGACCGTGCGCTCGCCGCTCTCGGCGGCCCAGCGCAGCGCGGGGACGAGATAGCCGAGCGACTTGCCGACGCCCGTCCCCGCCTCGATCAGCCCGACCCCGCCGCGCGAGAAGAGCGACGCGATGAGCCCCGCCATCTCGCGCTGGCTCGGACGGTCCTCGTAGCGACCCAGCCGACGGGCGACGGGACCATCGGGGCCGAGCAGCCCGGCGATGTCCTCCGGCGCGAGGGTGGTCGCGGGGCGCGCACGGGGAATCTCGACGACCACGTAGACGCGACTCGCGTCGTTGTCGACGATCGCGAAGCCGATGCCGTCGTCGTGTAGGCGCGCCGCTACCGCGAGATCCGCCCCCGAGGGCTCGAGCCACCCGCTGGGATGGTTGTGCAGCAGGAGCTCACCGCGATTCGCGAAGCCCGGCAGCGCGAGGACACTCGACACATCCCCCCGCGCGGCGACGCGCGCGCTCACCACGAGCCCCGCCTCGTCGACCGTGCAGACGAAGCAGACCTCACGCCCGCCGGCGAGGCGGATCGCCGTGCGGACCGCGGCTGCGGCCGCCGGAGCGATCCGTCCCGGCTCGCCGTGCCCCGCCTCACCCGCCCGTGTCGTCGCCCGGGCGACCGTCTCCGCCTCGTCTGGGGCGCTCACGTCTTCAGCGTCTTCTTCTTCGCCGCCGGGAAGAGGACGTTGTTCAGGATCAGCCGGTACCCGGGCGAGTTGGGATGCAGCGCCAGGTCGGTCGGCGGCGCGCCGATGTTGTGCTGCGGATCCTCGGGGTCGTGCCCGCCGAGGTAAGTCCAGGAGCCGCGCCCGTACGAGCCGTGGAGGTACTTCACCCAGGGCGCGCCCTCCTCTTGGGCGAGCACCGTGGCACCGGGCTTGAGCGTCCGACGCGTGAACGAGGTCGTGACCCCGTAGAAGTCGGGCATCACCGCGCGATGATTCTGCACGAGCATCGTCGGCACGGGATCGAACTTCGCGGAGAAGCCGAAGAGGGAAAAGGTGCCGAGGGGCTGCCGCCGCGCCGGGACATTCACCTGGTGGCCGTCGATGTCGCTCATCGCATTGATGCCGGGGGCGAACTCGAGATGCGCGCCTTGGAAGGCGAAGCTGCGGTCCCACGCCAGCTTCGTATCGGCAGCGGGATCCAGAGGGGAGCCGTCGGCATAGGGCCCGGCGATGTCGATTCCGGCCGCGGCGAGCGCGAGCTCGAGGGTCTCGGTGGCGCCGCACATCGCGAAGAGGAAGCCGCCGCGCTCGACGAAGGCGCGCAGCTTCTCCGCGACCGCCTTCTTGAGCGTTGGGATGTCGGCGAGCCCGCGGCCGCGCGCCATCGCGAGGTCGCGCTCGCGCGCCTGCACGAACCAGGGCGCATCCCGGAAGCCGAGGTGCAGTTTGTTCTGCTGCCCGGTGAAGTCCTCGTGGAACAGATGGATCCAGTCGAACTGCGCGAGGTCGGTGGCGAGCACCGTGTCGTCCCAGATCTTCGCGTACTTGATCCCAGCGTAGCTCAACGCGAGGGTCACCGCGTCGTCCCACGGCGGCGAGTCGGGTGGCGTGTACACGGCGATGCGCGGCGCCCGTTCGAGCGGCACGGCGTCCATGTTCCCCTCGGCGATCTCACGCCGCATCGTCGCGAGCGTGCCGCCGTCCACCGGTTCGGTCGTGACGCCCGCGAGCGCGGCGGCGCGGCGCACGCTCGGCAGGTCCGGCACGAGGAACGCCCCGCCGCGATAGTTGATCAGCCACTCGCTGCGCACGTTGTCGACGAGCGCGCCGAAGATGACGCCGTACGCCTTGAGATGGTTCGCCTGCGCCTCATCCATCGGGAGCAGGAGGTGCTGGGCGCCCGCCGCGCGCGTGGCGACGAGGAGAGAGAGCAGAAGGCGGCGGAGCGTCACGAGGCGACCTGCGGGCGGAGGGCGTCGAGTTCGCGGCGCGCCTGCGGCACGAGCGCACTCCCAGGATAGGTGAGGATGAGGTGTTCCAGATGCTCGCGGGCCCCGTCGCCATCGCCGGCGCGCCGCAGACCGCGCGCCCACTCGAGCTGGGCCTCCGCCGCCTCCGGGGCCGCGGCGTGCTCGGTGGCGACACGCTGCCAGAGGCGCCGCGCGCGCCCGTCGGCGCCGCGCCCCGTCTCGAGGCGGGCCGCCATCGCGAGGAGCACCGGTGCCGCGTCGGGCAGGTCGGCGGCCGCTGACTCGAAGCGGCGGACCGCGTCGGTGGTGTCGGCGCGCCCGAGTGCGAGGAAGGCCGCGCCGACGGCGGGCGCGCGGGGGGCGGTGGTGCGGTTCAGCAGGGCGAGGGCGCGCACGACGTCCTGATCGGGCGTGGTCACATGACGCAGCGCCTGACGCGCCGCGGCGAGCTCGCCCTCGTAGAGCGCGAGCCACCCTGCCACCTCGTCCTCCGCGTCGAGGGTCGCACCGGCGAGCGCCGCGCGGGCGCGCGGCACATCACCCGCGCGAATCCACGCCCAGGCGACCACGCGCTGCATCGACCGCACGCGATCCGGGCCGAGCGCCGCCGATTCGGCCGCGAGCCGAGCCGTCACCTCGGCGCCGCGCCCGAGCCGCGCGAGGGCCTCCAACTCGAGGGGCACGGCCACGTCGACGCGCGCGGTGGAATCCCCAGCGCCCGCGCCGCGCACCAGCGCCAACGCGGTCGCCGCGTCGCCCGCACGCAGCGCAGCCTGCGCCCCGCGCCACGCGACCACCGCGTCCGGCCGCGCCCGATGCACCGCGGACCAGGCATCGCGCGCCACCCCCCACGCCTGCGCGCGCTCGACTTCTTCCCCGAACTGCCGCCAGACCGCCACCGCGGTATCCGACACGGGCACGGCGCTCAGCGCCGTCCACCCATCGCGCGGCGAGCCCCACGCCACCTCCAGGAACGCACGCACCTGACGCACGCCGATCGTCGGCGGCGCGGCGGACGTCGCACTCGACGCGGCCCCGGATCCCGCCAGCAGCGCGGCACGGACGAGCGCGCGTGCGGCGACGGGCGTCGGGGTCAGCGAGAAGACTGCCGCCGACTCGTAGTACGCCTCCTCCTGCACGACCGCGCGCCACGCGAGCGCCGCCTCCTCCCATCGCCCGAGCCCCGCTCGCATCTGCGCGAGCTCGAGGGTCAGCCCCTGCAGCGAGCCGAGCGCCGTCGCCGCATCGCGGAGCACGGTATCGGCCGCGGCGGCTCGGTTGTTGAACAGGAGGATCCGCGCGTAGTCGCGGTACGGCACGAGATCGTCGGGGCGCGCATCGCGCCAGGCATGGAACGCCGCGTCCGCCGCCCGTGAACGCCCGAGCGAGACGAGCGCGCGCAACTGTACCCCGCGGAGCGCCCCGTCGTCCGGGAAGCGCGGGAGCAGGGTGTCGAGCACCGCGAGGACCGAGTCCTCCTGCATCGTCAGCGAGAAAACGCGCTCGAGCCCGAGGACCCCCTGGACCACCGCTCCGGCGGCGATCGCCTCGCGGTACGCCGTGACAGCCTCGCGCGCCCGGTTTCCGTTCTCCGCGTCGAGACCGCGGCTGAGCGCCCCGGCGCCCGCGGGCTCGACGGTCTGCGCCGAGAGCGCGCCGGCGACGACGAGGCCGAGCGCCGCGCGCTTCACGGCACCTTCCGGGCGTTCAAGGCGCGGAAGTACTCGAGCACGAGCTGCCGCTCCTCGGCGCTCAGTCCGCGCAACTCCTCCCACGTCGGCAGCTGGTAGCGTTCGGCCGCCGCGCCGCGCTGCGGGCCGTCCGCGGGTGTGAAGCGCGCCGTCCCACGGGCCGCGCGCGACTCGCGACGCTGCGCCTCGTCCTGCTGGTCCTGCTCGAGCGCGCGCCCTGCGTCGAGCATTCGGCGGAAGAGCCGCTCCTGCCGCGCCTGCGTGGCCGGGTCGGCGATCCCCTGGTCGAGCGCCTGCGCGAGTACCCGCGCCTCGCGCGCCATCTCCTGCGCGCGCCCGGTCGGATCGGCGTCGGCCACCTGGTCGAGCGCGCGCGCCACCTCGCGCTGCGACCGGGCGAGTTCACGCGCCCGGTCCCGCGCCGCGGCATCCACCCCCTGCGACCCGCGCGCCTGCGCGCCACCGAGGAGACTCTGCATCTGCCCGTTGAGCTGGCCCTGCTGCTGCGCGAGCTGCTGCAGCTGCTCGAGCATCTCCGGCACGCCGGAGGCGGACTGCGCGGATGCGGCACGGTCGCGGTCCCGCGTGAGCTGCGCCGCCGCCTGCCGGAGCGCGTCCGCCGCCTCCTGCATCGACTGCGTGGACTGCCCCGACGCCGACTGCGCCGCGTCACGCGTCGCCTCGCTCACCTGCTGCTGGGCCTGCTGCACCATCTGCTCGCTGCGCGCGGAGAGGAGCGCGCTCTGTCGCCCCTGCTCGGCGAGCCGGCGCTGCGCGGTCTGCATCCCCTGCTGCAGTGCCGACTGGCGCTCGCGGAGCGAGGGGTCGGCCGGGTTCTGCTGCGCGTCCCGCGCGAGCGCGTCCTGCTCCTGCGCGAGCTGCATCATCTCCTGCACCGAGCGGTCGAGCGCCTGCGTCAGCTCCCCCTTCCACTCGGCGACCTGACCGGCACGCGCCTGCTGCATCGCCGCCGCCGCCTCCGCCATCGCCTGGGCGGCCTGCGCCGCCGCGTCCTGCGCGTCGCGCCGCGCGGAATCCCGCGCCGCGGACGGCGCCCCCGCGGCCTCCCGCGCCTGCCGCATCGCCTCCTGCAGCGCCGACTCCGAGCGGCGGGCCTCCGCCGCCGCGCGCTCCGTTTGCGAGGCGCCGGTGCGCGCTCGGGACTGCGCGAGCCGCTCCTGCAGCGAGGCCATCGTCTCGGCGAGCTCCCGCGACTGGCGCGCGAGCGCTTCGGCATCCCGCGCCTCCGGCGGTCGACGTCGCGCACTGTCGGCGAAGGCGCGTTGGGCCTGGGCGAGGTCCCGCGCCTGGTCGGCCGTCGTCTTCATCGCTCCCTCGAGCGCCGCGCGACGGAGCATCTCGGCGCTCTTCTCGAGCGCCTCCCGCATCCGCTGCTGCTGTGCCGCGAGATCCGCGAGCGACTGCCGCGTGCGCTCCGCGTTCAGGTCGTTCGCCGATTGCTCCACCCGTCGGAGTGCCTCCGCGAGTTCGGGGGTCATCGCTTCCCGCAGCAGCCGCTGCGCGTCCTGCAGCTGCCGCGCGAGCGAGGTGTCCAGCGCCCCCGCCTCCCGCAGCCGGTCCTCCATCTCGCGCGCGGTCTCCTCGAGCCCGCTCACCCGCTCCTGCATCGCCCGCTGCTGCGCCGCGATCTCGCGCGCGCGCTCCGCGCCGTCGTAGCGCATCGGCGACGCGGCGTTCGCCGCGGGCGGCGGCGCCCCCTGGCGCCCGGCCTGCGGCTCGGCGGGCGTCGCGGTCCGATCCGATCGGGTGCGCGCCTCGGTCGCCGTCCGCTCGGCGAGCTGCGCCTGTGCCTGCGCCGCCGCGCGCGCCGCCGCCGCGGCCGCCTCGCCGACGTCCCGCGCCGCGGCACGCTCCTCCGCCGTCGTCGGGATGCGAAGGAGCAACGGGGCGCTCACCGTCTCCGGTCGACCCGGGACCGCGTCCCGCACCACCGCCTCGAACCGCACCGCCGAGCCGGGCTCGAGCGCGAGGTCGGCCAACGCCTGCACTGCGCCGCCCACCCACTCCGACTCCCGCGCATCGCTCAACAGATAGTCGGTGACATCGCTCGAATCGCCCGAGGGCGAGAGCACCGTACGTCGCAGCCAGACGCCGCGCAGCTGCTGGTCGTCCTGCGCGACGATCTCGATGCCGACGCGGTCCTCGGGCGCCACCTTCATCTCCCCCGTCGGCTCGACGATCTCCACGCGCGGCGCGGCGTCCGCGACGACCTCGATCTCGAGCGGTGCCGGCACGTCCTCGATCCGGCCCGCCGCGCCCCGCGCCTCCCACCGCCACGCCTCAAGCCCGCTCGGCCGGAACCCGCCGGCGAAGGTGACGCCGCGCACCGCGAGCGCGATCCGTGTGCCGGCGGCGGAGACCAGCTGCACCGCGGCGAGCGGTTCCGATGCCTGCCCTTCGAGACGGAGCTGCGTCCCTTCCGGCACCGAGATCGGCGCATCGATCGCGAGCCGCTCCGCGGCGCGCCCGAGATACGCGGGGTAGATCGCCTGCACCACGACGTCACCGAGGAAGGGACGGTCGGCGACCCGCGTACGCAGCGTATCCGTCGTCGCGCGGCCGTCGGTCACGAGGAGCGCGACGTCGGCGTCGATCGGGCCGAGCCGCATCACGGCGGTCCCCGCGGTCACGACGACCACGGAATCACGCCACGCGCCGCCGGTCTGGCGCCAGCGCAGGCGAATCGTGCGACGCCCCGGCGCGGCGAGTCGGAGGTCGATCGAGCCGCCGCGGACGACGCGTGACGGCAGTCCGTCGACGGTGAGCGGGGCGACGAGCGTGCCGCGCCAGGCCGCCACCGGATGCCGAAGTGCCCGCCACCCATCCGCCGCCGCATCCGCCGTGACGATCACGACGCCGAGCGAGGCGACGAACGCCGCGGCCCCCGCCGCGCTCCGTCGCCACGCCGCGCGGCGATGTGCGGGGGCGGGCGCCTCGCCCACGGCGCCGAGCCCGGCGGCGAGCCGCGCATCCGCGTGAGCGACGAGGGCGCCGCCGAGCGGCGCGACCTCGAGGAACCCTTCGACCGCGCCGCGCCGCTGTCGCTGCTCCGCCTCGATCGCCATCGCGACTCGCGCGGTGGCAGCGGCCGCGCGGAGTCGCCGCCGCAGCAGGCGCCACGTGCCGACGCTCCCCACCGTCGCGACGCCCCAGACCACGAACGGCCAGAGCGCCGACGCGGCCAGCCAGCGGCCGTCAGCGAGCGCGAGCGCGCCCCCCCCGAGGACGACGACACCGAGGGCGGCGGGCCACGCGAACGCCGTCGACGACGCGAGCCGACGGAGCCGCGCGGACTCGCCGGCGACGAGGGCGACGATCTTCATCGCCCCACTCCGCTCGTCACCGCGTAGACGAAGAGGTTCACGCCCATCCGCAACGCCGCCTCGTGCGCCTCCGGTGGGTCGTCGGCATACGTCCCGACATCCTCCCAGCCGTTCCCGAGGTCGGCCTCGTGCGAGTAGTACACGGCGAGGCGCTCACCGATGAAGATCCCGTAGCCACGCGCCGGCTGGCCATCGTGCTCGTGGATCTTCGGGATTCCCTCCGAAAACGTATAGACGATCCGGTAGACCGGATGCGCGAGCGGGACGTCGACGAGCGGTCGGTCGGGAAAGACCTTCGCGATCTCGCGCCGGAACGCCGCGTCGAGGCCGTAGTTGTCGTCGACGTGGAGGAAGCCGCCGCGCAGCAGATACTCGCGCAGCCGGACGACCTCGGCGTCGCTCAGCGTGAGGTTCCCGTGCCCCGTGAGATGCAGGAAGGGAACGTCGAAGAGGCGGTCATCGAGGAGCGTGACGCGCACCTCTCGCGGCTCGATCGCGAGCGCGGTCCGCTCGCGGATCGCGCGGATGAGGTTCGGCAGGCTCGACGGGTTCGCGTACCAGTCATCGCCGTCGTATTGCAGGCGCCCGACGGCGAGACGCGGCACCGCGCCCGAGTCGATCGGGCGCGCGGCGACGCCGAGCGCGACGACCAGCGCGAGCGCACCGGCGGAGCAGAGGCGGCGACGGCGGCTCATCCGTGCGCGATCCGATAGGCGAGGTTCCGCGGCGCGTGCATCTCACCCATCAATACGCGCTGCACCTCGCGGGCGCTCATCCCTTCGTCGCGGCACTGTGCCGCGCGCGCCCGGAGCGCGTCCTCGTCGGGCGCCGGCACCGGTGCGCCCGCCCCGATCACCAACACCACCTCCCCTCGCGGCGGCTCGGCCGCCATCGTCGCCGCGAGGGAGGCGACGGTGCCACGGTGGAAGGTCTCGAACTGCTTCGTCAGCTCCCGCGCGACCACCGCGGGCCGCTCGCCCGCGCCTGCCGCCGCGAGTTCCGCGAGCGTGTCCGCCACCCGATTAGCGGCCTCGTACACCACGCCGACGTGCGGGAGTGCCACGAGGGAGGCGAGCGCCTCCTGTCGGTCGCGCCCCTTCCGCGGGAGGAAGCCGAGGAAGGTGAATCGGTCCGCCGGGAGCCCCGCGCCGACGAGCGCCGCGAGGAGCGCCGACGGCCCCGGGACGGGCGACACGGGCAGCCCGGCCTCGACGACCGCCTCGACGAGTCGCGCCCCAGGGTCGGAGAGGAGCGGCGTGCCCGCGTCGCTGACGAGCGCGAGCGACTCGCCGGCACGGAGACGCGCCACGAGGCCGGGCGTGCGCTCGGCCTCGTTGTGCTCGTGATAGCTCACGAGCGGCGTCGGGATGTCGAAGCGGTCGGTGAGGTGCCGCGTGTGCCGCGTATCCTCGGCGAGGATCGCCGTGACGGTCCGGAGCACCTCGACCGCCCGAGGGCTCAGGTCGCCGAGGTGCCCGATGGGGGTGCTGACGACGAACAGGGTGCCCGGGGCCCCCTCGTCGCCCACACTCACGTCAAGTGCGAATCGAACTTGGCCGCGAGCGCGGGCTTCGGCACCGCCCCGATGACCTGGTCCACCACCTTGCCGTCCTTGAAGAACAGCAGCGTCGGGATCGAACGGACCTGGAACCGCGCCGCGGTCCGCTGGTTCGAATCGACGTCGAGCTTCGTCACCTTCACGCGCCCGTCGTACTCGCCCGCGAGCTGATCGAGGATCGGCGCGATCATCCGGCACGGCCCGCACCAGGTCGCCCAGAAGTCCACCACCGTCACGCCGGCCTGCTGCTCCACCTCGGCCGCGAAGTTGTCGTCCGTCACCACCACCGGCTTGCTCATCCCCTGCTCCTCTGGTGCGGCGCCCGGTGTCGGGGTCCGGCGCGCCTCGCTAATGTTCCGACGTCCCCTGCGTCCCGTCCGTCTCCCAGGGTCCGCCCGCCTGATGACCGCTCCTGACTCCTCCTCCCGCCGCGGCACCCGCCTCGCCCACATCGGTGTGGCCGTGACGTCGCTCGAGGCGATCCTCCCCTTCTATCGAGAGGTTCTCGGGATGCCCGAGGTCCCGCTCGACGATGCCGACGGCGCCCGCATCGCGGGGCTGCAGGCGGGTGACGCGCTGGTGGAACTGCTCGAACCGGAGGTCGCGGAGTCGCCGATCGGGAAGTTCATCGACAAGCGCGGCCCCGGCATCCACCATCTCTGCTTCGCGGTCGACGACCTCGAGGGGACCCTCGAGCGTTGCCGGACCGCAGGGATCCGCCTCATCGACGAGCGTCCACGGATGGGCGCCGAGGGGAAGCGGATCGCCTTCCTGCACCCCGCCTCGACGGCCGGGGTGCTGGTCGAACTCACGGAATATTAATGGGTGCAGAGGGCCACGACGGCCGGCAGGTCGAACGTCTCCACGAACCAGCGCTGGGAGCGCGCGTTCTGGATCGTGGTGAAGGTCGTCGTGGCCGACCGCTCGCCCTGCCGAAGGGCGACGCGGTAGAGCTGTCGCCCCCCCTCACCCAGGGCGGGGCCGGTGAGCTCGACGGCATCGTGCTGCAGGTGACAGAAGACGATGAAGGCCCGCCGCTCAATCTCCGGGCGGCCGGCGCGGTCGGCGAGCGGGGCCTGGGCGGTACCCCAGACGGCGGCGAGGCCATCGACGTCCTTGGCATCGGCCGCCGCGACGTAACGCCGCACCGCTTCCTCGGCCGTCGCCGCACCCGTCGCGGCCCCACCTGGCGAGAGGCACCCGGTGAGCAAAGCACCGAGCATCGCCACCAGCACCATCGAGTCCGATCGTCGCACGTGCAGCGCTCCACCCTGAAGAAGGTCGACGCAAGATGAGCCGGCAGCGCCTCTACATCAACATCGACCACGTGGCGACCGTCCGTCAGGCCCGTCGCGTGTCGTACCCCGACCCGGTCGCCGCCGCACAGGCGTGCGAGGCCGCCGGCGCCGACGGCATCACCGCGCATCTCCGAGAAGACCGTCGACATATGCAGGACGCCGACATCGTCGCCCTCGCCGCGGTCCTGCGGACCCCATTCAACCTCGAGATCGCCAACACCCCGGAGATGATCGCGCTCGCCTGCCGGCTCCGGCCGCATCAGGTTACGCTCGTCCCCGAGCGACGCGAGGAGGTCACCACTGAGGGGGGACTCGACCTCGGCCGCGACCCCGACGGGCTGCGCCGCGCCCTCGCTGCACTGCGGGAGGCCGGCATCAGGACCGCTCTCTTCATCGACCCCGACGTCGCGCAGATCGATCGCGCCGCGGCGCTCGGCGTCGCCGCGATCGAACTTCACACGGGGACCTACTGCCACCACCCGGCCGACGCGGTGGCGCTCGGTGCGCTGCAGCAGGCGGCGATCGAGGGCGCCGCGCGCGGCCTCGCGATCCACGCGGGACACGGCCTCACCCTCGACAACGTCGCGCCCGTCGCCGCGATCCCCACGTGCGAGGAGCTGAACATCGGGCATGCGATCATCGCGGACGCGCTCTTCCACGGCCTCCCCGACGCGGTGCGACGGATGCGCGCCGCGATGGATGCCGCCCGCGTCGGCCTCACCGACGAACCGCGCCCGCCGCGATGACCCTGCCCACCACCCCGCCGGTGCCGTTCGGGTCACCCGCCGATGCGGGAGTGCCGTGGGTCGTCGAGCGCCTCGACGCCGTCGCGACCGCCGTCGACGCCGCCGCCCGCGCCGCCGACCCGATCACCGCGCTCGCGCCGCATCGGATGGCGATCGCCGAGCTGCGCGGGGTCGCGCGCCTCGACGCCGCGCCCCCGCTCGGCGCGGTCCTCGATGTGGTGGGACGCCTGACCGACGCGACCGACGCGCCCGACGCGACCGGCGCCCGCCCGCCCGCCGCACTCGTCCAGCCGACCCTCGAGCTCGCCGCCCGCGCGCTGCGGGAGGGCGCGGCGGCGATGCTGGCGGGCCTCCGCCCGGCGACCGAGAGTGCGACCGTGCTCGCACTCGCCGCGCTCGCCCGTGCGGCGCGACCGCCAGTGACGACCGGTCCCGCCGTGCACCCGATCGGGAGCCTGAGCGGGAGCGGTGCCACACCCGCGCCGCGTCCCGCGGCGATGGCGCGGTTCCGCGCCGAGGCCGTGGCGGCGGCGGAGCGGTTGCGCGAGGCGATCGCCCGCGTGCGCGCGGCGCGCGACCCGATCACCTCCGACGCCGCGGCCGCGGACACGATGACGATCGCCACGCACCTCGGGACGCTCGCGGCGGAGTACGGCCTCACCGCCGTCAGCGAGTGCCTCGAGACGGCGCGCCGCGGCCTCCCCGCCCTCGACCCGCGCGCGCTCTGGGTACTCGACGAGGCGGGCGTCGAACTCGCCGAGCCAGGGACGCCGGTGGAGGGGGTGCTCCCCCGCTTCCTCGCGCTGCGCGCGCGACTCGATGGCGTCCAACCCCCGCCGACGTCGGGAACCGCGTGGGCGCCCGTGGTGGCGCGCCTCGCACCTGGGTCGACCGCGCCGGCGCCCGCAGCGCTCGCGTCGTTTTCGACGCCCGATGCGCCTGTGGCCCCCGCCGAGCGAGCGACGCCCGCGGCGCCCGTCGGGGCCTCCCTCGCGAACCTCCTCCGGGACGGCATCGCCGCCTTCACCGAAACGGTGGGGCCGATCCTCGCCGACGATGGCGGCAACGCGAACGTGGCCACCGGGTCGGCTGCCGCGACGACCGTCGCCGCCCTCCCCGACGCCACCGAACTCGCCTACCGCGGCCCGAGCGCCCGCGCGGCCGCCCGCGCGCTCCGCGACGCCCTCGAGCGTGGCGAGCGCGCCGCCACCCCCGCCGCGATGGACGAACTGCACGACCTCCTGCGCCTCGCCGAACAGTGACGATGCGACTCGATCTCCGTGCCCTCGTCGGCGTCATCCTCAGCGCGGGGCTCCTCTGGCTCACCCTGCGCGACGTCGCCCTCGCCGACGTCGTCCTGCGGCTGCGCGGGTCGGATCTCCTGCTCTGGGCCCGCTGCACCATCACCGCCACCGCGAACTTCCCGCTCCGCGCCCGCCGCTGGCAGGCGATCCTCGCCCCCCTCGGGCCGCGCGTCCCGCTGCG
>JARIFA010000037.1 GCA_031127075.1 Gemmatimonadota bacterium | reverse complement strand
TGCCGGTGCTCAGCGATGCCCGCGAGCGCTTCTCCATCAAGTTCTACATGGTCGCGATGCTGTTCATCGTCTTCGATATCGAGACGGTGTTCATGATCCCGTGGAGCGCGACCTTCCGGCAGCTCTCGTGTGCCGTGCCGCTCGTCGCGGGGGCCTGTCCGGCCGGCCAGGCTTCGTTCTTCGGCCTTGGGGAGATGCTCGTCTTCATGGCCATCCTGCTCGTCGGTTACCTCTACATTTGGAAGAAGGGAGCCCTCCAATGGGATTGATGGCGGCCCCGGACCGCGCCGGCGCGGTCTCCTGGAACCCGCAGGCGCAGGAGGGGTGGATCACCACCCGGCTCGACTTCCTCGTCAACTGGGGCCGGGCGAACTCGCTCTGGCCGATGCCGTTCGGGACCGCCTGCTGCGCCATCGAGTTCATGGCGTCGGCGGCCTCCCATTATGACCTCGCCCGCTTCGGGATGGAGCGGATGGCCTTCTCCCCGCGCCAGAGCGACGTCCTCATCTGCGCCGGGCGCGTCCCGTTCAAGCTCGCCCCGGTCCTGCGCCGCATCTATCAACAGATGGCGCAGCCGAAGTGGGTGATCTCGATGGGCGCCTGCGCCTCATCGGGCGGGATGTTCGATTCGTACGCGGTCGTGCAGGGCATCGACACCATCATCCCGGTGGACGTCTACGTGCCGGGGTGTCCGCCGCGGCCGGAGGGACTGATTCACGGCATCATGATGCTCCAGAAGAAGATCATGGAGGAGCGGATGTCGGATGAGTCGCTCCGCGACGAGATGTCCCCGGATCCGGCCTCGCAGCTTTACATCCCGGCGCATCGGATCGACGAGCTCTCCGAGCCCTTCGGGAATTCGGTGCATCAGACGCGGTCGGCCCCGTGAGCGCGCATCCCCCCACCGCGCCGGGCGCCCCGGCCTTCGCCATCGTCTACCCCGGTCAGCCGGGAGACCTCACGCCGGTCACTCCGACGCAGCTCCCGCACCGTGGCGGTTCCGTGAACCCGTCGGTCGACGCGCTGCGCGCCCGATTCGGCGCCGCGGTCATCCGCCACGACGTCGTCTGGGGTGAGACCACGGTCTATGTCGCGCGTGACCAGGTCGCGACGATCTGCGCCTGGCTGCAGTCGGATCCGTCGCAGCGGTACGAGTACCTCTCCGACGTCACCGCCGTCGAGTATCGCGACCCGATGCGTCCGATCGAGGTCGTCTGGCATCTCCGCTCCATTGCCTTCCGTCGCTTCCTTCGCCTGAAGGTCGAGCTCCCTAAGAGCGGTGCGCCGCTCGAGGTGCCGAGTGTGTGGGGGGTCTGGAAGGGTGCCGATTGGCTCGAGCGGGAGTGCTTCGACATGTTCGGCATCCGCTTCACCGGGCATCCCGATCTCCGGCGAATCCTCCTCTGGGAGCAGTACGCCGAAGGGTATCCGTTGCGGAAGGATTTCCCGCTCCGTGGCCGCTTCTCGCGGGCGGAGCAGCTCCGGAATGCGCTCGCCGCGGATCCCGAGGCGCGCTATTCGATGGAAGAGCTCTCGATCACCGACGCCTTCGCCCAGCTTCCCGAGGACATGCGCAAGCGCCTCGGGGGCGGGACCAGGACGGGGGAGTGACCTGATGACTGCCACGAAGACCATCGAGGTCGCCCTTTCCACCTCCGGGCTCGGTCCGGACGGGCGTCCGATCCGCATCCCGCTCGGCGCCGAAGGGCTGACGAGCGCCCCGCCGGGCCTCGAGCCGGAGTTCGAGGGGGAGCATATGCTGATCAATATCGGGCCGCAGCATCCGGCGACCCACGGCGTGCTCCGGCTCGTCCTCGAACTCGACGGCGAGACCGTCGTCCGCTGCATCCCGCACGTGGGGTACCTGCACTGCGGCTTCGAGAAGATCGGCGAGTATCGCCAGTACAACCAGATCATCCCGTGGACCGACCGCGAGGATTACCTGAACTCGATGGGCAACAACGTCGCGTTCGTCCTCGGCGCGGAGCGGCTCTTCGGGGTCGAGATCACGGAGCGGTGCCGCGTCCTCCGCGTGATCGCGATGGAGCTCTCGCGCATCATCTCGCACTTGGTCTGGCTCGGCACCACCTGCATCGACATCGGGGCGTTCACCCCGTTCCTCTGGTGCTTCCAGGAGCGTGAGAACGTCTACAAGCTCCTCGAAGGGTGGACGGGCGCGCGGCTCACGACGAGTGGCACCCGCGTGGGCGGGATGATCGCCGACGTCCCGGACGGCTGGACCGACGGCCTGCGCGCCTTCCTGAACGGCTTCCCGAAGACGCTCGATCAGGTCGACCGGATGCTGACCCGCAATGCCATCTGGGTCGGCCGGACGGTCGGGCTCGGCGTGATGTCGCCGGAGGAGGCCCTCAACTATGGCCTCTCCGGTCCGATGCTCCGCGCCTCGGGGGTCGCCTACGACGTGCGGAAGGACTTCCCGTATCTCGGCTACGAGACCTACGACTTCGACGTCCCGGTCGGTACCAACGGTGACGTCTACGATCGGTTCCTCGTGCGGTTCGAGGAGCTCAGGCAATCGGTGCGGATCCTCGAGCAGGCGCTCGCGCGTCTGCCGGAGGGGCCGGTGAACATCGACGACCCGCGACTCATCCTCCCGCCGAAGCACAAGGCGACGAGCGAGATGGAGTCGATGATCCATCATTTCAAGCTGGTGATGGAGGGGCCGCGGCCGCCGATCGGCGAGTGCTACGTCCCGATCGAGAGCCCGAAGGGAGAGAAGGGCTACTACTTCGTCTCCGACGGCACCGCCAAGCCGGTGCGCTGGCGCATCCGGCCACCCAGCTACGTGAACCTCTCGGCGATCCCACGGATGGTGGAGGGGCACCTACTCTCCGACGTCATCGCCATCAATGCGTCCATCGACATCGTGATGGGGGAGATCGACCGATGAGCCACGGGCCTTCCGCACCGGCGCACGCGCACGGTCACGGCGACGAGACCGCCCCGTACGTCCCCGTCTTCGCCGAGGGCTCGGCGCGTCGGCGCGAGCTCGCCAACCTGATTAGCCGCTATCCCTCGAAGCGGGCGGCGCTGCTGCCTGCCCTCTGGATGATCCAGCAGGACCGCGGGTGGATCAGCGAGGACGCCATGCGGGAGGTGGGCGAACAGCTCGACTGCACCGCCGCGTACGTGAAGGGTGTCGTCACGTTCTACACGATGTACCACCAGCACCCGGTGGGTCGGAACTTCATCCAGGTCTGCACGACCTCGCCCTGCCTGTGCGCCGGGGCCGATGACGTCGTGAAGGCGTTCCTCGAGCACACGGGGTGCCAGGAGCTCGGCCTGACCTCGCCGGATGGGAAGTACACGGTCATCGAGGTGGAGTGTCTCGGCGCCTGCGGTTTCGCGACGCCGGTGCAGATCAATGAGGACTATGTCGAGTCCGTGACGCCGGAGAAGGTGCCCGGCATCCTCGCGGCACTCGGAGACTGAGCCATGGGATATCCGCACAAGTCGCATCCGCAGGAGACGCCGGTGCTCTCGAAGCACTTCGGCGACCCCGCTGCCCGCACCCTCGAGGGCTGGAAGGCCCGCGGCGGCTACACGGCGCTCGCGCAGGCGCTCACGATGGCGCCGACGGCGATCCAGGACGTGGTGAAAGCGTCGGGGCTCCGTGGTCGCGGTGGTGCCGGTTTCCCGACCGGTCTCAAGTGGTCGTTCATGAAGCTGGACGACGGCAAGCCGCACTACCTCTGCTGCAATGCGGACGAGTCCGAGCCGGGCACGTTCAAGGACCGCGAGATCATGCGGTGGACGCCGCACGCGCTCATCGAGGGCGTCGCCATCGGCGCCTACGCGATCGGGGCGGAGACGGCCTACATCTACATCCGCGGCGAGTTCTCTGAGCCGATCCGCGTGATGGAGGCAGCCCTCGCCGAGGCGCGCGCCGCCGGCGTGATCGGCCCGAACGCGATGGGGTCCGGCAAGCGCATCGACATCTGGGTGCATAAGGGCGCCGGGGCGTACATCTGCGGTGAGGAGACCGCCCTGATGAACTCGATCGAGGGGAAGCGCGGGAATCCGCGCATCAAGCCCCCGTTCCCGGCGGTCTCCGGTCTCTTCGGCCAGCCGACGACGATCAACAACGTCGAGACGCTCGCCGCCGTGCCGCACATCCTCAACAACGGCGCCGAGTGGTACAAGGGCATGTGCCTCAGCAGCCCGAAGAGCACCGGCAGCAAGCTCTTCTCCGTCTGCGGCAACGTGGCGCGGCCGGGCAACTATGAGGTCGTCTTGGGCTTTTCGTTCAAGGACTTCCTCTATGACCTGTGCGGTGGCCCGCCGGCGGGCCGGAAGTTCAAGGCGATCATCCCGGGTGGTTCGTCCGTCCCGGTGATTACGATCGAGGAAGCGGAGCAGGTGCGGATGGACTACGAGGGCTTCCTCGAGGTCGGCACGATGCTCGGCTCCGGCGGCGTGATCATCTTTGACGACGCGCAATCGATGCCGCGGCAACTCGCGCGCCTCGCCCGGTTCTATGCGCACGAGAGCTGCGCCCAGTGCACACAGTGTCGCGAGGGGACCGCGTGGATGACGCGCATCCTCGAACGCATCGTCGCAGGGCAGGGCACCTTCGAGGATCTCGATACGATCTTTGATCTCGCCGAGTCGATGACCGGCAAGACGATCTGCGTGCTCAGTGACTCCTGCGCCGCCCCCGTGGTGAGCGGCATCAAGCGGTTCCGCGGCGAGTTCGAGGCGCTCATCACCGGACGCCGGTCGTCCACCGTGGCGGTGGGGGTCTGATGAGCGAGAGCAAGATGGTGTCGCTGACGATCGAGGGACGCGCCGTCAGCGTTCCCGCAGGGACGACGATCCTCGAAGCCGCAAAGGCCGCCGGCGTGCTCGTGCCGCACTACTGCTACCACCCCGGCCTTCCTGTCGCCGGCGTCTGCCGGATGTGCCTAGTGGAAGTCGAGAAGCTCCCGAAGCTCGCGCCCTCCTGCGCGACCGCGGTCGGCGACGGGCAGGTGGTCCACGTCTACTCCGAGAAGGCGCTTGAGGCACGGAAGGGCGTCCTCGAGCTGCTCCTCATCAACCACCCGCTCGACTGCCCCATCTGCGACCAGGCGGGGGAGTGCGAGCTGCAGGACTACACCTTCCAAGAGGGGCGCGCCGATTCGCGGTATCGCGAACCGAAGCGCTTCAATCCGGTCGAGGACTTCGGCGGCGACGTCCTGTATGTCACGAACCGCTGCATCCTCTGCACCCGCTGCGTCCGCTTCATGGACGATGTGCACGAGGCGCCGGTGCTCTGCGTCTCCGAGCGCGGCGACCGCGCGGTCATCTCGAAGGCTGCCGACGCCGACCTCACCCAACCCTGGGCGGCGAACGTCATCGACCTCTGTCCGGTTGGCGCGCTCGTCTCCAAGGATTTCCTGAACAAGGCGCGCGCGTGGGAGCTCGACCGGACGGCCTCGGTCTGCCCCGGCTGCTCGCAGGGGTGCAATACCGTCCTCGAGACCCGTGACAACGTCGTGATGCGGATGAAGCCGCGTCCGAACGACGCGGTGAACCAGTTCTACCTCTGCGACGTCGGGCGGCTCGACTACCACTGGATGAACCGCCCGGACCGGCTCGAGTCCCCGAAGATCCGCCTCGCCGACGTGCTCTCGCCCGTCGATTGGGAGATCGCGCTCGGGCAGGCGGCCGAGGCACTGCGGGGACGCCGGGCCTACGTCGTGGCCAGCCCGCAGTTGTCGAACGAGGCACTCTTCCTGCTGAAGCGTCTCATCGGGGCGACGGGGGGCGAGGGCGCCTTCCGCTGCGCGACAGGTCCGGAGGCACCTCTGCCGGGCGTCGACGACCTCGCGCTGCGCGCCGACCGTGCCCCGAATGCCCGTGGCGCGGAACTGCTTGGCTTCACTCGCCGCGACGGCGATCTCCTGGCCGGCCTGAAGTCCGGTGACGTGCTCGTCGTCGTCGGCGACGCCCTCGACGGCGTCGACCTGCGTCGGGCCGCGGACGCCGCCGCCGTGATCGTGGTGGGGACCGTGCTCCCGGTCGGGCTCCCGACGCCGGTCGCCGTCCTGCCAATCGCGAACGTGGCGGAGGAGGAGGGGACCTTTACGAACCTGCGCGGACGCGTCCAGCGATTCCTGCAGGCCAAGGCGGCGCCCGGCCTCGCACGCCCGAGCTGGTACGCGCTCGCCGATCTCGCGACCGCCGCCGGGGCGCCGAGCGATGATTGCGCCCTGCCGTCGCGGGCCTTCGCCGCGCTCGCCGCGGCCGAGCCCGCGTTCAGCGGGATGTCGTACGACGCGCTCGGGCTGCGCGGCGCGGTCGTCGCCGGCGCGGAGGTGGCCCGATGAGCGGCCTCGATCCGATGCAGCTCGAACCCGGCCTCTGGCCGTTTCTGATCGCGACCGTCGTGAAGATGCTCGTCATCTTCACCATCTACATGGTCGTGGTCGCGTACACCACGCTCGCGGAGCGTAAGGTGTCGGCGTGGATTCAGGACCGTCACGGGCCGAATCGCGTCGGGCCCTGGGGGCTCTTCCAGGTGCTTGCCGACGGCGTCAAGAACTTCCTGAAGGAAGAGACGATGCCCGGCGAGGTGAACAAGCCGCTCTTCCTGCTGGCACCGGCCGTGGCGTTCACCTGCGCGCTCGTGGCGTGGGCGGTGATTCCCTTTGGTGCGCCGCTCCCGACCCCGTGGGGACGCATTGACCTCGTCGTCGCCGACCTGCCGATCGGCTTCCTCTACACGCTCGCGATCACCTCGATCGGCGTGTACGGCATCGTGCTCGCCGGATGGTCGTCGAACAACAAATACGCGCTCCTCGGTGGTCTCCGCTCCTCGGCGCAGATGGTCAGCTATGAGGTCGCGATGGGCCTCAGCACCGTCTGTGTCCTGTTGATCGCGGGGGACGTCTCGCTCCCGGCGATCATCGCGCAGCAAGTCGAGACCAGTTGGAACATCGGGCTCCTGTCGGTGGCCGCGTTTCTCTTCCTGGTTTCGGCCTTCGCAGAGACGAATCGCGTGCCATTCGACCTGCCGGAGGCGGAGTCGGAGCTGATCGCGGGCTATCACAGCGAATACAGCGCGATGAAGTTCTCGCTCTTCTTCATCGCCGAGTATGCCAACATGCTCACGGCGAGCGCACTCTTCGTGACGTTCTTCCTCGGGGGATGGGACATCCCGTTCACGAGTTGGGATAACACGGGCCCGGCGACGGTGGCGAAGGCTCTGGCGACCTTCGGGATGTTCGCCGCCAAGGTCCTCTTCTTCGTCTTCTTCTATATCTGGATCCGCTGGACGCTCCCGCGATTCCGGTATGACCAGCTGATGTCGCTCGGGTGGAAGTTCATGCTCCCGGTCGCACTCGCGTACGTCGTCATCGTCGCCACAGCGCTGCTCGGCCTGGAAGCCGCCGGGATCGCCCGCGGCAGTCGCGCCTTCACGTTCGCGCTGCTGGGCCTCAATGCGATCCTGCTGGTCCTGCTCTTCGTGATCCTCGACCGCGGTCGCATCATCAGCCCGGCCGCGTCCCGCCTCGAGCGGGAACGGGTCGAACGGTTGCGGCGTGTTGCCGCCGTCCGTACCACCATCGCTCCAGAGGAACTGCGCTGACATGGGCATCAACGTCAAGGTGATGGAGCGGCCGATCGGGGAGGCGAGCTACGTGCGCGCCACCCTGAAGGGCCTCGCACTCACCCTCAAGCACCTCGTCGATCCGCACCGGGTGACGATCCAGTACCCCGAGGAGAAGTGGGATCTCTCGCCGCGGTGGCGGGGCACCCATCGGATGCTCACGACCGAGGACGGCAAAGCGAAGTGCGTGGCCTGCGGCCTCTGCCCGACCGTCTGCCCGGCGAACTGCATCAAGCTGGTTCCCGGCGAGGACGAGACGGGGAACCGCTATCCGCTCGTATTCGAGATCGACGAGTTCCGATGCATCTTCTGCGGCTACTGTCAGGAAGTCTGTCCGGAGGAGGCGATCCACCTCGGACGGCACTATGAGAACGCCGAATTCAACCGCGAGCGTTTCGTGTACGACCTCGAGCGGCTCACGGCGCAGACGCACCCGGTCAGCACGCTTTGGGATCCCGCCGACCCCCGGGGGGAGTGAGATGGACAACACCTTCCACCCGCTCTTCTACGGGTTCCATTTCTACCTCTTTGGGTTGATCGCGATCGCCTCGGCGATCCTCTTCGTCACGCGGAAGAGTCCGGTCGCCGCGGCGCTGTGGTTGATCAATGTGATGTTCTGCCTCGCGGCGCTTTACGTGATGCTCGACGCGCAGTTCATCGGCGCGATCCAGGTGCTCGTGTATGCGGGCGCGATCATGGTGGTATTTCTCTTCGTCGTCATGCTGCTCAATCTCGGGCAGCCGAACGATCTCGCGGACGTCCGTGGCACGGGCCCGCGGATCGCCGCCGGCGCCGTCGGGCTCGCGATTCTCGCCGAGGTGATGGTCCTCGCCCGGTCGCGGATTCCCGAGGGGTACGCGCCGACCGCGGCCGCGAACCTGCCGGCACCGGCGGCGGACGCGGCGGGCGGGGTGATCGCCCCGGTTGCGGGCCCGCTCTTCCGTGAGCACCTGCTGGCCTTCGAACTCACCTCGATCCTGCTCCTCGCCGCGATCGTCGGTGCGGTGGTCATCGGGAAGAAGCAGGGAGCGGCCGATGCTCGCTGAGTCGCTCGCCCTCTCCGCTGTCCTATTCACGATCGGCGTCGTCGGGGTCCTGACGCGCCGGAACGCGATCATCCTCTTTATGTGCGTCGAGCTGATGCTCAACGCGGTGAATCTCTCCTTCGTGGCGCTCTCGACGCTCTACGGGGCCACCGGCCAGGTGTTCGTCATCTTCGTGATGACGGTCGCCGCCGCCGAGGCGGCCGTCGGGCTCGCGATCATCATCGCGATCTTCCGACACCGGCAGACCGTGCACCTCGATGACATCAACCTGCTGAAGGGCTGATGCATACCGACCTCTCTGCCAGCGGGCACCCGCTCAGCGACACCGTCGCCGCCCTCGCCTGGCTCATCCTGCTGCTCCCGCTCCTCGGCTTCGTCGCGAACGGGCTCCTCTCCCTGACGGCGGCCGCCCATCCGGGCCCGGCCGACCCTTCGGCGGACCATGGGCACGGTGACGCCTCCCACGGTCACGCCCACACGATTGGGCACGCGGCGGACCACGACGACGCCCATCACGCGGGACGGCACCCCGCCGCCAAGTGGGTCTCACTCATCGGCCCCGGCGTTCTGGCGGTCGCGTTCGGGTTCGCCCTCGTCACCTTTTTGGCGATGCGCGGGGCGGGTGAGGCGATTCACGCGCCATATGTGCTCACCCTGTTCGACTGGATCCCGACCGGCGCCCTGCAGATCCCGGTCGCGCTCCAGCTCGACCAGCTGTCGATGGTGATGGTGCTAATCATCACGGGGATCGGGACGCTGATTCATCTGTTCAGCGTCGGGTACATGCAGGACGATCCCGGATACCCGCGCTACTTTGCGTACCTGAACCTGTTCGTCTTCTTCATGCTCCTGCTCGTCCTCGGGGCGAGCTACCCGCTGATGTTCATCGGATGGGAAGGCGTGGGCCTCTGCTCGTATCTCCTCATCGGGTTCTGGTTCTCCGAGGAGGCGAACGCGAACGCCGGCAAGAAGGCGTTCATCGTCAATCGCATCGGTGACTTCGGGTTCCTGGTCGCGATGTTCCTGCTGTTCGCGAACCTCGGATCCCTGTCGTACACCGGCGTCGCGGCGGGCGCGGCGGGCCTCGAGATGGGTGGGGCCCTCGTGACGACGATCTGCCTCTTCCTCTTCCTTGGCGCGACGGGCAAGTCGGCGCAGATCCCGCTCTACGTCTGGTTGCCGGACGCGATGGCGGGGCCGACCCCGGTTTCGGCGCTCATCCACGCCGCGACGATGGTGACCGCCGGCGTGTATATGATCGCGCGGTCCGCGACGCTCTTCTCGCTGGCACCCGCCGCGCAGCTCACGGTGGCCGTCGTCGGTGCGCTCACGGCCGTCTTCGCGGCGACGATCGGCCTCAAGCAGTGGGATATCAAGAAGGTCCTCGCGTATTCCACGGTCTCGCAGCTCGGCTACATGTTCGTCGGCGTCGGCGTCGGGGCGTACACGGCCGGCGTCTTCCACCTGATGACCCACGCCTTCTTCAAGGCGCTGCTCTTCCTTGGGTCGGGCTCGGTGATCTATGCGATGCACCAAGCCTACCACGCGACGCACGCCCACGCCGATGCGCAGGATATGCGCAACATGGGCGGGCTCCGGCGCTATATGCCGATCACGAGCTCCCTGATGTGGATCGCGACCTTGGCAATCGCCGGGATCCCGCCGTTCTCCGGCTTCTTCTCGAAGGACGAGATCCTCGCCGCGGTCTTCGCCCGCACGCATCACTCCACGCTCGCCGAGGCCACGTGGCTTGGGATCCCAGGGAGCGTCGTGCTCTACGGCGTGTACGCGCTCGGTCTCGCCGCCGCCCTGATGACCGCGGTGTACATGACGCGGATGATGCTCTACACCTTCCACGGGCCGAATCGCACGGGCCCCGCGGAGCAGGGGCATCTGCGCGAGGCCCCATGGATCATGACCGGCCCGCTCGTCGTGCTGGGGGTGCTGTCAGCCGTGGGCGGGTTCCTCAATCTGCCCGCCCTGTTCGGCGGCGGGATGAGCGAGATCCTGCATCACTGGCTCGAGCCGGTGGTCGGCGAGGGCACGCTGCGGGTCACGCTGGGTGAGGCGGCGCACCTCTCGCACGCGACCGAGTACGCGTTGATCGGCACCGCGGTGGCGATCGCCGTCATCGGCATCGCGGTGGCGTGGACGCGCCTCAAGCCTGCCGCGCTCGTGCCGGTGTCCGAGTCGCCGGCGGAGCAGGGCCTCGCGCGGACGCTGCTCAACAAGTGGTACGTCGATGAAGCCTACGACCGCGTGGTGGTCCAGCCGACCCTCGGCGTCTCGCGGACGGTCCTCTGGAAGGGCCTCGACACCGGTATCATCGACGGGCTGTTCGTGAACGGGGCGGGGTTCCTCGCCCGCGGGCTCGGCTGGCTCGGATCGCAGCTGCAGACCGGCCGGGTCGGGACGTACGCTTGGGTGCTCGTCCTCGGGGCCGTCGCGGTCCTCGCCGGCTTCTCTTTCCGCTGAGGCTCTTCTGATGCACGCGTTTCTCGACGGCATCGGCTACAACGGCTGGATCCTGCCGGTGCTGCTGCTCTTCCCCCTCCTCGGAGCCCTGGTGCTCGTCGCCGACGCGCGTCGGTTCAGCACCGGCACGGCCGTCGAGGCGATGGGTCGCTCCCGTTCGATCGCACTCTGGGTCTGCCTGGCCGAGGCGCTCCTCTCGCTCGGCCTTTGGTGGTCGGTGGACGTCAGCTCCGCCGCGTGGCAGGCCGCGGTGACGCTCCCATGGATCCCGCAGTGGGGCGTCCGGTTCGCGGTGGGCCTCGACGGGATCGCCCTGATGCTCGTCCTGCTTACGACGTGCCTGATGCCGCTGGCGGTGCTCGGCAGTTGGACCAGCATTCGCGAGCGGACGCACAGCTTCTACGCGTTGCTCCTCGTGCTGACGACGGGCATGCTCGGCGTCTTCATGGCGCTCGACCTCGTGCTGTTCTACGTGATGTGGGAGGTCATGCTCATCCCGATGTACCTGATCATCGGGATCTGGGGCGGCCAGCGGCGGCTCTATGCCAGCGTGAAGTTCTTCCTGTACACGATGGTCGGCTCGCTCCTGATGCTCGTCGCCATCATCTGGATCGGGATGGTCGTGCGTCGAGTCACCGGCGCGCCGGACTTCTCGTACGATACGGCATTGCAGCTCGCGCGCCTCGGGCCGATTCCGGGTGCTTTCTGGGCCTTCCTGGCGTTCGCCTTGGCCTTTGCGGTGAAGGTGCCGATGTGGCCGTTCCACACGTGGCTCCCTGACGCGCACGTCGAGGCACCCACCGCCGGCTCGGTCATCCTGGCGGCGATCATGCTCAAGATGGGAACCTTCGGCTTCGTCCGCTTCGCGGTGCCGCTCTTCCCAGAGATCGCGATGGCGCCCGCGGTTCGCAGCGTCTTTCTCGCCCTCGCGGTGATCGGCATCGTCTACGGCGCGCTCGTCGCACTGGTTCAGCCCGATTTCAAAAAGCTCGTGGCCTACTCATCGGTCTCGCATCTCGGCTTCGTGATGCTCGGCATCTTCGCGATGACCGTGGAGGCGATGCAGGGCGCTTTGATGGTCACGATTAGTCACGGCATCTCCACCGGCGCGCTCTTCCTCCTCATCGGGATGATCTACGAGCGTCGGCACACACGCCTCCTCGCCGACTACGGCGGCCTCGCGTCCGTGATGCCGCTCTTCGCGGTGGCGCTGACGATCGTCGCGCTCAGTTCGATCGGCGTGCCGGGGACGAATGGCTTCGTCGGTGAGTTCTTGGTACTGATCGGCTCGTTCCCGACGCAGCCGTGGTACGCGGTCGTGGCGGCCACGAGCGTGATCATCGCCGCCGCCTATCTCCTGTGGGCGGTGCAGCGCATCCTCTATAATCCGCTCACGAATCCGGAGAATCAGGCGCTCCGTGGACGTGACCTCAACTGGCGTGAGCTCGGTCTGCTGGCACCGCTCCTCCTCGCGATCGTCTGGCTCGGCGTCTATCCGAAGCCCGTGTTGCAGAAGACGGAGGCGGCTGCGTCGCGCCTCGTCCAGCAGGTCGAATCGGCCCGCATGAGCCAGCAGCGTGCCCAGACCGGAGGGGGTGCCCGATGATCTACGACGTCTCGCAGCCCGCGGCTCTGATGGCCGCCCTCCTCCCCGACCTGCTCCTGATGGCGGGCGCGATGGCGCTCGCGCTGTTGGCGGCGTGGCGACCGGCCTCCGACGCCCACCAGCGGCTCGTCGGCCAGGCCACCCTCGTGGTGCTTGCGACGAGTCTTGGCAGCGTCGTCCTCGCGGCGGTTCGGGGCGGGGAGGCGACCGCGGGCGTGATCGCCGTGGATGGCTTCCGGTGGGCGGTGGACGTCGTCGTCCTCTTGGCCGCGATGGGCACCGTCGCGCTGAACATCGAGCAGCAGCCGCGCGACGGCATCCGACACGCGGAGTCGCACGTCCTCGTCGCGCTCGCGGCGTCGGGGATGATGGTGCTCGCCGCGGCGCGGGATCTCATGGTGATCTTCCTGGGCATCGAGATCATGTCGATCGCCATCTACGCGCTCGTGGGCCTCAATCGGCGCAGCGCGCGCTCCGCGGAGGCGTCGCTCAAGTACTTCCTCCTCGGGGCCTTCGCGACGGCGTTCCTGCTGTACGGGATCGCGTTGATCTATGGGGCCACCGGCCAGACACAGCTCGGTGCCATCTCGGCGACGATCGCCCGTCACGCCCTCGCGCTCGACCCGATGTTGATGGTGGGGATCGGCCTGCTCGTGATTGGCTTCGGGTTCAAGGTGGCGGCGGTGCCGTTCCATATGTGGGCGCCGGACGTCTATGACGGTGCCCCGACGCCGGTCGCGGCCTTCATGGCCGCCGGGGTCAAGGCGGCGGCGTTCGCGACGCTGCTCCGCATCCTGTACGAGGCGTTCTACCTCGTTGGGTTGTGGATGGAGCCCGTGGCGTGGATCGCGATCGTGACGATGGTCGTCGGGAACCTGGTGGCCCTCTCCCAGCGCGACATCAAGCGGATGCTCGCCTATTCCGGCATCGTCCACACCGGCTATCTCCTCGTGGCGGCGGTGGCCGCCACCGACCTCGCGAGCACGGCCTTCACGTTCTACATGCTCGGATACACGCTCGCGACGATCGGCGCCTTCGCGATCGTCGGGGTGGTGCAGCGCGACGGTGAGGAGGGCGCGCCCTTGGCCGCTTACGCGGGACTCTGGTCGACGCGCCCCTGGCTGGCCCTCGGGATGGCCGTCTACCTGCTGGCGTTCCTCGGCTTCCCCGTCTTCGGTGGGCTTGGATTCTTCGGCAAGTGGTACCTCCTGTCCGCGACGATCGATGCCCCAGGGCGGCTCATCGTGCTGGCCATCGTTATCGTCCTCACCTCGGTGATCTCAGCGGGCTACTACCTGCCGGTCATCCGTGCGATGTTCATGGAGCCTCGGCCTGAGGGGGCGACCTCACCGGCTCCGACCGGGGCATGGACGAGGGCGGTCCTGGTGGCCTCCGCCGGCCTTCTTCTGGTGTGTGGTCTCTTGCCGTCGTCCCTTGCGACGATCGCGCTGCGGAACGGGTTCGCCCCGCACGCGATTCCGGATGAGGTCCGCGCCACCGGCGCCGGCGTCCTGCGCTGACCGGGACCACCGGGTGGTCGGGGTGCGGGATGAGGGGGCGTCAAGCGGCGCCCCCTCGTTGTGTCTGTGAAGGGATGCGTCACACCGAATCGGAGTGGTTATGATCGCCCCAGGCATCTTTCGGCAGTACGACATTCGCGGCATCTACAATCGCGACCTGACGGTCGAAGCGGCCGAAGCGATTGGCAGAGCGTACCCCGTCATCCTCGCGGAACACGGGCTGTCTGGTGCCGTCGCCGTCGGTCGCGATAATCGCCCGAGTGGCGCCGCCCTTCGTGACGCCCTCGTGCGCGGGCTCCTCGCCAGCGGGGCGGACGTGATCGATGTCGGGGAGGTGCCGACGCCGTTGCTGTACTGGAGCCTGCATCATCTTCCCGTCGTCGGTGGGATCCAGATCACCGGCTCGCACAATCCGCCGGAGTACAACGGATTCAAGTGCTGTGTCGGAACCGGCTCCCTCCACGGTGAGGGCATCCAGCGCCTGCGGGCGATCATCGACGGCGGACGGTTCCCCTCTGGTGACGCGACCGTCCGGTCAGCGGACGTCATCGGGGACTACGTCGCGGACATGGTCTCGCGGATCGGGCCGATTCCGGCATCGCTGAAGGTCGTGATCGACTGCGGGAACGGGGCGGGGGCCATCGTCGCCCCGCGCCTGTTCCGCGCGCTCGGTGCGTCCGTGACCTGGCTCTACGAAATCTCCGACGGCACCTTCCCCAATCATCATCCCGATCCGACGGTCGAGGCGAACCTCGTCGATCTCCAGCGTTCCGTCCGGGAGACCGGGAGCGCGCTCGGGATCGGATTCGATGGCGACGCGGACCGCATCGGGCTGGTCGATGAGGAGGGCACGGTGGTCTGGGGCGACCACCTCCTGCTGCTGTACGCACGCGACGTGCTCGCACGTACGGGCCCGGGTCAACCCATCATCTTCGATGTGAAGTGCTCGCAGACCCTCGCCGACGGGATCACGGCCGCCGGCGGAACGCCGATGATGTGGAAGACGGGGCACTCGCTCATCAAAGACAAGATGAAGGCGCTCGGCGCGCCACTCGCGGGTGAGATGTCCGGGCATATGTTCTTCGCGGAGGGGTTCTATGGGCACGACGACGCGCTCTATGCGGCTGCTCGGCTCCTCCGCATCGTCGCGGATGCCGGCCGTTCGGTGAAGTCCCTCCTTGCCGACGTCCCACACCTCGTTTCGACGCCCGAACTCCGGGTCGACTGCCCTGACGACCGCAAGGAGGGCGTCGTCCGCGAGTCGCTCGCGCATTTCGCCGCCCGCTACCCCGTCTCCGATGTCGATGGCGTGCGCATCCTGTTCCCGGACGGGGCGTGGGGACTCATCCGGAGCTCGAACACGCAGCCGATCCTCGTGATGCGATTCGAGGCGGCGAGCGCGGCGCGCCTCGCCGAGATCCGTGGCGAGGTCGAGTCGTTCCTCGTCGGGCGCGGCATCGATGTGACCCCCGGCACGGGGCACTGATGACCTCGCCGCGCCGGGCGATCGGGGGCTTCCTCGTCGCCTCGGCGATGCTCCTGGCCGGGGCGCTGGCGTCGGGATCCATCGCTGCCGACCGGTGGGCGGAGGTCAGCGGAATCGCGGCAAGCGCACAGGCCCGCCGGTCACTCGACCTGACACTGCGCCTCGGCACGGGACTGGCGATGGCCCTCGCGATGTTCGCGAGTCTGCTCGCGGTCCGACGGTCGATCGTCGCGGTGGTCGTCCCGCGGCAGCTGGGCAACCTGGTCATCGGTGAGGCGGTTCCCGGTGGGGTGGTGACGGTGATCGCCCTCGTGGCCGCCCTCCTCGCTGGCTGCCTCGCGGCGGTCTTACCGACGGACCTCCTGACGGTGCAGTTGGCGCTGCGTCCGCTCCTCACTGGAGAACTGGATCCGTTCGTGGGGCGGGACCTCGGCTTCTATTGGGCGTGGGTCCCCTTCGAGCGATGGCTGCTGGATCGCGCCGTCATTGTCTGGGGGGGCGTCAGCCTCGTCAGTGCGCTCATCTACGTCTCCACCGCCAGCATCCGAATCGGTCCGACCGGCGTGTGGATCGCGCCATTCGCGCGCCGGCACCTCGGGGTGCTCCTCGGCCTCTCCGTGCTCCTCCTAGGATGGGAGTGGCGCCTGCAACGATTCGACCTGATCGGCGCAGCCGTGCAGCCGTTCGGCCTGACGGCGCATCGCGTGCTGGCGCCCGCCTACCGACTCCTCGCCTGGGCGGCGTGGCCACTGGCCGCGGCCTTCGTGATCGCCGCATGGCGTGGCTCCGTCGCGCTCGCGGCAATCGTGACCGTGCTCGTCGGGGGGGCGGGGCCCTTGGTGAAACACGGATTGCCAATCCTGGTCGAGCGTCGCCTGACCGCCGTCGAGCGTGAGCGGCGAGACGTCTCCTACGGCGAGGTCGCGCGTCGATACGCGGCGCGGCAGGCGGATGATTCGCTTCGCCTCATGATTGCCTCGCAATCGGTCGGTGTGGCCGAGCTGTCCTTCCCGGACAGCCTGCTGATCGCGCCGGCCGCCGGTCGGTATGCGGTGGTGCGCGACACAGCGAACGCCGTGGTCGGGCCGCCGATGGACCGACTGGTCGATCGACTCGTCTTCGCGTGGGCACTGCGGGCGCCTGGGCTGCTGCGAGCGCCCGTGGACGCGGGGAGTCGCGTCGTTGCGCCGCGGGATCCCATCGCGCGCGTGCAGCGGCTCGCCCCCTTCGTGACGGTCCTCGGCGCACCCCGGTGGCTTGAGGGCGGAACGGCCGGCGACCGCTGGGCCGTCGATCTTGCGGTGACCGCAGCACGATACCCGATGGTCGAGATGCTGCGCTGGGCTGGTCGGGAGTCGCGCTATCTTCGTCGGGCCGGTGTCGCGTATGTGGACGCGTCGAATGGGGCGGTGGTGTTTGCCTGGACCGACACGCCGGATCCGATCCTGCACCGTTGGCGGGAGATCGTGCCGGAGCCCTTCGAGGGTCCGATGGCCCTGACGGCGACGGAGGCGGTCCTCTGGGCCGGTCGGACGCCGGCGACCGCCATCGGCACCGCCGCTGATGACACCGCGGCCGTGGAGACGGCGATTCGGAGCGCCTTCGACGCGCTCGTGGCGGCACGTCGTCGTGGCGACTGGCGCGCTGCCCTCGATGCCGAGGCGCGGCTGGCCCGGCTCCTCGGCCCCGTCCCCGACTGACCCTCTGCACCCGTCCGGGGCCCCCGACTATCTTTGAGGGTCGTCTCTTTCCTCCCCCTTGGAGCGGCTGTGAATCTTCACGAATATCAGGCGAAGGAGATCCTTCGCGCACACGGCGTGCACATCCCGCCGGGTCGGGTCGCCACGACTCCCGACGAGGCAGAAGCCATCGCCCGCGAATACGGCACCGCGGTGATGGTGAAGGCGCAGGTCCACGCCGGCGGTCGCGGCAAGGCCGGCGGCGTCAAGTTCTGCAAGACGCCGGCCGACGCCAAGGAGAAGGCGTCTGCGATCCTCGGGATGTCCATCAAGGGCCTCACGGTGGAGCAGGTGCTCGTCACCGTCGCGGCGGATATCGGGACCGAGGCCTACGTAGGCATCATCGTCGACCGCGCGACCAAGAAGCCGGTGTTCATGGTCTCCGCTGCGGGCGGCATCGACATCGAAGAGGTCGCGGCCACCACGCCGGAGAAGATCCTCTACGTGCCGGTCGACGTGCGCTACGGGCTCCCGACGTACGACGCGATGCGGATGGGCTTCTTCCTCTATCCGGACGTCAAGTTGGCGCGCGGAGCCGCGAAGATCATGCAGCAGCTCTACGCCGCCTTCATGGCGAGTGGCTGCTCGCTCGCCGAGATCAACCCGCTCGTGGTGACGCCGCAGGGCGAACTCGTCGCGGTGGACGGGAAGATGGTCATCGACGACAACGAGCTCGACCGGCGCCCCGAGATCGCGGCACTCCGCGATGAGCGCAGCGAAGAACCCTCCGAAGTGGACGCGCGGAACGCAAACCTCACCTTCATCAAGCTCGACGGGAACGTCGGGTGTGTGGTGAACGGCGCCGGCCTCGCGATGGCGACGATGGACCTCGTGAAGTACTACGGCGGCGAGCCGGCCAACTTCCTCGATATCGGCGGCTCGTCGAACCCTGAGAAGGTCGTGAACGCCCTTCGGATCATCACCGCCGACCCGAACGTCAAGGCGATCCTCTTCAACATCTTCGGCGGCATCACGCGAACCGACGACGTCGCCAACGGCATCGTGACCGCCACGAAGGCAAATCCCCTGAAGGTCCCCATCGTCATCCGCCTCACCGGCACCAACGAGGAGATCGCGATGAAGATTCTGCAGGAGAACGGCTTCACCGCCTCCAGCGACATGGATACCGCGGTGCAGCAGGCCGTGGCGCTCGCCCAGGGAGGGAAGTGAGATGAGCGTCTTCATCGACAAGCACACCAAGCTCGTCATCCAGGGCATCACCGGCCGTGACGGCTCGTTCCACGCTAAGCAGATGATGGAGTACGGCACGCAGGTCGTGGCCGGCGTGACGCCCGGGAAGGGCGGTCAGCGCTTCGAGGGCACCGTGCCGATCTTCAATACGGTGATGGACGCCGTACAGGCCACCGGCGCCAACACCAGCGTCATCTATGTCCCGCCGCCGTTCGCGGCCGACGCGATCATGGAGGCCGCCGCCGCGGGCGTCTCGCTCGTCGTGTGCATCACCGAGGGCGTCCCCGTCCTTGATATGACCAAGGTGTACCCCTTCGTGAAGGAGCGCGGCGTCCGGCTCATCGGACCGAACTGCCCCGGGCTCATCACGCCGGGCGAGTCGAAGGTCGGGATCATCCCGGGCCGCATCTGCACCCCGGGCCCGGTCGGCGTAGTGTCCCGTTCTGGCACGCTGACGTACGAGGTGGTGTACCAGCTCACGCGCGCCGGCATTGGTCAGACGACCTGCGTCGGCATCGGTGGGGATCCGATCAACGGCACCAACTTCATCGACTGCTTGGCGGCCTTCGAGAAGGATCCGCAGACGAAGGCGATCGCGATGATGGGCGAGATCGGTGGGACGGACGAGCAGGAGGCCGCCGAGTACGTGAAGCAGCACATGACCAAGCCGGTGGTCGGCTTCATCGCGGGCCAGACGGCACCGCCGGGCCGCCGGATGGGCCACGCGGGGGCGATCATCTCGGGGTCGTCGGGCACCGCTGCGGAGAAGCTCGAGGCCTTCGCCGCGGCTGGCATGGGCATCGCCAAGCGCCCGATCGACTTCGTGGAACTGATTAAGGCGCGCCTGTAGTTCGTCATCGGGCGTCCGTCGGGCGCCCGTTCACCCTCCCTCATCCCGTCGTTCCCAATGGCTCTCGACTACACCTTCTCCATCATCAAGCCCGACGCCTTCTCCACGGGGAAGGCCGGGAAGATCATCGCCCATCTCGAGGCGCAGGGGTTCACCCTGAAGGCCGCCCGGGTGCTCCAGATGTCCCGCAAGCAGGCCGAGGAGTTCTACGGCGTCCACCGTGGCCGTCCGTTCTTCGGCGAGCTCGTGGAGTTCATGAGCTCTGGCCCCTGCATGCCGTTCATCATCTCGAAGGCGGGGGCCGTGCACGCGCTCCGTGATGCCATCGGGGCGACGGACCCGGCCGAGGCGGCCGCGGGGACGGTTCGGAAGCTCTATGCCGAGTCGAAGGGGCGGAACGCGATCCACGCGTCGGATTCCGATGAGAATGCGACGCGGGAAAGCCGCTTTTTCTTCGCCGAGGCGGATCTCGCCTGAGGGTGTTCGCGCGCGGTTCGTAAGTCGCTGTCCGGATTGACTTTGGGCCCTTGCTTCGGCGGGGCCCTTCGTCTATGTTCCACAGCTATGCTGTCGTACTCCCTCCGCGAGCTGGCGAAGGGGGCGATTCAGGTCGATTCGGCCCTC
>JARIFA010000036.1 GCA_031127075.1 Gemmatimonadota bacterium | reverse complement strand
CCCCGGTCGAGCGGAATCGACCGGGGCGCGCGGGACCGACGAGCGGACGATCAGTCGTCCATCGCCTCGTCGAGGTCCGCCGGGATCTCCGGGACCTCGTCCTCGGAGTGCACCTTCGACGGCTCGGCGGGCCGCTCCTGCCCCGCCGGGATGTCGACGACGCCGAGCACGATCCGCCGATGGATCGGGTCGACCTCGAGGATGCGGACGTTGACCTTCATCGCCTCCCAGGCGACGTCGGCCGGGCTGTTCACCTGACCGTCGAAGTGCGAGAGGGGGATGAAGCCTTCGATGTCGTTGCCGATGTCGACGACGACGCCCTTGTCCATCAGGCGCGCCACGCTGCCCGGCAGCTCCGTGCCGACCGGGTAGGTCTCACCGATGCGAAGCCACGGATCCTCGGACGCCTGCTTGAGGCCGAGCGAGATGCGCTTGTTCTCGGCGTCGATGTTGAGGATCACGACGTCGACCGTGTCGCCCTTCTTCACGACCTCCGACGGGTGCTGGACGCGCTTCGTCCACGACATGTCGGAGATGTGGATGAGGCCGTCGATGCCCGGCTCGATCTCGACGAAGGCGCCGAACGACGTGAGGTTGCGGACCTTGCCGGTGAGGCGGGTGCCGACCGGGTACTTCTCCGGCAGCACCATCCACGGATCCTGCTCGGTCTGCTTCATGCCGAGCGAGATCTTCTCCTCGGTGGTGTCGACCTTGAGCACCACCGCCTCGATCGTCTCGCCGATGCTGACGAGCTTCGAGGGATGGCGGACGTTACGCGTCCAGCTCATCTCGGAGATGTGCACGAGCCCTTCGATGCCCGGCTCGAGCTCGATGAAGGCGCCGTAGTTCGTGATCGAGACGACCTTCCCCGAGACGCGGGTGCCGACCGGGAACTTCTCGGCGACATCCTTCCACGGATACGCCTGGAGCTGCTTGAGGCCAAGCGAGATGCGCTCGCGCTCCCAGTCGATGTCCAGGACCTTCACCTCGAGCTCCATCCCGATCTGGACCATCTCGCTCGGATGCGAGATGCGACCCCACGACATATCGGTGATGTGGAGCAGGCCGTCCACGCCGCCGAGGTCGATGAACGCGCCGAAGTCGGTGATGTTCTTGACGACGCCCTTCCGGACCTGGTCCTTGCCCAGCTCCTTCATGAGCTTCTCGCGCTTGCCGGCGCGCTCGGTCTCGAGGATCACGCGACGCGAGACGACGATGTTGCGGCGACGCTTGTTGAGCTTGATGATCTTGAACTCGTACTTCTGGCCGAGCAGGTCGTCGATGTTCGGGACGCGACGGAGCGCGATCTGCGATCCCGGGAGGAACGCGTCGACGCCCATCAGGTCGACGACCACACCGCCCTTGATCTTCTTGACGAGGACGCCCTCGACCGGCTGGTCGGACTCGTACGCGACGCGGATCCGCTCCCACACGCGCATGAAGTCGGCCTTCTTCTTCGACAAGACGACCGAGCCCTCGCTGTCCTCCAGGTGCTCGAGCAGGACCTCCACGGCGTCGCCGGGCTTGAGGTCCGGCATGTCCTTGAACTCTTCGAGCGGGATCGTCCCTTCGGACTTGAAGCCGATGTCGAGGACGACGAGGTTCTCGCGGATCTCGAGGACCGTCGACTGCACGATCTCGCCCTCTTCGATCGAGGCGAGCGTGCCGTTGTACATATCCATCATCGCCTCGAACGCGTCAGACGAGATCTCGTCCTCGTCGTAGAGTTCGGGGCGGCGGTTGGCGAGGGGGCGGAGCTGGGCCTTCTGGGCGTCGCGCTTCCGGCGGGCGATCAGCTCGGGCGACAGTTCTTCAGTGGTGCTCATACGGATGGAACTCCGGTCGCGGAGGGTTCGGCTCGCCGCGTCGAGGCATAGGTGGGTGGAGCCCCGCAACTTAGCTCCGGTCCACCCCGCGCGCCAGCGCAACGATTCGCTCCACCTGCCCCTCCGGTGTCAGCCCCGTGGTGTCGATCCGGACCGCGCCCGGCGCCTCGATGGTCTGCGCCGCATCGGCCACGTCCCGCCGCACCAGTTCGGCCACCTCGGCGGCCACCTCCGCTGGGGAGGGCTCGCGGCCGTGCCGCTCGAGGAGCCGCCGACGCGCCCGCTCCTGCGGATCGGCCACCAGAAAGACCTTCACCGCCGCCTCCGGGAAGACCACCGAGCCCATATCCCGCCCGTCGACCACCACCGGGTGGGCGGCCGCCGCGGACCGGATCATCGCGTTCGCCCACGCCCGCACCCCGGGCATCCGCGCCGCCACCGAGACCCGGGACGTCACCGCCACGCCTCGCAGCTCCGCCTCTGCCGCCGCCCCGTCGAGCAGCGGGCGGAAGGTGCCATCGACCGGCTCGAGCGTGACCGCCTGCGCCGCCGCGAGCACGGCCGCCTCGGTCCAGGTCGTCTCGTCCGGCACCAGACGCAGCATCGCGGCGGTGGCGGCGCGATACAGCGCCCCGGAATCGACGTGCCGGATGCCGAGCGCCGCGGCGACGCGCTTCGCGGTGCTCGACTTCCCCGACGCCGCGGGGCCATCGATCGCGATCACGAGGGGGCGGGACGGGTCAGCGGTGGCAGGCATCGAGCGCATCCCAGAAGCTAGGCCAGGAGACCGCGACGCACGATGGGTCGTCGACGACGATCGCGTTCCCGGGCACCGCCCCGAGGACACCGAACGCCATCGCGATGCGGTGGTCTCCGGCGGTGCGCACCGTCCCGGCGAGCGGGCGATCGCTGCCCCGGATGACGAAGCCATCGGGCAGCTCCGTCGCATCGGCGCCGACCGCGCGCAGGTTCTCGACCACCAACCGGATCCGGTCGCTCTCCTTCACGCGGAGTTCACCGGCCCCGGTGACGCGCGTCTCCCCCGCCGCCCGCGCGGCGACGCAGGCGAGCAGGGGGAGTTCGTCGATGAGCGACGGCACCTCGTCCGCGCCAATCGTCACGCCGACCAGCGCCGGCGGAGCGCCACCGTGCCCATCCGTACCACCGACCAGCGGGGCCGCGACGAACTCCGCCACGAGGTCGGCGACGGGTTCCCTCCCGGCCAGACGCGTCCCCTCGAGCCGCACCGAGAGTCCCATCCGACGGAGCACGGCGACCGCACCCATCCGGGTCGGGTTGACCGCGACCCCCTCGATCCGGAGGGCTCCGCTTGCCCCGCAGGCGACGGCACCGAGCAGAAAGGCCGCGCTCGACGGATCCCCTGGGACGTCGATGCGGCCGGCGTCGAGCCGCCCGTTCGGTCGCAGGGCGACGACCGCCCCGTCGCGCACCAGGTCGACCCCGCGCGCCTCGAGCAGACGCTCCGTATGGTCGCGCGTCGGCATCGGCTCGTGCACCTCGACCGGGACCTGCGCCACGAGTCCCGCCAGCAGTACCGCGCTCTTCACCTGCGCGCTCGCGACGGGACTGTGCCACGTGAGGCCGCGCAGTCCCGCGGCGCGCACCGTCATCGGCAGGCCCTCGTGCGACGGCAGCTCCACGGTCGCGCCCATCGCCCGGAGCGGTTCGGCAACGCGGCGCATCGGCCGACGCGAGAGGCTCTCGTCCCCGACGAGGGTGGCCTCGAGTCCGGCCCCCGCGACGAGACCCGCGACGAGCCGGGCGGTGGTCCCGCTGTTCGCGCAATCGATGGGCGCGACGGGCGCCGTGAGGCCGCGCCGACCGACACCGGGCACAACCACCAACGTGGCGTCGAGCGGCGGCATCGGCACCCCGAGGGCGCGCAGCGCGCGCGCGGTCGCCTCGATGTCGGCGGAATCGAGGAGGCCGCGAACCTCGCTGGGGCCCTCGCCGAGCGCGGCGAGGAGGAGGGCGCGATGCGAGATCGACTTGTCGCCGGGGACGCGCAGCACGAGCATGGGGCGATAATAACCATCTGGGGACGTGGTCACGACGGGCCGGTCCGCCGTCCGGTCCGCTTGCCGGACCCCCCGCCCCACCCTAACCTTCGCTGCACGCGGGAATAGCTCAGTTGGTAGAGCACAACCTTGCCAAGGTTGGGGTCGCGGGTTCGAGTCCCGTTTCCCGCTCTGTCGGTTCCAGTGACGCACGAGGCGGGGACGGCGCTGCCGTCCCCGCCTCGTGCGTTCCCGACGCCGGGGTGGCGAAATTGGCGAGACGCGAGGGACTTAAAATCCCTTGGGCGAAAGCCCGTGTGGGTTCGATTCCCACCCCCGGCACATCCCAGCACACTGACGTGACCACCCCCGCCCCCGCCTCCCTCGCCGCCCTGCTCGCCGTCGCCGGCGGCGGCGCGCTCGGCGCCACCGCCCGGCATCTCGTGACGCTCGCCGGCGCGCGCCTCGCGACCGCCGGGCTCCCGTGGCCGACGCTCGCGATCAACCTCCTCGGCTCGTTCGCCCTCGGCTGGTTCGTCCGCTGGGCGGACGCCACCGACGCGGCCTCGGGGCTGCGGCTCTTCGTCGCCGTCGGCCTCTGTGGCGGGTTCACCACCTTCTCGACCTTCGCTGTCGAGACGCTCGCGCTGCTGCAGGGCGGACAGGCGCTGCGCGCCGCGATCTACCTCGCCCTCTCGCTCCTCGGCTCGGTGGCGGCGGCGGCCGCCGGATTCGCCCTGCGGGGCTGACCGCACCGGGCGCACCGAGCGCACCGGCGTCGGCGCGGCGCGGCGTGCTACCCGCGCACGCCCTGGGTGTGGACCACGTGCCAGAGGGTCGCGGCGAGCAGCCCGCTGAGTGCGGCGTCGCCCCCGGCGCTCGTCGCCCGACCCTCCGCATCGACGTGCTCCGCGGCCCACCCATCGGCGAGCGGCGCCCGCCGTAGCCACTGCACCATCTCTGAGGCATCGGGGCCGAGGAGCCGACCGATCTGCACGGTCAGGCGCGTCGAGGCGCCGATCCGCTTGGCGGTCCGCCGATAGGTCGAGTCCGTGCGATCGACCCCTTCCCAGAGCGGGAGCCACAGGGCGGACCCGACCGGGTCGTCGTCGAGCGTGCGCTCGCCGCGCAGGTCGGCGGTGGCGGCGAAGGTCTCCTTGCCCGCCCCGCCAGAGGCGAAGTGCCGGCGGAGCGCCGCGCGCACCGGCGCGGGATCCTGCACCTCCTTGGCGGCTTCCTCGTCGAGGAGCTTCGCGAAGGCGTCGAGCGCGAACGCGGCGACCGCGTTGCCATGCAGCGTGTACGGTAGCGGGGCGACCTGCCGATCGAGCGTCACCTCGGTGCGATACAGCGGATGATCGGCGTCCCGCCGCGCGGCGAGATCGTCGTGCGAGAGGTAGAGCGTGTCCGCGAGCACCGCTTCCTCCACCACCTGATCGTCCCCGGTCTCCCGGATGTAGCGCTCGGTGGCGACCGCGTATGAGGCGACGCCCTCGAGCGTGAACCCCGGCTCGAAGAGCGTGCCATCGAGGTAGTGGACGCCGCGACCCGGTGCGTATCCGTGCACCTCGCAGGCGCGGAGGATCAGTTCGCGCGCGAGCGGTGGATCGGCGAGCTGCACCGCGGGGACGGTCCACGCGAGGGCCTCCCAATCACGGATCGTCGTGCCCCAGGCGCACCAGGGCGCCCGGGAGCGTACGAGGTAGAAGTGCGCATCGTCGAGCGCACGGGCGACGGCAAAGAAGTACGCGAAGAGCAGATGCCGGTTCACGAGCGCGTCGACGGCCTCGACCCCGGTGCTCTGCTCCAGCGACCGCAGCGCCTCGCGGGTGGCGGTGAGGAGGGGGCGCCACCCACGTCGACGCATCACCCCCACGGTGGCGGCGGCGCCGTCACGCTCGGGGCCCGCCGCCAGATGAAACGCGACCTCGCCGCGCTCCCCCGGGCCGAGGAGCATCTCGCGTCGAATCGCATACGCGGGGGCATCCCCCGCCGTCACCTCGACCCGCGCCTCCCCGTCGGCGGCGAGCGCGAGCGCACAGAACCCCGGCACGCCTGCCCCGTCGAGGAGCACGACGCCATCCGCCGTCCGGGACGCGCGGTGCCCGTCCTCGGCAGGCCGCGGCGTCCGTACCCGCAGCTGGCGATGCCCGAGCACCCCCTCGAGCGCCACCTCAACGCGCCGCACGGCCGACCCACGATTCTCAAGGGCGATGGCATAGACCGCCCCGGCGATGTCCGCGTCCCGCCCGAACGGAGCGAAGACCGTTCCCCGCACCACGATCTCCCCCGCCTGCGCGGTGAACGTCGGCAGCCACTGCAGCGCGCGCTCCCAGACGATCCCTCCCTGCGCGAGCTCCACCTCCACCCCATCGATCCGGATGACGGGACGCGCGAGTGGGGCCGACCGCCCCGTCTGAAAATCAGCGCCGCCGGCGAACTCGACCGCGGCCCGGGCCCCGCGATGGACCAGGCTCACGGCGTGCACCGACGCGTCGGCCGGATGGATGCACGGCAGCGCGAGCCAGTGGTTCCCCGTCAGCTGCCAGGGCACGGTCGGGAGGGGGGCGGACGCGTCGACCGCGTCGGCCGGCGGGAGCGGGGCATTATCTTGTGGCATCACACGAGGAAAGTAGCCGTTCGCCTGCCCGCAGGCCCATCGCCCACGCCGTGTCTCCGATCCCTCCCCGTTCCCGCCCCCGACATTTCACAGCGCTGAGCGCTGCGCTCCTCGGTGCCAGCGTCCTGACGACGCCGGCGGCGGCCCAGCGCGTGCTCACGCCGGGCCCCGACGCGGTGACGCTGCCGCGCGGGGCGTTTCGCGTCGAGACGGGAGGCGAACTCACCCTGCAGCGCGATCGGTGGAATGCGGGACAGCTGGAGGGCCTCGGCGGCGCGCTGACGGGGACCCCGCTCGACGCGACGCGTCTGACGCTCCTCGCCCCGATCGAAGGGCTCGTGCGCGGCCTCGGGGTCGAGGACTTCCGCGCATCGCTCGGCCCCACCCGGCTCGACGTGCGACAGCGGATCTTCGCCTCCGCCCTCGGCCTCGAGTACGGAGTGACGTCGCGCATCACCCTCGGCGTTCGCGCCACGCTCGTGCGCACCCGCCCGGAGGCGCTCTTCCGCGCCCGCCCGGACAGCACGGCGACCCTCGGCCTGAACCCACTCCGCCTCGGCAGCGGCGTCGCCGCGGCGAATGCGACCGCCGTCGGACGCTTCAGCACCGCCGCCACGCAACTCGAGGAGCGCCGCACCACCTGCACCGCGAACCCCGCCGCGTTCCCCGAGTGTGCCCTGATCCTCGCCGAGGCAGCGCGCGTCGCCTCGATCGCGAGCACCGCCGCGAGTTTCGCCTCGGGCCTCGGTTCGCTGTACGGCACCGCCGCCGGTGCGGGCCGACGCTACGTGCCGCTGATCGGCAGCGCCGCGGAATCGCTCCTCGTCGCCCGCGCCGACTCCCTGCGCGCGGCGTTCTCGCGCTACGGCATCACGGGAATCCCGAGCAGCGGCGCGCTCCCGGCGGGCGCCGAGATCGGGCTCACCGGCGAGGAGCTCGACCGCCTCGTGCGTGACAGTACCGATGGCTTCGGCGCGCGCCCGCTGAGCGCCGGCGCGCTCACTGCGATCGGCGACGTCCACGTCTCCGCGAAAGTCCTCTTGATCGACCGCGTACCGCAGCGTTTCGAGCGCGGTGCCCGCGGCCTGCGCCAGTCGGTGCTGATCGACTATCGCGTCGGCACCGGGACGGTCGATGACCCCGACGCCCTCTTCGACATCGGCACCGGCACCGGCACCGCCGCGCTCACCGTGCGATCGCTCACCGACGTCGTCCTCGGCGACCGCTTCTGGACGACGGTCGCGCTCGGCGCCACCACGGGAGGCGCGGCGGTCGCACGATCGCTCCGCGTCCCCGCCCCCGATGGGACCGACCTCGTGGACGCCGGACGGACCCTCACCGTGCAGGTGACACCCGGCCGCCTCCTCGACGCGACGATCGCGCCCCGCTGGCAGCTCGGGGACTACCTGATGATCGGGGCGCTCTGGCAGTGGAGCCGCAGCGATGGTGACCGACACGCGGTGCCGGAGATCGGGCTCCCCGGCGGCGTCGATGCCGAGCGGCTCGACCGGTGGAGCGCCCGCGAGGCGCAGCGCGTCGGGCTCTCCCTCACCTACTCCACGCTCGCCGCGCGCCGCCGCCTGACAATCGCGGGGACGGCGTGGGAGCTGAGCTACACGCACCTGCAATCGATCGCGAGTCCGCAGGGGCTCGTCCCCAAAGCGTACGAGGACCGACTCCTCCTGCGCGCCTATCCCCGCTTCCGCGCGCGCTGAGCCGTCGGGCGGTCCCGCGTCGGCGCCACCGCGGCCGATGCCAGCAGTTCCCGCGCATGCTCCCGACTGGTGGCGGACTCGGCGTCCCCTCCGAGCATCCGCGCCACCTCGGACACGCGCGCCTCGTCCGTGACGACCGCCACATCGGTCGTCGTCACGCCCCCCTTCGCCCCCTTCGCGACGACGATGTGGTGATGCCCGCGGGCCGCGATCTGCGGCAGGTGCGTGATCGCGAAGACCTGATGGTGCGTCGCGACGTCACGCATCGCGTCGCCGACCATGAGCCCGGTGCGACCGCCGATCCCCGCGTCGACCTCGTCGAAGATCAGCGTCGGCACGTCGTCGAGGCGCGCGAGGATCACCTGCAGCGCGAGCATCACGCGCGCGAGCTCGCCGCCGGAGGCGACGCGCGCGAGCGGTCGTGCCTCGTGGCCGAGGTTGAGCGCCACCTGGAACTCCACCTGCTCCGCCCCCTCGGGACCGACCTCCTCGCGCGCCGGGAGGTCGACGAGGAACCGGCCATCGGGCATCCCGAGGTCGGGGAGCCGCGCGGTCACCGCGCGGGCGAGTGCGGCGGCCGCGGCCCGCCGTTTCGAGGAAAGCGCCGCTGCCGCCGCCGTCAGCGCGGTGGCCGCGGCGGTGCGGCGTGTCTCGAGCGTCCGACGGTCGAGCCCGGCCGTGTCGAGCAGGTCGAGTTCGGCGCGCGCGGCGCGCCCCGCCTCCACCACTGCCTCGAGCGTGCCACCGTGCTTCTGTTTGAGCCGATACAGCAGATCCCGCCGACGCTCGACCGCCTCCAACCGCGCGGGGTCGTGCTCGACCCCCTCCGCATACGCATGCGCCTCCCGGGCGACCTCCTCGAGCGCATACCACGCCGCGTCGTAGAGCTCCTGCAGTCGGGCGGTCGCCGGATCGATCCGTTGGAGGCCCGCCAGCGCCCGCTGCAGCGGCCCGAGACGCCGCAGCGCCCCCTCCTCTCCGTCGAGCGCGTCGGTCACCTCCGTCACCAGCGCCTGCAGCTCCTCGGCGTGCGTGAGCCGTCGGGCCTCGTCCTCGAGCGGCGTTTCCTCGTCGGCCCGTGGTGCCGCGGCCTCGATCTCCCCGGCGACGTGGGCGAGCCAGTCGGCACGGCGACGCGCCTCCGCCTCCCGCGCGGCCAGCGCCGCCCACGCCGACTCGACCTCCGCGAGCGCCTGATGCGCGACGCGCACGGCGTCGCGCGCCGCCGACGCATCCCCGAAGGCATCCAGGATGTCCCGCTGCGCCTCGGGCGCGAGCAGTGTCTGCGCCTCGTGCTGCCCGTGGACGTTGATGAGCACCCGCCCGATGGCCGCGAGCGCGCCGGCGGTGACCGGCGTGCCGTTGATCCACGCACGCGCGCGTCCCCCGGCGGCCGCCGAGACCTCCCGACGCAGCACGAGCGTCCCCTCGCAGTCGATGCCGCGCGCGTCGAGGGCCTCACGGAGCGCCGAACGATCACTGACGTCGAACACGCCCTCGACGGTCGCACGCTCCGCGCCGGCGCGCACGAGGTCACTCGACGCGCGCTCGCCGATCAGCAAACCGAGCGCCTCGACGATGATCGATTTCCCCGCGCCCGTCTCCCCGGTGAGCACATTGAACCCGGGGGCGAGGGTGAGCGCGACCTCATCGATCACCGCGAGCTGGCGGATGCGGAGTTCGGTCAGCATGCGTGGAGACTCGACGCGTCCGCGGCGGTGGGCGACATCGCCGCGCCGCACGCGTCGGCGTTCGCGCTCATCCGTCGCGCTCCGCGAGGCCACCCCACCCGAGCTTCATCCGGAGCCGCGCGAAGAAGGGATGCCCGTCGAGCTGGACGAGTCGGACCGGTGCCGCACTGCGGCGCACCACCAGATGCTGCCCCGCGGCGAGAGCCGTACCGACCTGGCCATCGGCGGTCACCAACACCTCCTCGGGCGCGTCCTCGACCTCCAGTCGCACCGTCGCATCGGCGGGGAGGAGCGTCGGGCGCAGCGCCAGCGTGTGCGGCGCGACCGGCGTGACGAGGATCGAATCGAGCGTGGGGACCACCACGGGGCCGTTCGCCGAGAGGGCGTATGCGGTCGAACCGGTGGGCGTCGCGACGACGACGCCGTCGGCGGCAAAGGCCGCGACCAGTTCGTCGTCGGCGAAGAGGCGCAACCGGAGGACGCGCGCGAAACCGCCCTTGTGCACGACCACATCGTTCAGCGCGCGCAGCCGCACCCCGACCGATCCATCCGGTTGCGTGGTGTTCGCCTCGAGCGCGAGCCGATCCTGCACGGTGTATCGCCCGGCCGCGAAGGCGGCGAATCCCGCGGGGAACTCCGCGTGCGAGCAGGCGGTGAGGAAGCCGAGCTTCCCGAGGTTGACGCCGAGGAGCGGGATGGGCGCGCCGCCGAGGAATCGTGCGGCCCGGAGGAGCGTGCCGTCGCCGCCGAGCGCGAGGAGGGCATCGACCTCGTCGGGTCGCGCGAGGAGCGCCGCCCCGGGGACGAGACCGGTGAGACTCGCCTCGACGTGCAGGGAGAGCCCGTGCGCCGGGGCCTCGCGGACCAGGAACGAGAGGACGTCGGAGAGGCCGTCGTAGCCGAGGTGGCCGACGACGCCGAGCCTGGTGATCACCCGGCGAGCGCCCCGCTCTCCGCCGCCGCCCGCACGGCGCGGGCGATCCCGTCGGCGTCGATGCCGCACTGCGCGAGCTGCCGCGCCCGCGAGGCCGCGTAGACGATGCGATCAGGGACCCCGAGGGTGTGCACGCGCACGTCGGGAGCCTGCGCGGCGATGACCGCCGCCATGAAGGCCCCGAAGCCGTTGATGATTGTGCCCTCCTCGACGACGACGATCTGCTCGTGGCTCGCCACGAGACTCGCGAGCGTCGCGTCGTCGTAGGGCTTGAGATAGCGGCAGTTCACCACCGTCACCTCGAGCCCTTCCGCCGCGAGGCGCTCCGCGGCCCGCATCGCCTCCTGCACCATCGTCCCGACCGCGAGCACCGCGACGCGCTCCCCGCGGCGCAGCACCTCCCACGTGCCGGGCGGCACGGCCGCGACCGCCGCCGCCGCCGGGACGAGGTCCGGCGCCACGTCGCGCGGATAGCGGACGCAGAACGGGCCCGCGTCGTGCGCGATCGCCGTCTTCAGCAAGCCGACGAGCTCCGCGCCATCCTTGGGTGCGGTGACGGTCATGTGCGGCACCGCGAGCATATAGGCGATGTCGTACAGCCCCGCGTGGGTCTCACCGTCCTCGCCCACCAGTCCCGCGCGGTCCATCGCGAAGACCACCGGGAGCGACTGGATGGCGACGTCATGCACGATGTTGTCGTAGCCGCGCTGCAGGAAGGTGCTATAGATCGCGACGACCGGCTTCGCCCCCTGCGTCGCGAGCCCCGCGGCGAAGGTGACCGCGTGCCCCTCGGCGATCCCGACGTCGAAGGTGCGCGACGGATGCGCCTTCGCCACCGTACCGATCCCGGTGCCACCGGGCATCGCCGCGGTGATCGCCGCCACCTGCGGATGCGCCGACATCAGCTCCGAGAGCGCCGCCCCGAAGACGGCCGTGTAGTTCGGGTTCCCCGTCGCCGCCTTGAGGAGCTTCCCGGTGGCCGGGTCGTGGCCGGGCGGGAGCGCGTGCCACTTCTCGCCATGTTCGCCGGCCGGGAAGCCGCGGCCCTTCTGCGTGATGACGTGCACGAGCCGCGGGCCCGTGAATCCCTTCATCGCCTCGAACGTCTCCACCATCTGCGCGATGTCGTGCCCGTCGATCGGGCCGAAGTAGCGGAAGCCGAGCTCCTCGAAGAGCACGCCGGGCGTCAGGAATGCCTTCACCGACTCCTCCCAGCGCCGCACGAGGCTGCCGGCATCCTTGAAGACGCCCGTCGCGTGGTCGGCCCAATCGCCGATGGCGCTGCGGAGCCGATTGTAGATCGGGTTCCGCTGCACCGACGTCAGATACTTGTGCATCGCCCCGACGTTCGGCGCGATGCTCATCTCGTTGTCGTTGAGCACGACGATGAAATCGCGGTCCATCGCGCCGGCGTTGTTCAGCGCCTCATACGCGAGCCCCGAGCCGAGCGAGCCGTCGCCGATGATGGCGACGACCTTGAAGTCCTCGCCCCGGAGGTCACGCCCGGCCGCCATCCCGAGGGCGGCGGAGATCGACGTCGCCGCGTGCCCCGCCCCGAACGTGTCGTATTCGCTCTCCGTCCGCTTGAGGAAGCCGGAGATGCCTCCCTCCTGTCGCAGCGTGTGCATCCGGTCCTTGCGGCCGGTCAGCACCTTGTGCGGGTAGCCCTGGTGGCCGACGTCCCAGACGAGCTGGTCGCGCGGCGTGTCGAACGCGGCGTGCAACGCGATCGTGAGCTCCACCACGCCGAGGCCCGCGCCGATGTGGCCGCCGGTGACCGAGCAGGTCGAGATCAGGAAGTCGCGGATCTCCTGCGCGAGCTGCGTCCGCTCCGCAGCGGTCATCGTGCGGAGGTCGGCGGGACTCTGGAGGCGGTCGAGCAGGGTCATCGGACAGCGGGCGATGGGGAGTGTGGTAGGTTGCCACCCGGCACGGCGTCCGGGCAAGAGTGGCGGTACATCACGAACGACGGGCGACGACGAAGCGGGCGAGGAACTCGAGCTCCGGCGTGAGCGCCCCCTGCCCCTGCAGGCCGGCGCACGCCTCCTGGACGAGCGCCTCGGCACGGGCCTTCGCGCCCGCGACGCCCAGGAGGGCCGGATAGGTGCTCTTCCGGTACTCGACGTCCTTCCCGGCGGTCTTCCCGAGCTGGTCCGTCGTGGCGGTGATGTCGAGCACGTCATCCGCGATCTGGAAGGCGAGCCCGATGGCCGCCCCGTACCGGCGGAACGCCTCGAGGAGTGGCGCGGGGGCCCGGGCGGCGAGCCCGCCGAGCGCCATCGAGGCCTCGATCAGCGCCCCCGTCTTGAGGCGATGCACGCGCTCGAGCTCCTCGAGCGAGAGCGAGCGCCCCTCCCCTTCGAGGTCGAGCAACTGCCCGCCGATCATCCCCCCAGCGCCCGAGGCGCGCATCAACTCACGGACGATGGTCGATGACTCCTCGGCATCGAGGCCGAGCGCGAGGGCCGCGTCGGCGGCCGCACGGGCCGCGAGCGGCACCATCGCCATCCCCGCCGCGGTCGCAGCCGCCACGCCGTGGACCACGTGCACGGTCGGCCGTCCCCGACGCATCGCGTCGTCGTCCATGCACGGCAGGTCGTCGTGCACGAGGGAATACGCGTGGACCACCTCGACCGCGGCCGCGAGGTCGCTCACATCGCCGGTGCCCCCCGCCGCGCGGTACGCACTGAGCACGAGCACGGCGCGGAGCCGCTTCCCCTCGCCGGTCAGGCTGTAGCGGATGGCGTCGTACACCGCCCCGCCCCGCCCGTCGAGACAGCGTGTGACGAGCGTCTCGAGCGCCCGCGCCACGCGCGCCCGGTCAGCGCCGAAGTCGATCGGGATCATCATCGCGTCCGTCACGAGCGGGCCTCGAAGACGCCGTCAGCCGTCTCGACGAGGGTCCGCACCGTGCCGTCGGCCTCCGCCAGGACGGCGGACGCCTCGCGCAGGCGGACGATCCCCTCCTCGAAGAGGCGGAGCGCCTGCTCGAGGGGCAGGTCGTCGCGGTCGAGCGCCTGGGCGATCTCCTCCAGGCGGGCCAGGGTCTCCTCGAAGGTCATCAGCCGGTCCTCAGGTGCGGGGCGCGGGCGTCGATGGATTCGGTCCGCGCGGTCACGCGGCCGTCGGTCAACAACAGGTCGAACGGCTCCCCCACCGTGAACGCGTCACGACGGGCGAGCGGTTGGCCATCGGCGCCGCGGGCGACGGCGAAGCCGCGCGCGAGAACGCTGAGCGGCGAGAGCGCGTCGAGACGGCCGGCCACCCGTTCGATCCGCGCCCGACGCCGCTCGACGGCGCGGCCAGCGCGCAACCGGAGCCCGTCGGCGTACGAACGGAGCCGACGCCCCTCGCGGTCGACCCGGTCCTCGAGTGCATCGGAAAGCCGACCGCCGAGGGCGCGGACGCCCGCCTGCACGTCCGCCAGCACCGGGACCGCACGCTCCGCGGCGACGCTCGGCGTCGCGGCACGCTCATCGGCCACGTAATCAGTGATGGTGAAATCCGTCTCGTGCCCGACGGCGGAGATCACCGGGATCGGACAGGCGGCGACGGCGCGGGCGACCGACTCGTGATTGAACGCCCAGAGGTCCTCGCGGGACCCACCGCCACGCCCGATGATCGCCACATCGGCGCCGCCCCAGCGCGCGAGGCGGTCGAGCGCCTGCACGAGCGAGGCGGGCGCGATCTCCCCCTGCACCACCGCCGGAATCAGCGTGAGGTGCACGCCGGCGTGTCGACGCTGCACGACCGCCTGGATGTCGCGCCACGCCGCGCCGTCCCCGCTCGTGATGACGGCGACGGTGCGTGGGTAGCTCGGCAGCGGGCGCTTCCGCGCGACGGCGGTGAGCCCCTCGGCGTCGAGCGTGGCCTTGAGCGCGTCGAAGGCCTTCTGCCAGAGCCCGGCGCCCTCCGCCTCAATCGCATCCACCATGAACTGCAGCTTCCCCTGCCCCGCCCAGAGACTCAGTGTGCCGCGAGCGAAGACGCTCATCCCCTCGTCCGGCGGCGCCGGGATGCGACGCGCATCGCGCGCCCAGACGACGGCCGGGAGCTGCCCGACCGCATCCTTCAGCGAGAAGTACCAGTGCCCATTCGAGTGGCGCTTGAAGTTCGACACCTCGCCCTTGACCCAGAGCCCCGGGAAGGCCGCCTCGAGTGACTCCTTGGCGTACCCCGCGAGCTCCCCCACGCCGAGGGCGGACTCGATGGCGGAGCCGGGCGCGTGCATCGCGGACGTCAGCGGGCGAGGGTGAGGCGCGCGGCGCGCACCGTGTTCGCGAGCAGCATCGCGATCGTCATCGGCCCGACGCCCCCGGGCACCGGGGTGAGGTGCGACGCGACCGCGCGGACCGCCTCGAACGAGACGTCCCCGACGATCCGGTACCCGCGCTTCGCCGTCGGGTCGTCGACCCGATTGATCCCGACGTCGATCACGACGGCGCCCGGCTTCACCATCTCGGCGGTCACCATCTCCGGCTTCCCGATGGCGGCGACGAGGATATCCGCGCGCCGCGTATGCGCCGCGAGGTCGCGCGTGCGCGAGTGGCAGACCGTCACCGTGCAGTCGGCGCCGCGGCCGGCCTGCATCAGCAGGGCCGCCATCGGCTTGCCGACGATCGTGCTGCGCCCGAGGATCACCGCCTCCTTCCCCGCGGTCTCGATCCCGCTCTCCGTGAGGAGCACCTGCACGCCGGCGGGCGTGCACGGGGCGAACGCGTCAGGGTCGCCGATCAGCACCTTCCCCGCATTCACCGGATGGAATCCGTCGACATCCTTGGTCGGATCGATCCGCCGGATGACCGCCTGCGCGTCGATGTGCCGCGGCACCGGCATCTGCACGAGGATGCCGTGCACCGCCGGGTCCGCGTTGAGCCGGTCGACGACGGCGAGGAGCTCCGCCTCCGTCGTCGCCGCGGGGAGCCGGATCGTCTCGCCACGCATCCCGGCCTCGCGACAGGCCTTCTCCTTGCTCGCGACGTAGACGGCGCTCGCGGGGTCCTCCCCCACGAGCACGACGGTCAGGCCCGGCACGACGCCGCGCGGCGCGAGCTCGGCCGCCTCGCGGGCGACCCGGGCCCGCACCCGCGCCGCGATGGCGACGCCGTCGATCAGCTCAGCGGGCAATGTCGGACGCCCTCGTCTCCCGGATCGCCACCACGCGGATCTGACCGGGGTACTGCAACTCCGACTCCACCCGCCGCGCGATCTCCTCCGTCAGCGACTGCATCCGCGCGTCGTCGATCCCAGTCGGGTCGACGATCACGCGCACCTCGCGCCCCGCCTGGATCGCGAAGACGCGGTCCACGCCCTTGTAGCTGCTCGCGATCTTCTCGAGTCCCTCGAGCCGCTTCACATACGTCTCGAACGCCTCGCGCCGCGCGCCGGGGCGCGAGCCGGAGATGGCGTCGGCCGCCTGCACGAGCACCGAGACCTCGCTTTCGTGCGGCACATCGTCGTGATGCGCGGCGATGCAATTCACGACGAGCGGGTGCTCGCCGTACTTGGTCGCGACCTCGACGCCGAGCTGGACGTGCGTCCCCTCGTGATCGTGCGTGAGCACCTTGCCGACGTCGTGCAGGAGCGCGCCGCGCTTGGCCATCGCCACGTCGAGCCCGAGCTCCGCCGCCATGATCCCCGCGAGGAAGGCCGTCTCCTTCGAGTGATAGAGGATGTTCTGGCCGTAGCTGGTCCGCCACTTCATCCGGCCGATCAACTTGATCATCTCGGGGTGGAGCCCGTGCACGCCCACTTCATAGGCGGCTTGCTCCCCCGTCTCGATGATGGAGGCGTCGACCTCCTTCCGCGCCTTCTCGACGACCTCCTCGATGCGCCCGGGATGGATCCGCCCGTCGGCGACGAGTTTCTCGAGGGCGACCCGCGCCACCTCGCGGCGCACGGGGTCGAAACAGCTCACCACGACCGTGTCCGGCGTATCGTCGATGATCACGTCGACGCCGGTGGCCAGTTCAAAGGCCCGGATGTTCCGCCCCTCGCGCCCGATGATGCGGCCCTTCATATCGTCCTTCGGCAACGCCACCGCCGCCGCGGTGATCTCCGCCGTGTGCTCGGCCGCGATCCGCTGCACCGCGAGCGCGACGATCTTCTTCGCCTCGCGATCGGCGTTGCGCTTGGCGGTCTCGCGGATCTCGCGGACACGGTTGGCCGCGGACGCCAGCGCCTCCTCCTCGAGGCGGCGGATCAGCTCCGCCTTCGCCTGCTCCGCCGACAGCCCGGCCACCTGCTCGAGTCGCCGCCGCTCCTCGCCGACCATCGCGTCGAGTTCGCCCTGCCGCTCCTCGAGCTGCTTCTCGCGTCGACCGAGCTCGCTCGCTCGACGCCCCAGTTCCTTCTCCTTCTGGTCGATCAGGTCGACCTTGCGGTCCACCTGCTGCTCCCGCTCGACGACGCGCTTTTCCTCGCGCTCCACCTCCTCACGCCGCTTCCGGGCCTCCTGCTCCCAGGCCTCGCGGACCTTCATCACCTCTTCCTTTCCGGAGAGGACCGCCTGCTTCCGTGCGGCGTCGGCCTCGCGCTCCACCTCCGCCACGATTCGCTTCGCGACCTGGTCGGCGGCCTCACCCGCCGCCCGCCGCTCGGCGTCCTCCAGGGCGCGGCCACGGCGGCGCCCAAACGTGAACGCGACCGGAAGGGCGCCCGCGAGCACGGCGCCGATCGCGATCGCGATGGCCATCGGGTTCATCATCTTATGACGTCCTATGCGCAAGGCGGCGCCCGGAGGCACCGCAGATCCCAGGGGAAGGCGCGCCAACCGCCAGTGGACGGTCCGTGACAATCGGCCTCTCGGACCGGCGCCGACGAAGGGCGCGGGACGGAAGAGGGGTAACTGCCGACGACACAACCACCTACGGGACGTCGCGCCTACGAACTACCGCCGCAAGGTACGACTGTCAGCAGGAAATGGCAACGCACCACGTCAGGGGCGGATCCAGCGGCGCACGCGCCCCGGTCCACCACGGGGCTCACCCCTCGCCGCGCTTCCCAGGCGGCAGCCAGCGCCGCAGCTCCCCCGACAGCGACCGCATCCGCTCCGCGACCTGCGCCTGCGCCGCCCGCTCGTCGAAGAGCTCCGAGGTGATCGCCATCGCCGCCAGGATCGCGGCCTTCCCGGGGTCGGTGATCGCCGGACTCTCGAGCACCTTCCGGATCGCCGCGTCCACGTGCGCCGCGATGGCCTGCGTGTGCTCGGGCGAGACCGTCGATCGAACGGTGTACTCCTCGCCGACGATCCGCACGCGCGTCGAATGCACCGTCATGAGGTCTCTCCGCCGAGGGCGTGCTGCTGTCTGAGGAAGGTGACGCGCTCGAGCGCCGCCTCGGTCTGCGCGACCGCCGCGTCGAGCCGCGCGCGGAGCTCGGCGTTCTCCGCCTCCAGCGCGGCCACACGGTCCTCCGCACTCGCCTCACCGGCGGGCGAGGCACCGAGGGCCTTCAGGCGCGCTTCCGCCTGCTGCGCGCGTTTGCGGAAGGTCGCGACCTCCTCGCCGAGATGCCGGACCAGCACCTCGAGCTCATGGAACGCCGCGGCGGCGGGATCAGACGGAACGGGGACGGACACCGAGACGCTCCTCCAGGGCCTTGAGCAGTTGGGCGCGCCGTCCTTCGATCTCCTTGTCGCGTAATGTCCGCTCCGGATGCCGGAACGTGAGACGCCACGCGAGCGAGCGAGCCCCGTCGGCGACCCCCGTGCCGCGGAACTCATCGAAGAGCACCACGGCTTCGAGCTGCGTCCCAGACACCTCGCGCACCACCGCCTCCACCGCCGCCGCCGGCACCGCGTCCGGGACGATCAGCGCCAGATCGAAGAGAGCCGCAGGGGTCGTGGGGAGCGGGCGGTAGCGGATCGGTGCGCGCCCGGCCGCCGCGGTGCCGATCATGCCGTGCACGTGAGTCCCCGGTGCGGCGACCGGGGCGTTCGCCACCCGACCGAGCGTCAGCTCGACCCCGAAGGCCGGCTGCGCCCACACGGGCGCGTCGAGCGCGACGCGCTCCACGGTCCCGGCCGCCTCTCCGTCGACCAGCACACGCCACAGCACCTCCCCCTCACCTGGCTCCAACGCGATGTGTGCCGAAGGGAACGCCACGGCGGCCGTCCGCTCGCCGAGCGCCTTCGCGTCCCACGCATCGAAGGCGGGTGGCTGCGGCTCGGAGAAGTGCACCGGCCGTCGCGCGCCCATCAGCAGAGCGGCGACCCGCTGCTCCTCGACCGGCAGCGCGGTGCCGTCGGGCGCGAACACCGCCCCCACCTCGAAGAGTCGCACATCGCCCTGCATGCGGTTGAGGTTGTACTCCGCCCGACGCGCGAGCGTGTCGAGCACCCGACGCCGGAGGTACGGCTCGTCCTCGGCCAGCGGGTTCTGCACGCGGACGAACCCCTCGGGCGCCCCCGCCGTGAACGGGAGCGGCCGGACCTCGTGCAAGCCATCCGCGACAAGCGCGTCGCGGAGACGGCGTCCGACGACGAAGAGCGGATCGTCGGGCGCCGTGCCCGGGCGCGCGCCGTGCAGCGTGTCCGGCAGGCGGTCAAAGCCGCGGAGCCGCGCGACCTCCTCGACGAGGTCCACCTCGCGCGAGACATCGTGACGCCAGGTCGGCACGGTGACGAGCAACGCGCCACCGGCGCCCTCACGGACGCCAAAGCCGATGCCGCGGAGCAGCGCCCCGATCTCTTCAGCCGGGACCGCATCGCCGAGGACGGCGGCCACCCGCGCCGGACGGACGGTGAGCGGCGGGGCCGGCGTCGGGGCGGCCCCGAGATGCAGGAGCGCGTCGACCTGGCCACCACCGAGGTGCGCGAGCAGCGCGGCGCCGATGGCCAGCATCTCGCCGACCGCCCCACCATCGATGCCGCGCTCGAACCGATAGCTCGCATCCGTCGAGAGCCCCGCCTTGCGACGCGTCGCCCGCACGAGCGCCGGCGCGAAGCAGGCGACCTCGAGGACCACCCGCGTGGTCGCCTCGGTGACTTCGCTTCCCCGGCCGCCCATCACGCCCGCGAGCGCCGTCGGTGCCGCCGCGTCGGCGATCACGAGCATCGTCGGATCGAGCGTCCGCGTGGCGCCATCGAGCGTGACGAGCTGCTCGCCGGCCCGCGCGCGCCGGACGATGAGCGTGTCGCCCTGCAGGGCCGTCGCGTCGAAGGCGTGCATCGGCTGGCCGAAGCCGTGCAGCAGGTAATTCGTCGCGTCGACGAGGTTGTTGATCGAGCGCCCACCCACGGCCTCCACCGCCGCTCGGAGCCACGCCGGGCTCGGCGCCACGGTGAGCCCGGACAGCACCGCGGCGCCATACTGCGAACACTCCGCCCGCTCCTCGATCCGGACCGTCACCCCGCCCGCGCGCGCCTCACGGTCCGCACGGACGACCGGCACGGCGACCGGCGGGAGCGCGGCGATCTCGGGCGGCCGCTGCAACGGCGTCCCGGTGAGCGCAGCCACCTCGAGCGCGACGCCGAGATGCGAGAGCAGGTCGGGCCGGTTCGGGAGG